>JBBQTU010000005.1:0-54504 GCA_038213005.1 Tepidisphaerales bacterium | reverse complement strand
GATTACGCTTGGTTTGTCCGGCGCTTACGCTTGGCTTGTCCGTCTCGTAATGCTTCACGCCGCAAACAACGGGAGAATGAACCGGGACGCAGCTAGTTCGCGTTTCCATCGTCTCCTTTTGCTTGAGCGGGTCGGCCTTCGCGGCGGAGGGTGTGTTCCAGACCCAACTCTCGCGATGCCTTGGCAATCCAAGGATCATCGCCAAAGGGACGGCTGCGCTCAAGGGTTGTCCGCCAGGCATCCCGCTCTTTGGATGTGATTGGCTCGTTGACACGCATCGCGCTTGGGCCGAACCACGAAGTGCCAGTGGTTATTCATGACGCAGTAGCTGTAGATGCGCAGAGGCAGGCGCTCGTGGGCTTCCAGCAGCAGGCGGCCGAAGGCCGCGAAGTCCTCGTCGTGGCGGAACAGTTTGATTCGGCCGGCCGAGCGGTTGAGCACATGATACACCCAGCCACCGGGAGCGATGCGAGGTCGTCTTGGCATGATGTGAGAGGATGGCGGAATGCCGCGAGAAAGAAACTAGCTGCGCGCCGGTTCATTCATCCGCCCGTTCGACGACGGGGACAACAAAACAGAATTCGAGAACAGGATTCGAGAGTTGACTCGCCAACGCCCTTGCGTTAACGCTCTCCGCCGTCAGCGGCATCGGCCCATGGACCAACGGCCGCGTGGTCGCTGGTGTAGTTTCCTTTCTGTAAATCGTGGCTCGCGGCCTGGCTGCGGAGCGGGCCACTTGGGGACGCGCGGGGAGGCGGAGGGAGAGGTTACTGGCGAAATCGCCAGAGCTGTGGTCGATGGCCGGCATAGCAGGCCGGGGCGGCCTGCCTACTTTTCGGCGATTGCCTGGGTTTCCACTTTCGACCCCGCCGTCGTGGCGCGACTGAATCGCCTTCTCGGCTTATGAGCAGGGTGGGTCGGGATGCTCCGACCCACCTTGAACGGCGTGCCTGCCACTTACCGGAATGGCCCCCAGGTTGCATTTTGTTGGCTGGCCTGATACCCGTGTAGCGGCTCATGAAGAAATACCTTCGCATCCTGCAATACTTTCGAGGCGACGAGTGGTGCATTGCCCTCTCGCTGGTCTCGATTGGCCTCTCGACGCTGCTGGGGTTGCTCGCCTATTACCCTCTGAGCATCCTGATTGACGTTCAACTCGGAAAGGGCAGGACGATCGACCAGTGGGTGTATCGGTGGCTCTACGACCTGGCCCCCAAAGACAATGTGATGCATCAGGTGCTGTTTCTGGCGGGACTGATGTTTGTCATCCGCATGGGCTCGCAGGTCTTCCAGTCGCTACAGACCATTCTCAGCATCCGCGCCGGGCTGCACGGGATGATGCGGGCACGGTGCGACCTGTTTCGCAAGCTTCAGGAACTGAGCCTGGGTTATCACCGTTCGCAGCCGCAGGGGGATGCGATCTATCGGGTAGCGTGGGATACCTACGGCTTCCAGGGCGTGATGAATGTGCTGGTCTCGCTACTCGTGAACGCGCTGACCCTGATCTTGATGGCGGTTCTGGCGTTCGGAATCAGTTGGAAGATGACGCTTGTCTCCCTGGTCGTGGTGCCGCCGATTGTTTTGGTGGTCCGCTACTACGGCAAGATACTGAAGGATCGTTCCCTTGACGCGAAGCAGCAGGATTCGGGCCTGTATACCCGGATCCAACGCTCCATGAGCGCGATCGGACTGGTCCAGGCGTTCGGAAGAGAGTCTGACGAATACACCCAGTTCGACGCCACGGTCCGCAGATCGGTGCAGGCCTACTACCATTTGCACTGGCATGAAGTGGCGTACTGGTTCCTGCTCGGAACGACGTTTGCCGTCGGCGCGACGCTTATCTTCGGCTACGGCGCCTATCTCGTTCACCAGGGGCTTCTCTCCGTGGCGGCTCTTCCGATCTTTCTGGGTTACATCGCGATGCTGTATGACCCACTGAGCAAGCTGTCTTCCAGTGGGTCGAGCATGATCACGGCGATGGCGGGGGTGGATCGGGTGTTTGAAGTACTAGACCGGGATGCGGTGATCAAGGATGCGCCCGATGCGGTCGCGCTGCCGCGTCAGGCCCGGCGGCTGGAACTGGACCATGTTGCGTTCGCGTATCGCGACGGCGAGCCGGTGATCCGCGACCTGAACGTCAGCATCGAGCCGGGGCAGATGGTGGCGTTTGTTGGCTCCAGCGGCGTGGGGAAGACGACGCTGCTGAACCTCTTCCCGCGGTTTTATGACCCGTCATCGGGCGCGCTGAAACTGGATGGCAACGACCTGCGCAAGATCAAGATCAAGAGCCTGCGGGCGCACATTGCCCTGGTGCTGCAGGAAGGGATGGTGCTGCCGACCAGCGTGCAGGAGAACATCGCCTACGGGCGGCCGGACGCGACGGCAGCGGCGATACGCAAGGCGGCGGAACTGGCGGGGGCGGCGGAGTTTATCGAGAAGCTTCCGCAGAAGTACCAAACGCAGGTTCAGGAAGGCGGGACCAATCTGTCCGGCGGGCAGCGGCAGCGGCTGGGGATCGCCCGGGCGCTACTGACCGAAGCGCCGATCATTGTGCTGGATGAGCCCACCAGCGCCCTGGATGCCGAGCACGAGATGCAGGTCATCCAGACGCTGCGCAGCCTCAAGGGGCAGCGGACGATCATCCTGGTGAGCCATCGGCTTTCGACCGTGGCCGACTGCGACAGGATATTCGTGATGGAGGCCGGTCGCATCGTGGAGTCAGGCACGCACGACGAACTGGTGAAGCAGCGCGGGGCTTACTACCGCATGGCCAAACATCAGATGAAACTGGACGACTAGACTCATGCTCTCTCCCAACTCAAAACTTCGAATTATCGTTGGCGGCCTGGTGGGCCAGTATCCCCTGGGCGGCGTGGCGTGGGATTATTTCCACTATGTGCTGGGACTGCACCAACTGGGGCATGACGTCTACTACGACGAGAACACCAATACATGGCCCTATGACCCGGTGAAGCAGCAGCCCAGCGACGATGGCAGCTTCAACGCGGGGTTCATCGATCGCTTCTTCGCGCGCTATGCGCCGGAGCTGCGGGGGAAGTGGCACTACCAGTTGCTGCTGAAGGACCACTATGGGATGAGCGCCCAGGCGTTTGCGGAGGTGGCCGGGTCGGCCGACATCTACCTCAACGTCTCGGGCAGCAACCTGATGCCGGCGAACCTGAACCCGCGGTGCCTCAAGGTCTATATGGATACGGACCCGGGGTTTTCGCAGATCGGGTTGCAGGAGTCGCTGATCAAGGACGGCAAGGAGAAGGGGCGCTATGCCGAGGTGGCGGCCCATGACCGGTTCCTGACCTATGCGGAGAACATCTGGGCACAGGATTGCCGGCTGCCGCGGGTGGATCTGCCGTGGCAGACAACCCGGCCGATTGCCACACTGGGGGACTGGGATGCCGTGCGCCGGCAGTCGCCCAAGGACGATGCCCTGACGACCGTGATGACGCTGAACTTCACGAAAGAGAACAAGAAGTTCCACTACAACGGCGTGGACTACTTCGACAAGCGGGTGGAGTTTGAGAAGTTCATGGACCTGCCCGGCAGGGTGAAAACGCCGCTGCGCCTGGCGATGGGGAGTAATTCGGGGATCGAGCCGATCCTGAGTCGCGGGTGGCAGGTGACCCCCGCGTATGATGTCAGTTCCACGCCCGAGGCGTACCAGCAGTTCATCGCCGACAGTGCCGGTGAGTGGTCGATCGCCAAGAATTTCTATGTGGCGACGCACAGCGGGTGGTTCAGTTGCCGGACGGCGTGTTACCTGGCGGCCGGGCGACCGGCGGTGGTGCAGGATACCCAGTGGAGCCGGTATGTCCCTTCGGGGGCCGGGGTACTGGCGTTCTCGACCCTGGAGCAGGCGGTGGCGGCGCTGGAGGATCTGGCGGGGAATTATGCGAAGCACCGGGTGGCAGCCTGGGAGGTGGCGAGGGACTACCTCTCCCCCGAGGCGGTGCTGCCGCCGATGCTTGAGGGACTGTACGGATCGGCCGGCTGAATGGACCGAGATGATCGCTCCGCCGGGAGAAACAGGCCCGGGTCGGAGCCAGGGTTGCTATTAAAATCTTGTGGCAGATTAGGTTATGGCGCGGCCACGTATCGAATGATGCGAAGATCGCTATAATCGTTTGGCACGGCGTGTGTTTTGTGAGGTCGGCCGGGCCCCCGTCGCGACGGGGGATGGTGGGTGTGTAAACTGCTTTGTAGGCTGGGATACAGTGGAGATGGTTCAGAAACTGCTCAATTACGATGTGCTGGAGTGCCTGGGAGAGGGCGCCAAGAGCACCATCTATCGCGTATGCGATCCGGTTACCAAGCGGATTTTCGCGATGAAACATGTCATCAGGGACCTTCAGAAAGACATTCGCTTCATCGAGCAGATGGAGACTGAATTTGAAATCAGCAGGCTGTTCAACCATCCGAACTTGAGGCGATCGTACGAACTGAAGATATCCAAGAAGATGCTGCTCAAGGTCGCTGAGGCCTTCCTGCTGATGGAGTATGTTGAAGGCACGCCGCTGGACCAGCGCCCGCCGCGCAACGTGATGGAGAACATCGACGTATTCCTGCAGGTGTCCAGGGGCATGAAGGCGATGCACGAGATGGGCTTTGTCCACTGCGACATGAAGCCCAACAACATCCTGCGCAGCGATAGTGGCGAGGCGAAGATCATTGACTTCGGCCAGAGCTGCGCCATCGGCACCATCAAGGAACGCATCCAGGGCACGCCTGATTTCATCGCGCCCGAGCAGGTGAATCGCAGGCCCGTCACGGTGCAGACCGACGTCTACAACCTCGGGGCGACGCTCTACTGGTGCCTCACGGGCAAGCACGTGCCCACGGTTTACACCGTCAGCCGCAAAGGCGACAACAGCTTCCTGCTGGAGAACCGGATCGAGACCCCGCAGGCGCTGAATCCAAAGATTCCGCTTCCGCTGTCGAACCTGGTGATGGACTGCGTTTCGGTCCGGCCACAGAAGCGGCCAACCGACATGGAGCAGGTCATCACCCGCCTGGAACTGGCCCGGCACACGATGACGCGGCCACCCATCTCGCCGGGCCTGCTGGCAGACCCGAACGACTCGGGCGCGGCGATCGACGACAGCCCGGCCAATCCGTAGTGGTTCAAGGCGTGATTTCAGTGACGTATCGCCGTGCGAAGGAGACTTGGTGCGACGCCCCCCGCCCAACCTCCCCCACGGGGGAGGGGATAAGACGCTGGCTTGCGTCACCGTATTTACGCCGGCATGCACTTAGTTCCTCGGGGTTGGGCCAGCAATTCGACACACTGCCCGGCCGGTACGCGCAGTTCCTGGCAACCGACGAGGCTCATCTGCCCAAGCGGCCTGGCCAGGTCGCTCTCACGCTCTACCAGCACGCGTACGGTGGCATCAAACCGGGTGGGATTGGTCAGCATGAGGCACAGCGCCCCGGGCTGGCGCCCGATAATGTGGGCATGGATGTGGTCAAACGCGCAGACGATCTCCAGGTCCACATTCACGTACAGGCCGGGCAATTCCACGTAGTTCAGCATGTTGGAGACTTCGCACCAGCACGAGCCGCGGAAGACGTGGCCAGGCGGGCACCACGAATACTCCCAGTCACAGGTGTTGACCCGTTCACACATCCATCCATCGGGTAGATCCTGTACCGTGCGATCCCGCCGCGAGAGATACTGCGGCGTGCCGTGGACGATGTCACGGGCGAGTTCAAGATAGAATGTGTCGCGGGTAGCGCGCCAGAGTTTGAAAAGCGCATCGCCTGAGAGCGTGCAGATGCCCGGCGCGGAGTGCTTGTTCTGGGCGTTGGCCCGAGCAGTTGTCCGAACTGGCCGTACTGACGCCAGATGGTCACGAATCGGTCGGCCAGCCGCCGGGTTCCGTCCAGCCAGGCCGGCGGAATGGCCGACCCCTGCCGCCGGAGCAGAATGAGGTGCTTCATCAGGAAGTAGAGCAAGTCTCCGCATTTGCGCGTCATGACCCACCGGTCGGTGCCTGAGGCGCCAAATCCGTCACCCAGCTCGCGGCCGCCCGCGCCGTAGATGACGCCGACGACCAGCCCCGACTGCGTTTGGGCCTTTGAGAAGACCCAATCGAGCGTCGCCCGGGCGCGCTGGCGGCTCTCGGCGCTGCCGGCGAACAGCAGTGGCAGAGTATTCATGCCGCCGCCCACCCAGCCTGCCAGGGGTCAGGTCTTTTCGCACGGCGGCGAAACGATCGAACAACTGCTGCACGCGCCGGGCGGCGAAGACAAAGACGCGGAACCTGAGTGTCAGTGCATCGCCCGACTTCCAGGCGGGAGCGCGGTCGATGGTCGGATGGGTGCTGCAGCCCATGGCATACATACCGCCGCTGCGGACGCCCGGCGCTTCCAGTGTGATGGTCGCCGATGAGCGATCTTCCGATTCGCGCAGGTGCAGGCCGCTATTTCCGAGGCGCGTCTCCTGCACCGTCATCAAGAGGAATCCCTGATGCTCGCCCGGCGAGAAGAAGCCGACACAGGGCGTCGCCATATCGCCGGTGTTCAGTTGCAGCCGCGATTCGCCTTCGCCCAGTGCGAGGTGTGGGACATCGGTGATGAGGATCGCCGGATCCAGGGCGATGTCGGCCGGGTCGTTGTACATCGAGGGATAGGGAAGCGGGTGGACGGCGAAACGGTTACCGTTGTAGACGGCGGCGGGATAGAGGACATAGTTCTAGGTCGACCAGCCGGCGATACTGAACTCCACAGCCACACTCACCTGATCGGCCAAGCCGGATTGCAGACACAAGGAGAACGCGGCATCGACGGCATCAGGCCGGTCGCGCGGGGTCGTGAGGCGTAACTGGCCTTTCCAGACACCGCCGGCGAATGAAGTCTCGATCTCCTGGGTGTCACGCCATTGCAGGGAAATTCGAGCACAGTCGATTGTGTTGGCGCCGTTGAACTGGCGCAGAACCAAGGCAATCCCATAACTGGCCGACTCCGATGCAAGCAATTTCTGACGCGACACGGCGGGAGAGTAAGGAGGATGGGCCGCCCGGGGAAGTACGCGGCGTCCTCGCTCGCACAGGAATTGCAGGCACATCAACTCGCTGGGAACCCAACCCGACCAAGCACTCTCCTCCCAACTCCGAACTCTCTGGTCCGCCGGTGCGGGCGAGGACGCCGCGCACTACCATCTCCCGCCCGCTCTCGCCCTCCCGCCCTCTCCCCCTCCCCGCGTCCCCACGTCCCCCCCCGTCGCTTCCCCGCCTTGCCCAAGCTAAGATGCCCCCCAAGGCAACGGACCACGCCCCCGGGCCACTCGATCGATGTCATGACCCTGTTTGTCTGAGGCTCCCATGGATGCATCCTGGCTCGCCAACCTCAATCGCCAGCAGAAACTGGCCGCCACCTTCGAAGGCCGGCCCCTGCTCATCATCGCCGGTGCCGGCACGGGCAAGACCAACACCCTGGCCCATCGGGTTGCCTACCTCGTCTCAACCGGCATCAACCCCCAGCGAATCCTCCTGCTGACCTTCACCCGCCGGGCGGCGGCCGAGATGCTCTCACGCGTCCAGTCCATCTCCCGAGCCGCCGGCTTTGCCACATCCGGCGAGTCCGGCCTCGGCCGGATCTGGTCCGGCACCTTCCACTCCATGGCCAACCGAATCCTCCGCATCCACGGCCAGGCCATTGGCCTGGGCGAAGCGTTCACCGTCCTGGATCGCTCCGACTCTGAAGATCTCATGAACATCGTCCGCAGCGAGCTTCACCTGGACAAAGGCGAAGTCCGCTTCCCCCGCAAAGGCACCTGCGCCGCCATCTACAGCCGCTGCGTCAACGCCCAGGAACCCATCGACCTCACCCTCAAGCTCTACTACCCCTGGTGCCAGCAGTACCCCGATCAGCTCAAGGCCATGTTCAAGGCCTACACCCAGCGAAAGCACGCCGAGAACATCCTCGACTACGACGACCTGCTGCTCTACTGGTATCACGCCATGCAGTCCGAAACCGTCGCCGCCGAGGTGCGCAAGCGCTTCGACGCCGTGCTGGTCGATGAGTACCAGGACACGAACCTCATCCAGGCCAAGATCCTGGAAAATCTCTGCCCGGCCGGCAAAGGCCTCACCGTCGTCGGCGACGATGCCCAGAGCATCTATTCCTTCCGCGCTGCCACCGTCCACAACATCCTGGATTTCCCCAAGATCTTCCCCGATGCCGAGGTCGTGAAGCTCGAGCAGAACTACCGCTCCGTCCAGCCGATCCTCGACGCCGCCAACGCCGTCATCGCCCTGTCGCCCCAGCGTCACCACAAGGACCTGTTCAGCGACCGCGTCAGCGAGCAAAAACCCCTGCTAGTCCGCCTGACCGATGAGGATCAGCAGACCAACTACATCATCGACACCGCCCTGCAGCATCTGGAGGCCGGCATCCCCCTTCGCCGGCAGGCCGTCCTTTTCCGCACGCTCCATCACAGCGATGCCCTGGAGGTCGAGCTGGTCCGCCGCAAGATCCCCTTCGTCAAATACGGCGGCCTGAAGTTCCTCGAAGCCGCCCACGTGAAGGACCTGCTGGCGTTCCTGCGTCTGGCCGAGAACCCGCGCGACACCACCAGCGCCTTCCGTGTGCTGCAGCTCATTGATGGCATCGGCCCCGGCATCGCCCGCAAGGCGATCGAGCACCTCTCCACCACCACGCGCACCATCGCGTCGTGGGATTGCTTCAAAGCCCCCCCGGCCGCCGCCGGCCAGTGGTCCGCCTTCCTCAGCATGATGCAGGGCATCAGCCAGCCGCGCGTGCCCCTGGCCCAGCAGGTTGCCGACATCCGCCGCTTCTACAAGCCCATCCTGGACAAGCGCTACGACCAGGCCCCCATGCGCCTGCGCGACCTTGAGCAGCTCGAACAACTCTGCTCCAACTTCCGCAGCCGCTCGGAGATGCTCACCGACCTCACGCTCGATCCCCCCAATAGCACACAGGATCTCGCCGGCGCGCCCCTGCTGGAAGAGGATTACCTCATCCTCTCCACCATCCACTCCGCCAAGGGCTGCGAATGGGATGCCGTCTACGTCCTGCACGCGGCGGACGGCAACATCCCCTCGGACATGACCACCGGCTCACAAGACCTGATCGAGGAAGAGCGCCGGCTGTTCTACGTCGCCCTCACCCGCGCCAAGGACTTCCTCTACGTCTGCCACCCGGCGTTCTACTACCAGAAAAAGCTCACCAGCCGCTACAGCATCTCCCAGCTCACGCGCTTCCTCCCCGAGTCGATCCTCGACCGCTTCCAGCAGGTGAGTCTGCGCAACGAAACCCCGGCCGACACCCCGCTGAACGCACCCGGCATGATCACGGACATCCGCAGCAAAATCGCCGACATGTGGAAATAGCGAAAAGGTCAGCGGCAGGGAGACAGTGCGAATGACAGAAAGGAAAGCAGCGAGAGAGCCCGGGCGCCAGCCCAGCGGGAACCCAGCAGAAAGGATTGGAATGATCAATACCCGTCCGGCCGGCGCATCTTCAACTGATCCGTATCGCCTTGACGGGCTGCCTGCGATTCCGGGCTGAACGGCGGCGCATAGTAGCCCTTGCGAGCATCGTCGCTGACACCCAGCCCCTTGGGCTTGTAGCCCGTCTCCAAGGCATTGGTGCAGCCGATCGCCACGAACATCAACAGGCTAATCAACAAGAAACTGCGCATATCCGCTCCATGTCTCCAATACATCGTCGCCAAAACAGGATAGTCTGCCACGCCATGGATGTCGATAAGCCACCCTCGCCCAACCCCCGCGTCCCGTCGGGCGCGCACGGTACCCACACTGCGCCGGGCGCGCAGCGCCTGCGCCTCGCCCTGCAGGCGCGCATCGCCCGTCTCTACGCCACCACCGACGACACCCTTCAGGTCGGCCCGCTCACGATCCCGTTCACACGCATCACCGACCCCAACATCATCCTCAACCAGGCCGCCGACGCCGAAGGCCGCCGCGACCGCGCCACCGGCACCAGCCACGCCGGCGATGAGCTCCACCTGCCCTACTGGGCGCAGCTCTGGGAAAGCTCGCTGGGCATGGGGGTCTTCCTCGTTCACCACTGGGCCCAGATGTACGCCCCCGACTACCCCAGCGCCGTCTCCCGGCTCGCCAAGAGCCTGATGTCCCAATCCCGCCGCGCCCGCGTGCTGGACCTGGGCTGCGGCATGGGCCTGACCGGCGCCGTCGCCGCCCGCCTCGGCGGCGAGGTCACCTTCGCCGACCTCGAACCCGCCGCCCTCCTCTTTGCGCGACTCAACAGCCTTCCCCACCGCGACCGCTGCCACTACCGCCAGCTCAACTGGCGAACGGGCACCCTCGCCGATCGCTTCGACCTGATCGTCGGTGCCGATGTGCTCTACGAACGTCGGCAATGGGAACCCCTGGACCAGTTCTTCCGCCACCACCTCGCCCCCGGCGGGGCCGTCATGCTGGGCGAGCCCGGCCGAGTCACCGGCGACGACTACCCCGCCTGGATCACCCCGCGCGGTTGGACGCTGGAACGCTTCGCCCAGCCCCGCCCCGATGGCAAACCCATCCGCGTCTTCCAACTCACGTTACCAGACAAGCCAGGAGAGTATCCCCGGCCAAACACACGTGGCATTGCCCAAGTGTTCTGATACACTACATCTTGTAGACAACCGCGAGAAGGATCTTGTGGAGAGTGTCATGGTAGACATCGCAGCCGTCCCAGCCGTCTCGTACACCACCCAGTGCAGCGATTCGTCGCTCGCCTACAAATTCCAGCGGCTTCGCGAGCGCCTTCGTACCGCGATCGCTTCCGGCGAAATGGCCGGCCGCCTGCCCGGCGAACGCATTCTCGCCCGCCGATTCCAGGTCAACGCAAAAACGCTCAGCAAGGCACTGACCGACCTGGCCAGTGAAGGACTCGTCCAGCGCCGGGTTGGCCAAGGCACGTTCGTCCTGGGCGATTCGGCCCAGGCGCCCGTTGCCACGCGATGGCTGATCGTCAACGATCCCTCGGCCGCCTCCAGCGTTTTGGTGACCGAACTGCTGCGGCTGAACCCCGAATCCCGCTGCATCCCGGCAGGCGAACTGCTCCGCCCAAGCCTCCTGAGCCAATACACTGCCGTCATCAACTGCTGCCCCGCGATGCCGGGCTCCTTCTACCACGACCTGGCTATTCGTGGCCTGCCCGTGCTGGATACCGCCCGCGCCAATGGCACTTACTCGACTCACGGCGTGCTTCTGGATCGCGCCCAGGGCGCGTTCAACCTCGCGCGCGACCTGCTGTTCGCCGGGCACAAGCGACTCGCCGCCATCGACCTTCGTAACAGCACCACCGTCTTTGATGCCCTCACCTGGGCCGTCGCCCGCTATGGCTCGGGCGCTACCGTCCACGCCGCCAGCGCCGAGCATCTGACCGATGCCATGCACCAGGGCGTCTGGGCCGTCGTGTGCGACGGCGTCGACACCGCGGCCGATGCCAGTCAGACGCTCAATGACCGTCGTTCGAGCCTGCTCTTGGCAGGGAACATCTCGCTGGCGGCCGTCGGCGAACTCTCCGAACGCGTCTGCTGCAGCGGCTACTACCTCGACCCCGTGCGCCAGGCACAGGCCATCGCGGGAGTCATGCAGAACCTGCAGCCGCATCGCCTCAGCGTGATCTGGCTCAGTGGCACGTTCATCGACCGCGGCACGATGCGCCCGATGGCCGCCCCCATGCCCGCGGCCGTGCCCAACCGCATGGCGGCGCTGCTGGCGTCCTGAAACCTGTACCCGTGCCTGAAAGAGATTGATCAGTACGTGCATTCCTTCACGGCGTCCGCGAACGCCTGGAGATTGGCGGGATCGCCGTGGAAGAAGTGGTCCGAAGGCGCGATGATGTAGCCCGCGTGGTCACGGGTTGCCTCGAAGCAGGCGTGGACCAACTCGCGCGCTCGCTGCGGTGTACCGTTCTCGAAGCCGGCGTTCTGGTCGAAGCCGCCGATGAAAAAGAGTTTGTCGCCAACGCGTCGGGAGGCTTCGCGAAGATCGCAGTCGCCGCCCATGCCCGGCGGCGTCATCGTCTCCAGCCCATCGGCGCCGTTCTGCATGACCAGATCCAGCATCTGCATCACACCGCCGCAGAGGTGATAGACGATCTTCACGCCCGCTGCGTGCAGCGCCTCGTGCTGCATGCGATCGTAGGGAAGGCAGAACTCGCGGAACATCGCCGGTGAGATGACAGTATTAGAGCCGGCGCCGCCCCCGGTTTCGACCATGTCGGCCGGGGTGCCTTTCCACAGTTCGGCCACACGGATGGTCTTGGTCACAATCGCCTTCATGGCGTGATGGACGAAGTCCGGCTCATCCATCGCCATCATGATGGCTTCCTGGGTGCCGGCGAGGATGCAGAAGCTCTGCCAGGGGCTGCCCTGCCCGGCCGAGAACGGGTGGGAGCGGACGATTCCGCGATCGCCCAGCTTCTCCCGCGCCTGGCGAATGGCCGAGAAGTCGCAGGTTGAGGGGACCGGCAGATAGCGGTCCCACAGCTCAAGGTCGTGATGGGTCTTGACCAGTGTCTCGGTCTCCCATGCGGTTATGTCGTTCCAGGCCCCCGCGTGGTGCAGCGAGCCGCCGGGGGTGGTGATGGTCTCGTCCCAGGCATGATCTCCATCGGCGTTCAAACCCAGGTCGTGGCGCTGCGTCACCCATTTGGCCTTGTCTTGCTCGCGGTAGTCATACTCGGGCGAGACATAGATCGCATGGTCCAGCCCAAAGCGGTCGTTGGCCTGATACCAGTCCATCCCGTCCAGGTATCGACGGAGGTAATAGTCCATCCATCCGTGAACCTGGCAGGGAAGACGATCCGGCCGGCCATTGGACAGAGCGATCAGCATGCGTTCGCGTGAGGTCATGATGGCCTACAGGTCCCAGGAAAAACGGGCACGCCCCCATGCCCCCGTACCGCGGCCGAGCCGCGACCAGCTCCAATTTACCACGACGCAACGACGAACAGAAGGCATTCGTCGTCACCGTCGTTGCGTCGTTGCGTCGTCGCGTCGTGGTGACAATCTTTGCGGGCTGAGACAATTGTGCCGGAACGTGGCACCGACACAGCTCGCCAATCACCGCAGCTCGGCCGCAAACGGCACGGCAGGCAGGCCTTCCTTGTTGTACAGTTCCGCTGGCGGCGTGTTCTGCCAGGCATACCGCACCGCCATCGGCGAGGCGATATCCGCCGCCGACAGCACGACCGTATCACCCTGGATCTTGGCGTCTGCCCACGCCCATCGCCCATCCTTGTCTTGGATGGCGAAATCCTTCAGCAGAGGCCCGTTCTTTGCCACCAGCCCGCCGCCCACATTGCTCAGCGACACGATCAGCTTGTCGCCATCGGCTTTCAGGGACTTAAGCGTCGGCCCGCTGGCGACGATGTCCTTTCCATAGGCCACCTTCATCGCCTGCAGCGCCAGGCGCTTGCCCACATCCTGCTTGTTCTTCGGATGGATGTCGGCCACGTCGCCAATATCGATCGCCAGCGCCAGCCCGCATTTGGGCGTCTGTTCGGCGATCTGCCGCTGGACATCGCGGAACGTCGCCCAGCCGGGGTTGTCATCTGCCCCAGCCCCATTAGCCATGAACCCCGCAAGTTGCACGATCAGGAACGGAAACTCGCTGCCCCACCGCGCGCGCCAACTCTGGATCATCGTCGGCAGCAGCTTGCCGTATCCCACCGGGTCGCCCGCATTGCTTTCGCCCTGATACCAGATCGCCCCGCCGATCGTGTAGGGGATCAGCGGATGGATCATGGCGTTGTACAGTTCGGTCGCCATGTTGCCGCCGCCCGGCGCCGCCGCCCGTGGCTTGTCGCCGGGATCAGTGAACTGCCGCTCGATCTCGTACTTCCACGCCCCGGCCAGCGGAACCGACTGCTCACCGGCGACGATCCTCATCGCGTTCGCCGGCCCGCCAAAGCCCCCGTCGCCTCCGATATCCAGCACGCGCACCGCGATCACATTTTTCCCGGCCTTCAGCACGCCATCGGTGAGCTTGTACTTCCGCTGCGCCTGCCAGAAGTCCGGCGTCTCGCCCGCCGTGTGACCAACTTCCTGACCGTTGACGAAGGTCACGTCAAAGTCGTCCACGCCGCCCAGTTCCAGGGTGGCGCTCTTCAGATCCATCCCGGCCGGGACGTCCACCACCCGGCGGAACCACAGCGCGCCGTTGATCTTCAGCCCATTGGCCTGCCAATACGAAGGCTCGTCCATCGTCTTCCACGCCGCATCATCAAACTCGGCGCTGGCCCAGCCGGCCTTCAATTTCTCACCGCCTTCATTGGGCATCCCCACGCTCGCCAGCCACGCTGTCATCTGCTGGCCATGCTTGGCCCATGCCTGTCCAGGATCACCACCTGCCGCATCCAACATCGCCTGCATTCCTGGCAACGTCACCAGCTCTTCGCGCGGCGTCCAGGCCTCGGCCGACGTGCCGCCCCACGAGCTGTTGATCAGCCCGATCGGGATATCCAGTTGCTGGTTCAGGTCTCGCCCGAAAAAGTAGCCCACCGCCGAAAAACCGCCCACCGTCTGCGGGCTGCACACCACCCACCCGGCCGCGACATCGTCCTGCGGCTTGAGATTCCGCACATTTGGAATCTGCATCAGGCGGATCTTCGGATGGTCGGCCGCCGCGATCTCGGCCTGGCCATTCACCGCGCCACCCGTGCCGAACTGCATGTTCGACTGCCCGCTGCACACCCACACCTCGCCCACCAGCACATCCTTGAATTCCCGCTCACTCGACCCTGCCACCTGCATCTCAAACGGCCCGCCCGCATCCAGCGCATCGAGCTTCACCAGCCAGCGGCCATCCGCTCCCGCCTGCGTCTCTTTCTGCTGCTTGCCGAATCGCACCGTCACCTTCTGCCGGGGATTGTCCTTCCCAAACACGTTCACCTGCCGCCCGCGCTGCAGCACCATGTGATCGGCAAACACCGAAGGCAGGGAAACCTCCGCCAGCCCGCACGTCGCTATCCACAACGCCGCCGCGGCCACCGAGAGACAAATGCGTGACATAAACATGCTCCTGTTCCTGAAAAAGACCAAAATCATTGTAACGGGAAATAGCTCTGTTCCCATCCCTCGATGGACTTACGTGCGATCGGAGAGGCAAGATGCGCACGTTTTTCAGGGATGGGGGGAGGGGGTCGGGAGAGCAGTGTTGGTAGGGACTTACGTGCGATCCAGGGGGTCAGATGCTCACGTTTCGTGTCGCCGAGGCGATTGAATGTAAGTCGCATCGGGACGTCACCAGTGGAGAGGCGGGTCGCATGTTGAACAATATATGCTAGCACACAAAAAAACGTCTTGAGAGATGTGCAACAGAAGAAGTTGTTGCTGGAGCAAGAGCCATGACTCCCATGCAGATGACAATTGATCAGATCAAGAAGAAGGGATTCGCCGCTCTGATGAAGGAGCTTGGCCCGGTAGGCTATGTGCGCTTCATGCAGCAGTTTGTCCGCCGCACGGGCGACTACACCACGGATCGCGCGGCGTGGATCGAAAAGGTAGACCTGTCCGACTTGGACCGGAAGTTTGCCACAAAGCGAAAAGGCAAGAGCCGTTGACCCGCAAGTTCAAGCCGTGCAGCTAACGCCCAGACGATGGGCATCACATGCCCGGCAACATGCCTGGGGGCAGGCCGAGATCGCCGGCGAGGCGTTGCATTTCCTGGGCCATCATGGCGGCGGCTTTCAGTTGGGCGGCGCGGGTGGCGGCGACGACGAGGTCTTCGAGCATTTCGGTGTCGGCCAGGTTTACGCGGGTCTTGTCGATCTTGATGTTCAGGAGTTCCAGGCGGCCGTTGACGGTGGCCTGGACCATGCCGCCGCCGGCGTCGGCGGTGACCTGCTTGCTGGCGAGCTCCTGCTGCAGTTGCTGCATGCGCTGCTGCATCTCTTTCGCGCGGGTCATAAGCTGGCCCATATTTCCGAGGTTCTTCAAGGCATCAAACATCTGAGTGCTCCACTCTGAGAATCGTTCCACCAAGGGTATCCATGACGCCGCGGACGAGCGGGTCTTGCGCCACCTGCCGGCGGATTTCGGGGGTATCCGCAGGCGGACCTGCCACCGGCAACGGTGCGGGCGGGAGATCGGCGTGGCTGTCGGTTGGCCGGGGGCGCGGTTGGCCGTTGCCACGGGCGGGGGCGGCCGGCGCGGAACGCGCGGGATGCGCGGGCGGCGGGGCGGCCGTGGCTGAAGCGGTCTGGATGGTCAGCGAGATCGGCCGATCCAGGATCGTCTGCAGCTTCTCGCGCAGGGCATCGTGCTTAAACTGCACGACGTGAGCCAGACCGGCCATCGCGTGGGTGAACTGAATCACTGCCTCGTCGTTGTCGATGCGGAGCAGGTGGCCGCTGGCGAGGGGAACCGCGACGCCGCTACCGAGTTCGGCGGCGGCATGGAGCAGTTGCTGCCAGACTGCGCCGAGATCGGAGGTGCCCGGCGCGAGGGCGGCGGCTGAGGAGGTTGCTGAGGCAACATCGGGGGAAGAGGAATCGCGGGCCACGGCGGCAGCGGAGGCTTCGGCGGCTTCGGCGGCGGCTTTCTTCTTCTCGGCGAAGATGGCGGACATGGATCGTTTGGGGCCTTCGTAGACCTTGCCGACGGCGGGGAGAGAGTCGGCTTCGTCGCTGGTGGAGGCTGGCGGAGCGTCGGCGTGCGAGGGTTTGATGGCCGGCTCAGCGGCAGAGGACGAGGGGATGCGGTGGATTTGCGGCGCATCCAGCAGGTTGGCGTTCGAGGGACCAAAGGCCCCACCCGAGGCGGGTGGGCCAGTACTGGGCGGCGCGGTGACGGCCGGGCGGGTTGAGGATGCGGGAACGGATGGGCCGGCGGGTTGCGGGTTGGCGGGGCCGCTCAGTTCAGATTTTTTTTTTTGAGCGGCCGGAAGGGCCGCGGCGGAGGCTGGGTTGTCGGTGAGGTCTGAGATTGGGGTGAACTGTTCGGACAGGGCCAGTCGGACGATCGCGGCGTCGAGCAGGGCCCGGCCGGCCTGCGACTGGCGGATCTGGCGGCGGAGCTCTTCGAGGATGACGATGTCCTGGGTGAGGAACACCAGTTCGAATCGCTGGGCCTGGGCGGCCAGTTCGTCGGCGGGGATGGCGGTGGCTTCGACCAGTTCGGACTGCGCTCCGCAGGCGCGGACGACCATGAGGTTGCGAAGATGCTCGACCATCGACGCCAGCAGGGTGTCGGGCGAGAGGCCGGTGGCGAGCATTGCCTGCAATTGCTCAAGGGCGCCGCGGACATCACCCTGGCCGATCTTCTGGGTCAGGTCGTAGATGATCTGGCTGCGCGGCATGCCCAGGAGCTGCTCGACTGTCTCGCCGGTGAGTGTTTTGTCTCCGACGCTGAGCATGCGGTCCAGGACGGAGATGGCATCTCGCATCGAGCCGTTGCCGGCTCGGGCCAGCATCAGCAGTGCATCCTGATCGGCTTGTACGCCTTCTTTTTCGCAGACGCTCCTGAGGTGGTCGGCGATCTGGCGGACGGGGATGTTGTGAAAGTCATAGCGCTGGCAGCGCGAGAGGATGGTCGCCAGGACTTTTTCCGGCTCGGTGGTCGCCAGGATGAACTTCACATGGGCGGCCGGCTCTTCAAGCACCTTGAGCAGGGCGTTGAAGGCGTCTTTGGTCAGGGCATGGACTTCATCGATGATGTAGATCTTGTATCGGCCACGCGAGGGGCTGAGGCGCGAGTTCTCGATGATCTTGCGGACCTCATCGATGCCGCGGTTGCTGGCGGCGTCCATCTCGATTACGTCCATATCGTCGCCGCGGGCGATGGCCAGGCAGGACTGGCACTCACCGCAGGGGGTGGTGGTCGGGCCGGTGGCGCGGTCGCAGTTGAGAGCCTTGGCGAGGATGCGGGCCATGGAGGTCTTGCCGGTGCCGCGGGTGCCGCAGAACATATAGGCGTGAGCGATTCGGCCGGATTCGATGGCGCGCTTGAGGGTCTGCGCAACGTGGGCCTGTCCGACGACTTCGTCGAAGGTTGAGGAGCGGTATCGGCGTGCCAGGACGGTATAGGACATAGGCTGGGTCCATACTAGCAGAGTGAGGGATCGGGGACAAAAAAACGGACGCAAGGCACAAGAGGGACGAAGGGGCGGACGACTCGGTTTGGGTGACACATAATACCTGTGGATCTGAACCCCGGGTTATCCGGGCAGTAGGATCCCCCAGGGCTTCGAAAGGAGCCCCATTTTATGTGCTCATATCCGCACCACGCCTTTTCCGGCCGGGTCTTTCTCGGATGCGCGTTTGCACAACACCGGGTCCAGCCGTTTGAAATAGGATTGCCGCCTGCACTCACTGAGCTTTCCATGCGTCGCCCGGCATGATTCGGTGCATGAACTCGTCAAACAGCGGGACGGTAAATGCAGTGTCGCCATGGTTAGGGCTCCAGATCATACCTTTGGCGATCAACTGGTTCCTTGTCGGACCGAGGGCGGTCACGTCACGCCCTAACTGCTGGGCGATGTCTCCCGACCGATGAGGCCCAGGACCGAGCTCGGCCATCGCTCGGAGGTATCGCTTCTCGGCCGGGGTCAGGCGGTCAAACCTGACGCGAAAGAAGCTCTCGTCGAGCGCGGCAATGGCCGCTGTCGAGGCGTTTTCGACGTCCTCCCGCGTGATGGGCGAGTCGTCTGCGGTGTCCCATGAATGCTTACCCCACTCCTGTACGAAATAGGGGTAGCCGCGAGTTTCCGCAACAATGCGATTCAATGCTTCGGGGGTCACTTCGACGCCCTGATCTTGCGCCGGTTTGGCGATGGCCAGCTTGGCCGCTTCGGGAAGAAGCGGGCCGATTTCAGGGAAGTCGAACAGTCGTTCGGCATAGGACTTAGCGCGGCCCATTCGCCCCCTTAATTGAGGGAGTCCGGCCCCGACCAAGACGACTGGCAGGCGTCGCTGTGCGGTTCGGTGCAATGCGGTGATGAGCGCTGCGAGTTCTTCCTCCTTCACGTATTGCAGTTCATCGACGAATATTGCCAAAGCTGTTTCTGCCTTTTGGGCGGCCGCCCCGGCAGACTCCAGCAGAGCCTGCAAGTCATGCTCAAGATCGCCGTTGTCCGCGAGTCCAGGTTCGGGATCAAGGTCAAACCCAACCTCAATATCCGCATATTTCATCTTGAGCGCCTTGGCAAAACCCGCCAAGCCTCTGAGGGCGCGATGGGCCAGTTCCTTCGCCTGTTCGTTTCTTGAGAGCCGCAGCAGCGCCTGGCGTAACTGAGGCGCGAGAATGGCCGGCAGCGACCGGTTCTCGGGCGCCTCCACGCGCAGGGTCTGTATTCCAAGGGCTTCGGCATCTTCCCGCATGCGGTCAAGGAGAACGGTCTTGCCAACGCCACGGAGCCCCACCATCAAGATGCTCTTGGCCGGGCGGCCCAGTCGCACTCTCGCCAAAGCGATGCGGACGGTTTCACGCAGTTCATCACGTCCTGCCAACTCCGGGGGTGGAGTGCCAGCGCCTGGCGCGTAGGGGTTGTTAACCGGGTTCATGCATTTGATTATAGCGAGTTTATCCGAGTTTACAAAACATCGCTAAACTCAATAAATTACGTCAAATACGGGTTCGGCAGTGCAATGGCCGACCGCGGGCGGATCGGCCTACTTTTCGGCGGGGTGTGTTTCCGTCGGGGAACATCGTTGCGGTGATGATGTGTTTGGGGGCCTGTGCGGGCGAGGACGCTGCGCACTACTCTTGGTGTGGCGAGCGGGTGCGGGGAGGGAGGCGTGGCGGCGCGCGAGCGAAATGGGCGGACGGGGCGGATGAGGCCCCACTTTTCCGTGGGGCGTGGGTTCGGGTGGGGAATGTCGTTGCGGTGACGATGCAATTTGGGGGCCTGTGCGGGCGAGGACGCCGCGCACTACTCTTGGTGTGGCGAGCGGGTGCGGGGAGGGAGGCGTGGCGGCGCGAGAACGAAATGGGCGGACGGGGCGGATGAGGCCCACTTTTCGGTGGGGCGTGGGTTCGGGTGGGGAATGTCGTTGCGGTGACGATGCAATTTGGGGGCCTGTGCGGGCGAGGACGCCGCGCACTACTCTTGGTGTGGCGAGCGGGTGCGGGGAGGGAGGCGTGGCGGCGCGCGAGCGAAATGGGCGGACGATCCGCCACGGCGAGATGCTGCCGCAGGCGGATGAGTCTCGGGCGGCGCGCACTCAGACGCGGGTGGCGGAGCGGTAGGCGGCGGGGGCGATGCCCATTTCGCGGGAGAAGGCTCGGGTGAAGTGGAAGCGGTTGGAGAACTGGTGGCGAGTGGCGATCGTCTCGATGGAGTCGGTGGTGTAGAGCAGTTGGCGCGCGGCGAGGGCGAGCCTGCGTTGCAGGACGTATCTGGCGGGGGTTTGCCCCACTGCCTGGCGGAAGCAGCGGATGAAGTGGTCTTCGCTCATGCTGCAGGCGTCGGCGAGATCGGCGACCGAGGGCGCGGCGGGGAGGACCTGCTGGAGAAGGCGGATGGCCGGCTGTACGAGGCTCGGAACGGCGAAGGCGGCGATGAGTTGCGTGCGGCTGGCCTGGGTGAGCCCGGCGAAGGCCTGGGCGAGGGACTCGAGGACCAGGGCCTGGGTGAGGCAGAGCAGGTCGGGCGAGTCGGCGGTGGTCTGGCCGCGTTTGTGGCGGGAGAGGACCCGACGGGAGGTGGGCGTGAGGGGCATGGACAGGGGCTCGGCGAAGAGGGATTTCTGCAGCAGTGGCGTCAGGCCAAGCAGGTCAAAATGGATGTAGTAATGGTCAATCGGGGTGGCGTTGACGCAGGAGAAACGCACGTAGGCGGGGATGAGGTGGATGCGGCCGGCAGGGAGCGGATGGAGGCCGCGGGCGAGCCTGACGGCGGTGCCGTCGCGGTTATTGATATAGAGCCGCCAGTAGCTGCTGCAGACGTCGGTGATGTTCCAATCGCTGTCGATCGGCCGACGTCGCTGTGAATGACGTGCAGTTGGAGATCGTTCATCTGCCACCCATGCCGGAGAAGGATACAACAAAGGCGATTCCCGGCATAGCCTGTCGGATGGGATTGTCCGATACTGCGAGGCACTATGAGCTATGAGATCGGCATGGATTGCATCAATCTTAAGGGCGGACCGCGGCTGGCACACACGGAGTATTGCTCGAACGACGCGCTAAGGCGGCATCTGCAGGCCAGGCCGGGGACCGCCGGCCCTGCGGAGCAGAAGGTGGCCAGTTCGGCGTATCAGGGCAGCAACCGGCTGGAGGACTTGTGGGAATGCGACCTGTGCTGGAGCACGAACGACGGGCCGATCCCCTGGAACGATCGCGGGCGGGTCACCGATATGGGGCACGCGGACTTCCTGGAAGGAGGCGTGGATCGGCGGCAGCCCAAGGCGTCGCCGTTCAAGGAGCCGCAAGACGTCTGGAACTTCGATGCGGTGAAGGAGTATGGGCTGCCGGACTTTGACGGCCTGGTGGACTACTACCAGAAGGGGCATGACAAGACGCAGGACGAGAACCCCAATCAGGTGGTGACGGGCGGTTATTACAAGACGATCGTCTCGGGGGCCATCGACGCATTCGGGTGGGACATGCTACTGGAAGCGGCGGCCGACCAGGATCAGTTTGAGAAGGTGCTGGACTCGTTCTTCCGGCTCACGCTGCACCATATGAAGGCCTGGGCCAAGACCACGGTGCCGGTGATGATCCAGCACGATGACATGGTGTGGACGGCCGGGCCATTTATCCAGCCCGACTTTTACCGGCGCGTGATCTTCCCGCGGTATCGCGAACTGTGGAAGCCGCTGAAGGCTGCGGGGAAGAAGGTGCTGTACTGCTCGGACGGGAACTTCACGCAGTTTGTCGGGGATGTTCTGGACGCCGGCGCTGATGGGCTGATCTTTGAGCCGCTGACGGATCTGGATCACGTGGTACGGTGCTGCGGCAAGACGCACGTCATCGTGGGGAGCAAGGTGGATTGCCGGACGCTGACGTTCGGGACGACGGCGCAGATCGCGGCGGAGATCGACGCGACGCTGAAGGTGGCGATGGACTGCCCGGGATTCATGTTCGCGGTGGGGAACCATATTCCCAGTAACGTGCCGGTTGAGAACGCACTGTTCTACTTTGATTACCTGAGCAAGCGGTGGAACAGGTAGAGGGCGGGGAGCTTTGCAGGGCAATTGTGAGTAGCCATCGTGGCCTGGTCGCATGGCCGAAAAGCGACTACAAAGTCGCTTCTACGTAGTTGCGGGGCGAACACCTCCGCTTCCACTACCCGCGATTGCTCTGCGGGGCTTTGGAGCTTTGCTTGCCCGTTGGCGGGAGCGAAGTATATTAGCCACACCTTTATCAGGAGTGGTTAGCCATGGCATCAGATTCCCCGTCGCCTGCGTCGCACATCCGGCAAATCAAGGTTGTCTCCAATACGCACTGGGACCGCGAGTTTCGGCGGTCGTTTGAGAAGACGCGCCGGCGGCTGCTGGACATGATGGATGTGACGCTGGGGATACTGGAGAAGGACCCGGCCTATCACTCATTCACGCTGGACGGGCACTGCATCCTGGTGGACGACTATCTGGAAATGCGCCCCGAAAAGCGGCCGCTGGTGGAGCGGCTGCTGCGCGAGGGCCGGCTGGTGGCCGGGCCCTGGTACACGCTGGCGGAGGAGTTCAGCATCTCTTCGGAATCGCTGGTGCGGAACTTTTTGTTGGGGCGGAAGACCTTGCAGAAGTATGGTGCCACGCTGCCGACGGTGGCATACACACCTTCATCGTGGGGCCAGACGGGGCAGTTGCCGCAGATCCTGATGGATTTCGGCTGCGACAAGATGATGTTTTATCGCGGAATCTCGCACCATGAGGCCGACGCCGAGTGGGTGTGGGCGGCGCCGGATGGGACGCAGGTGCTGGCGAGCCGGTTTGGCATGTATGCGCGGTACAACTGGTATTACCAGGTGCACCGCCCGGTGACGACAGGGCGGACGTTTGAGAAGGATTACCAGTGGGGCGAGTTTGATGAGTGCCCGTTCCGTTTCGCCGACGGGCTGGCGGGCGAGGATTTGGCGTTTGACCTGAAGCGGCCGGCATTGTTGTATGAGAACTCGCGTCTTAAGGATGCCATCGAGCAGATGGTGAAGCGCGAAGGGGCGCATTTCACCACGCCGGTGTTTTTGGCGATGCACGGACACGACATTTCCGTGGGCCACCCGATGGAGAGCCGGATCATCGCCGACGCCCGCAAGCTGTTGGGCGATAAATACGAGATCGAGCAGACCGATCTGGAAGGTTTCTGGAAGGCCGCGACCCCATACCTCGATCGCGAGCACCTGCCGGTACTGACCGGCGAACGGCGTGCCTATCTGAAGAAGGGGATGTGGACATATCTGTTCCCGGCGACGATCAGCGCGCGAACGTATCTGAAGCAGAAGGATTTCGCGGCGACAGGGCAACTGGTGAACTATGCCGAGCCGCTGGCGTCGCTGTGCTGGGTGCTGGGAAGCGAGTATCCCACGCGGTACCTCGATCGCGGATGGCAATACCTCTTGAGCAACCACACGCATGATGCCAATGGCGGATGTGCGCCGGACCTGGTCTGCCAGGACATGGAATATCGTTATCGCAAGGCGTCGGACATCGGCGAGATCGTGACCGAAGATGCGATGTCTTTCCTGGCGGCAAATCTATCGCCTCAAGGGCAGGACAAGGACGCGATGCAGCTCATCGTGGTCAACCCGCTGCCGTTTTCGCGGGATGCGGTGGTGCAGGTGGACCTGGAGATCCCCGCGGGCTTCAAGGCGAAGTCGGCGAGCCTCTTGCATGCTGCGGACAGTGTTGTGCCGGTGCAGGCGATCAGCAGCGAGAAGAGCGGGTCGTTTGTGGACAGCATCTGGGAAGTGCCGCGCATTCTCGAATCCAGTCGCGTGAAGTTCCACGCCCGCCTGCGAAATCTGCCGGCGTGTGGATACCGGGTGTATCGCATCGAAGCCCAGCCCAGTGAGCCGCGCCCGTGCGGCGCGCAGACGCTTCTGAGCGGCGTGAATGTGATGGAGAACGAGCACCTGGTGGTGCAGGTCAATGGCAATGGCGCCATCGACCTGACCTGCAAGGCGACGGGCAAGGTCTTTCTTAACCTCAACTACCTCAGCGATGAGGGGGAGGTGGGCAATGCCTGGCGGCATGGGGCGCCGACGTTTGATCGCAAGTACCAGTCGCTGGGGGCGCCGGCGGATGTGGCGGTGGTGGAACAGGGGCCGGTGTCGGCGGCCATTTCGGCGCAATACAATTTCGCGGTGCCGGTGGATTATGCCGACGGCACGCGTCGCAGCGACACGCTGGTGGATCTGCCGGTGAAGGTGGTCTACCGCCTGAACCAGGGTGAATCATTCGTGCGCGTGGAACTGACGGTCGACAATCGCGCCCGCGACCACTGGCTGCGGGCCAACTTCCCCACCGCCCTTGCCACGGATGTGACATGGGCTGACAGCCACTTTGATGTGGTCTCCCGGCCGATTGCGATTCCAGACTCCACCGGCTGGGTTGAGAAGGCGGGCGGGACCCATCCGCTGCGCACGTTTGTGGCGATGAATGACGCTGGCAGCGGGTTGGCGGTGATGCCCCGGGGCATCTACGAGTATGAGGCGTTTGAGGATCGCAGCAGCACGCTGGCGCTGACGCTGATTCGCGCGTGCCGGATCAAGCTGGCCGTCAGCGAAGAGAAGCAGACCGAGTTGCCGGATGCGGGCGTGCAGTGCCCCGGCGTGCAGAAGTTTGAGTATGCCATTCACGCTCACGCCGGCGACTGGCGTCAGGCGCGGCTGCTGAACGAGGCCGCGGCGTATGCCACGCCCGTGCGAGCGGGACAGATCGGGCGAGGGCAGGGACAACTGCCATCCGAGACGAGCCTGATCTCGCTGGACAGCGGCACGGTGCAGGTGACGGCGGTGAAGCAATCCGACGACGGAAAGTCGCTGATGATTCGCCTGTTCAATGCAACCGGCGAGACGCAGCGGGTGACACTGGCCTTTGGCCGAACGCCGCGGGCGGCTTCGCTGTGCCGGATGGACGAGAGCGTGGTTGAGCCGCTGAAGCTTCAGGGCAATTCGCTGCCGCTTGAGATTAAGGGGAAGAAGATTCGTACTCTAGCGGTGGAGTTCTGATGTCGCAGATCCCGGGCATTGGTGAGATTCGTCCCGAACTGGCGAGCGATTTCGTGGATGTGAACGTCGGCGGCGACGGAATGTTTGCCGTCGGGCGCGAGGGGGTGCAGCGCATCGTCACGCCGCTGGACCGCAAGATCGACCTGATCGTCTACGCGAGCCGCACGCTGTGTTACGTGAAATCAGCGATGGGGTATCCGGCGATCTATCCGCTGCACGAAGCGCGATTTGAAGGGCCGGCCGAGGCGGTGCTGATGGACCTGGACGGCACCAGCGTGCATTCGGAGCACTTCTGGATGTGGATCATCGAGCAGACAACGGCGCGGCTGCTCAATGACCCTGGTTTTCGGCTCGACTCCGCAGATGAGCCGCATGTGTCGGGGCATAGCGTGTCGGAGCACCTGCAGCACTGCATCGGCAGGTACTGTCCCAATAAGACGGTGGAAGAGGCGCGGCGGTATTACTTTGAGATCACGCGCCACGAGATGAAGGAGATTCTGGAGGGCCGCGGCAAGACCGATGCCTTCCAGCCGGCGCCGGATCTGAAGGAGTTTCTGCTGGAACTCAAGGGGCATGGAATCCGCATCGGCCTGGTGACTTCGGGGCTGTTTGAAAAAGCCTGGCCGGAGATCATCTCGGCGTTCCGCCAGCTCAACATGGGCGATCCTCGCGATTTTTATGATGCCATCATTTCGGCCGGCGATGCCCTGATCAAAGGCCAGGCCGGCACGCTGGGCGAACTGACGCCCAAGCCGCACCCGTGGCTCTATGCCGAGACGGCCCGCGTGGGGCTGGGCATCGAGCCGTCCAGGCGATTTCGCACGGTGGGCATTGAGGATTCATCGGCCGGCGTGGTCTCAGTGCGCCTGGCGGGGTTTGCGTGCATCGGGCTGAGCGGCGGCAACATCGCCCAGAGCGGTGTAAGGCCACTGCTGTCGCGGCAGGCGGATAGCCTGATGGACGCCCTTCCGGCGATCCTTGGAAAACAGAGTCTGTAGGCCAAGGCGATCAAGGCCAGCGAGGAAGCGCCGACGAGGAAGTTGACGCGCGAAGGCCTCTTGGCAGCCAGCATCGCTGCGGCATCTGGCGGTCTCAGGCTCATCGCGAGCCGGTCAAGTGATCCGGCTTCGCCCCCTCCTTACCGCGGAATCGGCCAGCGGACGAAGGCTTCGATGGCTTCGTACTCGGCCAGCCCCAGGTGATTGTACAACTCGGCGGTGGCGCGGTTGCGGGCTTCAGCGCGTTGCCAGAACTCGCGGTCGTCCGCGCCTGGGAAGAGGGCGCGGTCCTTCTGGGACTGGTGCTTGAAGATTGCATCTCGCTTGCGCTTGACCTCCTGCGGCGAGAGCGGGACGGCCAGATCGATCTTTTCGGGCTCCCATTCCTGCCATGCGCCGCGATAGAGCAGCACTTCGCAGTCGCAGGCCCAGGGTTCATCCTTGATGCGATCCACGGCCTGGAAGACGGCGGCCAGGCAGACGCGGTGGGTGCCGTGGGGGTCGGAGAGGTCGCCGGCGGCGTAGATCTGGTGGGGCTTCACCTTGCGCACGAGGTCCACGATGATCTGGACATCGGCCTCGGAGAGCGGCTTTTTTCGCACCTTCCCGGTCTCGTAGAACGGCATGTCCAAGAGGGTCGTGCGCTCGGCAGGTATTCCGCAGTATCTCGCGGCAGCGCGGGCCTCGCCGGCGCGGATGGTAGACTTGATCTTGAGCACCTGGTCGGAGTCCACTTGGCCGGGCTGCTTGCTCTTGAGGCACTGTTCGATCTGCTCCTCGACCTTCTGTGCGTGCTGGACGTCGATGCCGAACATCTGGTTGAACTGGCCAGCGAAGTCGGCGAAGCGAATGGCTTCGGCATCGAAGACGGCAATGTTGCCGGAGGTCTGGTAGGCGATATGCACCTCGTGGCCTTGGTCGGCCAGGCGGATCAGGGTGCCGCCCATGGAGATCACGTCATCGTCGGGGTGCGGGGAGAAGACGACGATGCGCTTGGGGAAGATGCGATCGGTGGGACGGGAGATGTCGCCGGGGCGCTTGAGATGATCGGGCTTGCCGCCGGGCCAGCCGGTGATCGTCTCCTGCAGGTCGCGGAAGACGCCGAGGTTGATGTCGTAGGCCGGGCCGTGACTGGCCAGCAGGTCTTCCAGGCCATGCTCGTTGTAGTCTTCGTCGGTGAGCTTGAGCACCGGCTTCTTGAGTTCGCGGGCCAGCCAGATGACGGCTTTTCGGATGAGGGTCTCGGTCCAGTCAACGCTGACGAGGGTCCAGGGACAGCGGCGACGGGTGAGGTCTGCGGCGGCCGCCTCGTCCAGGAGTATCTTGGCGTTGCGATGATTCTGGAGGAAACTGGCGGCGATGGTCGGGGTGACGGGGCCTTCAACGGCGCGGGCGATGACGCCGGACTTGTTCTCGCCGAAGGCGATCAGGACGATCTGCTTCGCATCAAGGATGGTGCCGACGCCCATGGTGACGGCACGCTGGGGGACGTGCTCCTCGCCAAAGAAGTCGCTGGCGGCATCGCGCCGGGTGACCTTGTCCAGGTAGATCATGCGGGTGCGGCTGGTGATGCCCGAGCCGGGCTCGTTGAAGCCGATGTGGCCTGTGCGGCCGATGCCAAGGAGTTGGAAGTCGATGCCGCCGGCATCGGCCATGGCCTTCTCATATTCGCCGCAGCGGGCGCTGACCTTGTCCTTGTCTGCGGTGCCGTCGGGGAGGTGCACGTTGGCCGGGGGGATGTCGATCAGGTCGAAGAGGTTCTCGTGCATGAAGCGCCAGTAGCTCTGGAGGGCACCCTTCTGCATCGGGTAGTACTCATCGAGGTTGAAGGTGATCACGTTCTTGAAGGAGAGACCTTCGGCCTGATGGAGGCGGACCAGTTCGTTGTAGACGCCTAGCGGCGTGGAACCGGTGGCGAGGCCCAGGACGCAGTTCCTGCCTTCGCGGGCCCGGGCGCAGATCAGATCGGCGATCATGCGAGCGACGGCGACGGAGGCCTCGGAGGCGTCGGCGCAGATCTGAGTCGGTATCTTTTCCCGGGAGAGCAGTCTGTTGTCCATCGAGTTCATAGCCATATTATTAACTACTCCGATATTAAACACAAGTGGGCTTTTGACGCACCTAATCCGCATCGTAAGGCCATGAGACCAAACGCTTGCAGACAATTAAGACAAGCCTATGATATTAAAGATCATGCACCTCCACGCCCGCCAGCGCGAGATACTGCGATTGCTGTGGCAGGCCGGCCCCTTAAGCCGGCTGCAACTGCATCAGAGCACGGGCCTTACGCCGACCCAGGCCGGGGACCACGCCGCGGCGATGATCCGCGTGGGGCTGCTGCGGGAAGGCGTGCCGGTGGTGAAGGGGCGTGGCCGGCCGAGCATTCCCTTGGAGATCGATCCGGCGGCGAAGGTCGTGGTGGGACTGGCGATCCGGCCGGGCGGCGTGGAGGCTTGCCGGCTGAATCTGCGCGGCGAGTTGCTGGGAAGGGTGGAGTTTACGCCTGTGCAGCGCCCTTCGACGCTGGTTCGGTCTGCGTCGCGTGCGATCGAGGAACTGGTGGCCCGGGAAACGGCTGCCATCGGCGTGTCGGCGACGGGATTTGTCGACCCGGAGCAGCGGCAGATCCTGTTCAGTTCAGCATTGCCGGGACAACTGCACGTGGATGTTGCGGCGATCTATGCCGCGGCCGGGAAAACAACGATCTGTCTGCACAATGACATGCATGCCCTGGCGGCTCGATGGGTGCTGTCGCATCACGCCCAAAGCGAGGAGGACGTGCTGCTGGTCAGTATCGGCGACGGCCGGCTGGGGGCTGCGATGCTGATTGACGGAAGGCCCAACCGGGGCTGCGCGATGGGCGGGAACGAACTGGGGCACATGCGTCTGAACGTGGAGACGGAGCGATGCTACTGCGGGCAGACGGGGTGCCTGGAACGCATCTGCTCGACGGCCTTCCTGAATCAGCAGTTGAAACAGGGTTCATCGCTGGCGGAGGCGGTGTCGCGCTATGAGGGTGCGGGCGAACTAAACCGCCTGGTGGAACTCCTGGCCGGCGGACTGGCCAACGCGGTGAACTTTGTCCGGCCGGCAAGACTCGTCCTGGTGAGTGAGTTCCTGCGTTTTCCGGCATTCGCCGATGCGCTACAGCGTGAAATTCGGCGACGGCTGCTGGTGGCGCTTGCGGACCGGGTGCGGATCGACCTGTGGGACCAGCCGGCCGGGCGAGGCGCAGAAACGGCCGGGTGGCTGGCGCTGGCGTCGCTATGCCTGGAGGGATGGCAGCAGCCGGCATCGCGGTGAGGGCCTCACCAATCCTGTCGCCTGGCCGGGATCGTCGGCGAAACCACCACGTCGGCTCTCAGGCTTCACGAGCGCGCCGGGGGGGGGCGTGCCCGTTTTTCCGGGCAGATACAAGTTGCGTCAGCGAGTGGTTGGAGCGAATACAGTGCTGAAAGAGGTGTCGCCCTTTCAGGGCTCATTCAGGGTGAATGGTTCTTACCCAGGGCTGCGGGAGTACGCTTCCCCTGGGCTTAAGAATGCCGCCCCGTTGGGGCTAAGAAATCGCGTGCCCGGAAAAACGGGCACGCCCCGCCGGGGCCGCCTGCCAACCGGCTGCCAATTCATAGGTCAAGCTGATAGCATGGTTTACATCATTTAGCCGGCGGTGTCGGTGAAGCGGCGGCGCTGCGACTCGGGATTTCTGGGAAGAAACCTTGTCGGGCGCGCAACTACTACTTTAAGAGTGTGTCACGCATGCGGGGTACGGATTTGGAGGAACGAGAAACAGAACTCATCCGCCGCGGCGTCCGGGGCGACCCCAAGGCGCTGCACGAAATAGTGGATGGGCACGCGCGGTATTTGTTTGGAACTGCGTACGGCATGTTGGGGAAGGCGGGCGATGCGGAGGATGTGGTGCAGGAGACGTTCCTTGCCGCGTTCAAGGGCATCGGGCGGTTTGGCGGACGGTCGGCGCTGCGGACATGGCTGGTCGGGATCCTGGTGAGGCAGGTTGCGCTGCTGCATCGCCGCAAGCGAGGCAAGTTGACAGTGGGCCTGGACGAGCGGCATGAGCAGCAGGCCGGGCCGGGCGGGACCGAAGCCCGCGAGGTGGACGAGAGACTGGATGTTGCACAGATGCTTGGGCGCCTGTCGCCCGAGCATCGCGAAGTGCTGGTTCTGCGCGAGTACGAAGGAATGTCCTATGAAGAGATCGCGCAGACGCTGGACTTGCCTCGAGGAACCGTGGAGTCGCGTCTGTCTCGTGCCCGGCAGGAACTGCGAGGCTGGCTCAGCGGATACGAGCGATAAGAGGATGATGCCATGAGCGAGTGCCCTGACAACCAACAACTCAGTGCGTATCTCGACGGCGAGCTAGACGCAGCGGAGTGCGACCTCATCGAACGGCACCTGCCAGCCTGTGCGGCGTGCGCCCGGGCGCTACTCGATTATCGCCTGATATCGCGACTGGTTGGACATTGGGAGATGCCGGAGATATCGGCGGCCGGGCTGCGGAAACTGCACACGAAGATCGATGTGGTGGGGTGGCGTCGCCTTGAGCGGGTGGCGTTTGCGCTCTCGAGCATGGCGGCGGCCCTGGCGGTTGCCACGGTGCTGTGGTCGAGCCAGAGCGCCCAGGCGCCGACGACGCTCGCGTTGTGGGAGCAGGCGGCGGCCGCTCCGGTGGAATATGCCTCCGGCAACGCCCCACAAGAATCATCAATGGCACAATGGGTGGTAGACGATCTCTCCGCAGGAGGCGCGCAGTGACCAGGCAAATCCTGTTGACGGTGTTTCTGTTCGTAGTGGCGCTGACAAGCGGCGTCTTCATCGGCATGAACGTCTCTCGCCACGGCGACAGGCCGCCCGAGGGTCGATCCCGACTGACCGAGGAGTTGAAACTCACAACGGATCAGCAGGTTCAGATGCGGGCCGTCTGGCAAGAGGTGGCACCGGGGCCGGGCCGGCAACAGCATAGTGACAAGCGGCGCCAGTTGAGCAAGGAACGGGATGACGCGGTGGCGGCGCTCTTCACGCCGGACCAGAAGACCGCCTACGACAAGGTGGTCGAGCGTTACAACCAGCAAATGGCCGAGATGAACCACGAGCGCGAAGCCGCCTTCCAGAAGGCGGTGGAAAAGACCAAGGCGATTCTGACCCCGCAGCAGCGAGTGAAGTATGAGCAGATTCTGGCCAGGGAGCCGTTTGGCCCACCACGCGGCCGGGGCGGGGTGACAACCGGGCCTGCCACGCGGCGGGCCGAGCAATAGAGGAAACGAGACTACAACGTAACCCACATATCTCTTAGAAAGGAGATTCCAATGGTTCGCAGCAAGTTACTAGCGGTCGTATTGACGTTGGGGATGGTCGGCGCGGTCGCCACTCCCACCTTCGCCCAGGACGCAGGTGGTGGTGGTGGTGGCCGTGGCAATGGCGGCGGCGGTGGCGGCGGTCCGCGTATGACACGTGAGGAGATGCGCGCCGAGATGGCCAAGCGGACGCAGGAAGCCATGGGCGCTACCGATACCGAATGGGCCGTTCTCGGTCCGAAGATCGAAAAGGTGCAGACGATGCAGTTCCAGGCCATGGCCGGTCGCGGCATGGGCATGGGTCGCGGCGGGCGTGGCGGCGGTCCCGGCGGCCCGGCGGCTGCTGGTCCTTCCAATCCGGTAGCCGACGCAGTTCACGAATTGCAGACGCTCCTGGATAACAAGGATGCGACGCCGGAGCAGATCAAGGCGAAACTGACTGCTCTGCGTGACGCCAGGGCCAAGGCCAAGGAAGAACTCACCAAGGCACAGACGGAGCTTCGCGAAGTGCTCAGCGTCCGTCAGGAAGCCGTGCTGGTGGAGCGAGGCATGCTGGATTGAGCAGGATGCCGTGACGCGAGCGAGTGAAAATCTCACGTAGAGGCTGGAGGAGCCAGGAGGACACGATTGTGGCCTCTGGTCCGTGGGCTCCAGCCTCTGCGTGAGATATCTCTGTATCAGGGGCGACCGACGTGGGTTGGGGAGATGCGGGCGGGTTCAATGGATGATGTGATAACAATCCTGGTGCGCGAAGGGATACTCGACCCTGCCGGCGCCGAGCGCGTGAGACTGCTGTCGCAGACGATGCTGCTGGAAGACGCCATCCGCCAGGTGGTGCCGGACGATCGCGCCCTGCGGGTTCTGGCAACACATTTTGATGTCCCGTTTGTGGACCTGGGCGAAGTGACTCCGGCCAAGGAGTTTCTCAGCCAGTTCCCTGCCAAGGTGCTGCTGAATCAGCATCTCCTGCCGCTGCGCGAGGACAATGGCGTGGTGATCGTCGCGACGAGTCGGATATTCGACACAACCGGTCTGGATGAGCTGCGCCTGGCAACGGGGCGCGAGCTTCGGGCGTCGCTGGCACCGCTGGTGGAGATTGACCGTTGTATCAAGCGGGTGCTGGGCATCGGTGCTGACACTTTGCAGTCGATGGCGAGCGAGAACGACGGCACCATAAGGGTGCTGGACGACCCCAACGACGACATGGACCTGACGGCGGCTGCCGAGGATGCGTCGATCATCCGCTTCGTGAACCAGGTGCTGGCCGAAGCCCTGGAACTGCGGGCCACAGACGTACACGTTGAGCCTTTTGAGGATTCGCTGCGCGTTCGATACCGCATCGACGGACTGCTGCAGGAAGCGAACATCCCCGGCGAGATCCGGCGGTATCACGCGGCGATCGTTTCACGACTGAAAATCTTGAGCCACCTGGACATCGCTGAAAAACGACTGCCGCAGGACGGCCGCATCCGCGTGAAGGTGGCGGGGCGCGAGATCGACCTGCGCGTGTCGGTCATTCCGATGATCCATGGCGAGGCAGTGGTGCTGCGTATCCTGGACCGCGGGGACGCGATGTTCGGGTTGGAACACCTGGGAATGTCCAAGCGCGACCGCGACGTCTTTGAGCGTGTGCTGGAAGCGCCGCACGGAATCGTGCTGGTGACAGGCCCAACCGGGTCGGGCAAAACCACCACGCTCTATGCCGGCTTGTCGCGCATCAACGATATTCAGCGCAAGATCGTCACCATTGAAGATCCTGTGGAATATCAGCTCAGGGGCATCAACCAGATCCAGGTTTCGGTGAAGACGGGACTGACGTTTGGCACGGGGTTGCGGGCGATACTGCGTCATGACCCCGATGTGGTGCTGATCGGTGAAATTCGCGATCGCGAGACTGCCGAAATTGCTGTGCAGGCATCACTGACAGGCCACCTGGTCTTCAGCACGCTGCACACCAACGACGCGCCCAGCGCCACCACTCGACTGATCGACATGGGCATCGAGCCCTACCTCGTCGCATCATCTCTGGAGATGGTGCTGGCTCAGCGTCTGGTGCGCGTAATCTGCAAAGAATGCAAAGAGCCGATGGCCCAGCGCGACCTCGATCCGCTGCGGCTGGAATACGGGTCGGACGTTCCCGAAGTGGTGTACCACGGCAAGGGGTGCCGCAACTGCATGGGCACGGGATATCGCGGGCGAACGGGTATTTTTGAGCTGATGCCGATCACCGAGGAGATCCGGCAGATGATCCTGGAACGATCGTCGTCGGGGCGCATGCGGCGTCTGGCGATACAGCAGGGCATGAACAGCCTGCGCGGCGATGGCTGGCGGTTGGTCCGCGAAGGAAGGACAACGATTGATGAGGTAGTGCGCGTCACTAAGGATGAGCAGTTGACCATGGCGAGCGTGGAACGTGAACACGCGTCTCCGGTTCGGGTGCCTGATTCTTCTGCATTGGCCGCAACGTAATAAGGTGACGGGACATGGCCGTTTTCGCCTACACAGCTCTGGCTTCGGACGGCAAGACCACGGCGGGCACGCTCCCGGCCGCGTCGCGCGCGATCGCCATCGCCGAGATCTCGGCCAGGGGTCTGCAGCCCGTTGAGATAAAGGAACAGAATCAGGACGCCGCGGTATCCCGCTCTCATCCAATCTTCGGCGGCGCCAAAGTCACACCATCGCATGTGGAAAACTTCACACGTGAGCTGGCAACGCTGCTGGCCGGTGGCGTGCCGCTGGCGCGATCCCTGTACCTGCTGCGGCACGAAGCGGCCGCCCCCGGTCCGCAGGCGCTGTGGGCGAGCATTCACGATGATGTGGTTGGCGGAGCGGCGCTGGCGGATGTCCTGGCACAACACCCCAAGGTTTTCTCAAGCATCTACGTCGCCATGGTCCGCGCCGGCGAGGCTGGCGGGTTCCTGGAAGTGGTGCTGACCCAGATCGCCGATTTCCGCACGCGCGAGCAGGACCTCAAGGGCAAGGTCAAGGCCGCCATGGTCTACCCGTGCGTGCTGGCCGTGCTTGCCGTCATCGTGCTGATCTTCCTGCTTACATTTTTCATCCCGAAATTCTCCGTCATGTTCGCCGACTTTGGCGCGTCGCTGCCCGTCCTGACGCGGGGCATCCTTGCCGCCAGCGCCATCCTCACGCACTACGGGCTGTTCGTCCTGGCGGGGGCTGTCGGCGTCTTCGTGATGATCCGCCGCGCCGTTCTCACCGAGGGTGGCCGACGGCAGATCGAGCGGACGGTGCTCAACACGCCCATGCTTGGCAAGGTCATCGCCCATTTTGCACTGGTGCGATTCTGCCGGATGCTGGGGACGCTTTTGGGCGCTGGCGTTCCGCTGGTGGCTTCGCTGCGGGTCGCCAAAGAGGCGATCGGCAATCAGACTCTTTCCGACTCAGTTGCCCAGGGCATCGAAGCGGTGCAGCGTGGTTCATCACTGGCTCGCGCCCTTGGCACCGCCGGCACGCTGTTTCCGCCGACCGTCATCGAGATGATCGCCATCGCCGAAGAGACCGGCCGGCTGGACAAGGAACTGGTGCGCCTGTCGCTGGTGTACGAGTCGGAGCTGGATCGGCGACTGCGCATGCTCGTCTCGCTGGCCGAGCCGCTGCTGCTGTTCATCATGGCCGGCATCATTGGAACAATTGTGATCGGTATGCTCTTACCCGTGTTCAACCTTCAGGATCTGATCAAGTAAACAACCGGAGTAGACAATGGACGCAACTCAAAGACGTAGAGGCTTCACGTTGATCGAACTGATGCTGGTGATGGTCATCCTGGCCATCCTGGCGGCGATCGTGGTGCCGAAGTTTGCCGGCCGGTCCGAGCAGGCAAAGGTCGCGGCCGCCAAGACCGATATCGCCGGCATCGAGAGCGCGCTGGAACTGTTCGAGGTCGACAACGGGCGATATCCCAGCAGCGACGAAGGGCTCGGGGCTCTCATGGACGCCCCTTCAGGCCTGAAGAACTGGAAGGGGCAGTATCTCAAGCGTCTGTCGCCTGACCCGTGGGGCCAGGCCTACAACTACCGCTACCCCGGCACCCATACAACCAACGGCTATGACCTGTATTCGTACGGTCCCGAAGGCCGCGAAGGCGGCGAGGGCCAGGTAGACAACTGGACCGTGCCAGGAAAGTAACCGATCCAAAGCGATGATCTCACGGGTGTCGACATCCTCGGGCTACACACTGCTGGAACTGGTGCTGGTGCTCGCGATCATCGCCACCGCGCTGGCTTCGGTGGCGCCGTCGTTCACCGGGTTCCTCAAGGGACGCAAGACCGATGAGGCCGCGATGCGGTTTGTCGCGCTCACCCACTGGGCTCGAAGTCAGGCGATCAGCGACGGCACTTCATACCAGATCACCCTGGACACGCAGGCGGGCAAGTGGTGGGTCAGCGTCGAGGACGACGACTCGTTCACCGATATCACCGGTCCGATCGGCCGGGTTTACACGGCTGGCGAAGGGGTACAGATCGAGACTGGCATCCCGCTTGTCGATGGCAAGCGGGTGATTACATTTGACGCCTACGGCCGCTCAGATGTGGGCGTTGTCCATTTTGTCGGCGCCAACAGCGACATTGAGGTGGCGTGCGACGCGCCGGTGGATGAGTTTCACGTCGTGAAGACGGGGGAGGCGCGGCCATGACCTGCCTCAACCGCCCCGCCGCCCTCGCCCCGCTATCGGCTAGCGCCCCGCCCGCCTCTCGCATCGCGCGGGCGCGGCATGGTCTTCTGGCATTCACGCTCGCCGAAGTGCTGGCCGCCATCACCATCATCGCGATCGTCCTTCCTGTGGCGATGCAGGGCATCACCATCGCAACGGGTCTGGCGAGCGTCACTCGTCAGCGCGCGGTGGCCGTCGCCCTGGCGCAGTCCAAGCTCAACGACCTGGTGATCACCGGCCAGTGGGACACAGCGGCGACCTCTGGTGACTTCGCCCCTGATCACCCCGACTACCACTGGGAGGCACTGGCCACCGACTGGGAAGAAGCCAACATGCGGCAACTGCAGATCCGAGTTACCTGGACCAGCCGCAGCAACGAACGTCAGGTGATACTCAGCACGCTCGTCTACAACACCCAGGGGGTGACGCAATGAGACGTGCCCCTCGCGGTTTTACTCTCCTGGAACTGCTGCTGTCGGTGGTGATGACCGCCATCATCGCGGCATCCCTGGCGGCGAGTCTTTACATCGCCTTTCGCGCCCGCGTCAGCGCCCAGAACGCCGTCGAGGAGACCCGCGCCATTGATGCCGTCGGCGATGTGGTCTCACGCGATATCGCTAGCGCCCTGCCGCCCGGCGTGACCACCAGCGCACTGGCCGGCACCTTCATCGGCGAGGCCGAATCGCTGGAGTTCTACTGCACAGGCCCGGAATCCAAGGCGACCGTCCAGGGCGACTGCAGGCGCGTCCAGTATGCCGTGGCGGCCAACGCAACCAACGCATCCCAGAACGACCTGATCCGCTACGTAACGACCAATCTCCTGTCGCCCAACCTTCTTGATCCAACCGAGGAGCGCATCTGCCGCGGCGTGCAGACCTTCACGCTCAGCTACTTTGACGGTGCCAACTGGAATGATACGTGGGACTCCAGTCAGCACACCAACACGCTCCCGGTAGCGATCGAGTTCACGCTGGTACTGGCGCCCGCCAGGCCCGACGCCGATCCTATTCAGACGGTCCGCACGATCACGCTTCCCTGCGGCGTGCCTGACACCACCCAACTCTCCATAACCGGAGGTGGGCTATGACTCCTCCACCTCTGGCGCACCGTCACGGTTCGATATTGATCGTCGCCATGTGGGTCATCATCGCCCTCACCGGTCTGGTCCTGTCACTTTCCTATGCCATGCGGATCGAAGCCATCGCCGGGGCCAATCGCCTAGCGCAGGCGCAGGCCGACGCCGCGGAGCGAGGAATGGAGCAGTTCCTGCTCTCGGTGGTCGATGCCGAAGTCACCACGCCCGGCTCATTCCAGGATCTTTCGATGGAAGCGCGGCAGATCGGCGACTGCCAGGTCTGGGTGGTTCGTCCCGACTGGGACAACACTCCCGAGCAACTGACCTATGGCCTTAGTGATGAAGGCGGCAAGCTCGATCTGAATACCGCCAACTCTGCAATGCTGCTGGCACTGCCGGCAATGACCCAGGATGTGGTCGATCCCATCCTGGATTGGCGCGACACCTCCACCACGCCCCGCAACGAGGGCGCCAAGGACACCTACTATCTCTCGTTGCCCGACCCCTATCGCTGCAAGAATGCTCCCTACGAGACGGTTGAGGAACTGCTGCTGGTCAAGGGGGTCACAAAGGATCTGCTGTTCGGCTACGACCGCAATCGCAACGGCATCCTCGATGCCAAGGAGCAGGCAGCCGGCGGACTGACCTCGCTGGTCGACAATGCCAGCACGGGCATATTCCCGTTCATCACCGTCTATGGGCGAGACGCTACGCCGCCCGCCCAGGGCGCTGTGGATGTGAACACCGCCCGCACCAGCCAACTGAGCACCCTCCTGCGCGATGCCGGGGTCAGTGCCGGCCACATCACGGACATCACCCGGTTCATCCAGCCTCCCCGCAATGCGCCGCGAGCGAGGTTCCGCAATGCCTTTGACTTCTATTTCCAGCTTCACGATCGAAACCTGCTGACGATCGACGAATTCAAGAAGCTGCTCCCGAAAGTGACGGCGAGTTCCAACCCGCCCACAGCGTCCGCCGCCATGGTGAACGTCAACACCGCCCCCATGCAGGTCCTGATGTGCCTGCCCTCCATGGAGCAGAGCGATGCCGCTGCGATCATCAGCCATCGCCAGTCAATCGCCAGCGACCCCACCGACATCAGTTGGCTCGCGACCGTCCTCACGCGTCAGAAGGCCATCGACATCGGCGCTCGCGTCACCGGAAAGTCTATCGTCTACTCCGGCGACATCGTCGCCGTCAGCCCCGACGGCAAGGCGTTTCGCCGCTGCCGCGTCGTCATCCGGGGCAAGGGCACGGTCAATGGCGCGCAAGCCGCCACCCGCATCGTCTACCGCCGCGACCTGACCGCATCGGGCTGGCCACTGCCTCCTGAGATTCGTTCGTCCATTCGGTCTGGCCAGGGCTACGAAGCGCCCCTCCAGAGTTCCGCCAAAGGAGGGTCCTCCCTGTGAAGCGTATCGGCGCCAGCAAACTACTCGGCATCGCGATGGGGCCACAGAGCCTCAGCGTTGCCGAACTCGCCGCCCACGGCACGGGCATCAAGGTCGTCCGTGCGGCCGAGTTTGTCTATCCCGAAGGCATCTCGCCGGACCAGCCTGTCCCCTTGGGACAGGCCCTGGCTACTTTCCTGAAACAGGAAGGCTTTGTCGCCCGCACGGCCATCATTGGTCTGTCGGCCAAGTGGCTGGTCACGCGAAGGCGCACGGTGCCGCCCGCCCCGCCGCGGGTCGCCGCCGCCAGCCTGCGACTCTACGCCGAAGGCGAGTTCTCCTGCGAACTTGCCGATCTGGTCATCGACTTCGCCGGGCAGACCAGCGACGCCTCGCCCACCAGTGTGCTGGTGATCGCCACCGGCAAGTCGCAGATCGACAACTCTCAGGCTGCTGCCAAGGCGGCCGGCCTTCGCCTGGGCGCTATCACCGCCACAGGCGGCGCCATGGCTTGGCTGAGCAGTCTCGACGCCGGCGGGAATGGGCTGGTGCTCTGCCTCGGCCGCAATGAAGCCGAACTGGTCGTCAGGCAAAATGACATGCCGACCCAGATTCGTCACGTCGCCCTGCTTGATGAGGATCGAGCCGAACCGACGTCGCTGGTCGGCGAACTGCGCCGCACGCTCGCCGGATTGCCGGCGGACGAGAAGCCCGCGTCGCTCTGCCTCTGGGGCGACCCTCAACAGAGAGAGACCCTGAAGCAAGCGGTCGAGCAGCGCCTGGGCATGCAGGCCCAGACGACGCCGTTCAAGGGCCTCACGCTGGGCAATGCCTCCGATGCCCGCTTTGCCTCGGCGATCGCCGTGGCGATGGTGGGCGTCCAAGGCGCGCCGGGCATGGCGAACTTCCTGGATTCGCGCCTGGCGGCCCCGCCGGAGCGGACCAATCGCCGGTCGGTCATCTGGGGTTCGATCGCCGCCGGTATCGTCGTCCTGGGCATCGGCGCGGCCTTCTTCCATCTGCAGCAACAGAAAAGCGAACTCGCCAGCATGAAGGCCTGGAGGGACAAGAACAAGGTCGCCGTCGAGCAGGCGCAGAAGGCGGCCGACCGCCTCGCCAGCGCCCAAAGCTGGTTCGGCGGCAAGCCGCGGTTTCTCGCCTGCATGGGCGACCTGACGGCGCTGTTTCCCAACCAGGGTTCCATCTGGGCGACGACCCTGAGCCTGCGTCAGGATATCACCGGCCCGAACGCCACCAGCAAGACCATGGCCGGATCGGTCTCCGTTCGGGCCGTGAGCAAGCAGCAGGCGCTTGATCTCTCCGACGAGATGCAGAAGAGCAAACGCTTCGTCGACGTGAAATCCGGTGAAGTGCGCGACGCGGGGCCCAATGCCCGCGAAAGCATTTTCTCCATCTCCTTTGTCTTCAAAGTTCCGGAGTAAAACGTGGTAGCAAACCGGCGTGAGAAACTGATCGCAATTGTCCTGGGGGCAGCCCTGGTGCTGCTCCTGGTCGACACGTACTTGTGGACGCCTTACCAGCAAGACGATGCCAAAGTGAAGGGCGACATCGCCGCCCTTTCCCCCACGTTCACCAGAGAGCAGCGACTGGTCGACCCCGGCAACCGCAAGAAGGTTGATGACAAATGGAAAAGCCTGCTCGCCGGCGGTTTGAAAACCGATCCTGCCGCCGCGGAGAGCCAGGCCATGCGCTGGATGCGGACGTTCGCCGAGAACGCGCGGATCGACCTGCAGTCGCTCAAGCCCGAGCGCATCGCCCGCAACGGCGACTTTCAGCAGATTCGCATCCAGGCCACAGGCAACGGCACGACATCAGGCCTGGCCAACATGGTCTGGCAGATTGAAAACGCCCCGCTCCCGTTGCGGGTCACCGACCTTCGCCTCACGGCCCGCAAGGAGGGCAGCGACGATCTGACCTTCTCTCTCAATGTCGCCACGATCGCCTTTACCCCCGCGCCCGGGAAACCTTCCCCCCATACGCCCGCCAAGGGAGAACCACGATGACAAAACTCCTGCCCCTTTGCCTGATCGCCGCAGTGGCCTCGCCCGCACTGGCCAGTCTGCCGCAGGACTACGAGATCCTCGCCCGCAAGAGCATCTTCGCACGCGACCGCGTGAGCCGCGTTGCCGGTGCAGAGCAAGCGCGGTCTCCGCACGGCGGATCGACTCGATCAACCGTGCCCGTGCTGATCGGCATCCTCCGCGAGGAAGCCGGTTTCGCCGCTGCCCTGGAGTTCCCCGACACCGGCGGGCACGCACAAGTGCACATCGGCGATTCCCTGCCCGGGAATATCGGCACCGTTCACGACATCACTCTCGACTATCTTGAATATGTCCCCGCCGCCGGTCAGGCGATAGCGCGAGTTCCCGTCGGCAGCAATCTCCAGGGCGAAGATGCGCCTGTTGTGGCGGCGGCTCCACTTGCCACTGATTCCGCGGCTCAGCCTGTCGCTGAGCCGACCACCCAGCCCACCATCGGCCAAGCCACGACGGCGCCTGCCGACGGTGCTGATGTGCTCACCCGTATGCGGCTGCGACGCCAGCAGGAGATGAATCGATGAATGTTCCCTCAACGTCCAGATTTGCGAAAGGCCCGGTTATGCGTTTCATGTCTCGTACCAGCGCTCGTGCTTGCCCCCTGGCCCTGATCCTCGCCACGATGCCGGTGATGGCCCAGGAACTGGAGCTCAACCCGGCAGTCGCGCCCGCAGTCATGCCCGCGATCATGCCGGCAACCGAACCGGCCACGCCGCTGGCGGCCACCACTGAGCCGACCACTGAGCCGACCACCATGCCTGCCACCACGCAGTCGGCCGAGGCTGCCACACAGCCTGTGGTGCCGGCCCCACCGCCACGTCCTTACGATCCCAACGCCCGCGTAAGCTTCAACTTCAAGGACGCCTCTGCCGACAGCGTTCTGGATTATCTCTCAGAATACCTGGGCTTCATCATCATCAAGGACGGCCCGGTCGGCGGCCGCATGACGATGACCTCCCGCCAGGCGATCGGCGCGTCGGATGCCGTGGACCTTCTCAACAGCTCACTCAAGCCGCTGAACTACACCGCCATTCAGACCGGCAGAGCCTTGCGGGTGGTCTCCCGCGACAAGGCCAAGCGGGCCAACATTCCAGTCCACATGGGCGCGGATCCCACCCAGATCAAGAACAGCGATGAGCTGATCACACAGGTCATCCCCCTTAGCCAGCTCGATGCCACCAAGCTGCGCGCCGACCTCCAGGCACTCTACAGCCCCGAGGCGGACGTCACCTCCAACGCCGGCTCCAACACGATCATCATCACCGACTCCTCGGCCAACATCCGACGCCTCGTCGAGATTATTGCGTCCATGGACCGGCAGTTGGCCTCCACTGCGGACATCAAGGTGTTCCAGCTCGAATACGCCAGTGCCACCAATGCCGCAAAGCTGATCAATGACCTATTTAAGACAGATCAGACCTCTCAGCAGCAAGGCGGCGCACGGGGCGCTTTCATGAGTGGCTTCCCCGGGTTCAGTGGTCGAGGTGGCACCCCCGCCGGTGGTGCCCCCGCTGCGGGCGGTGCCGACAGCGGTGTCCGGGCCGCGGGTAAGGTCGCCGCATCGGCCGACGATCGCACCAATACGCTGGTGGTGACCGGCCCCACGGCAACCCTGTTGGTCATCGCAGACGTGGTGAAGCAGCTTGATTCCAACCCCAGCCAGACCAGCACCGTCTTTGTCTATCGAATCCGCAATGGTCAGGCGCAGCACATGCAGGATGTACTGAACACCCTCTTTGGCACCAGCGGCTCCAGCGGCAGCCGCACAACAAGCACCAACACGCAGCAAACGCGACAGCCGTTCGGCGGCACATCCTTCGGCAGCAGTTCCGGCAGTTCGTCCTCCAGTTCTCGAGGCATGAGCGGCAACAGTTCGAACAACCGCAGCAGTTCGAGCAACCGCGGCAGCACGAACAACACGTCCACATCCAACCGTGGAACCGGCAGCACTGGCTCCGGTGGAGGCGTCGCCCTCTCCGCCGCAGCCCGGGCGGCCGCCGGCGACCTCGCCGGCCAGGTCTACGTCGTGGCCGACCTGGACACCAACTCGCTGATCATCACGACCAATCCCAAGTACCTGGATCAGGTGAAGAGCATCCTGGCGGAAATGGACCGCTCCGTGCCGCAAGTGCTGATTAAGGTGCTGTTCGCCGAAGTCACGCACACGAACATCTCCGATATCGGGTTCCAGATGGAGTACCTGAACAACAGCGTCGACGCCAACGGCAATCCAACCGGCAACCGCTCCAACGTCGGCACCGATTTCGGGCTTGCCAGGCAGACCAACGGGCTCAACATCGCCTACGTCCAGGGGAACTTTGAAGCCCGCCTGCACGCGCTGGCCACCGAAGGCAAAGTGGATGTGCTCTCCCGTCCCTATATCCTGGCGTCAGACAACCAGCTCGCCTCGATTCTCGTCGGGCAGCAGGTGCCGTTTATCACCTATACGCAGTTGACCGATACCGGCCAGACCAACAACACCATCCAGTACCAGGACATCGGCATCATCCTGAACGTCACGCCGCACATTAATCCCGACGGCAAGGTCATCATGGATGTGGCACCCGAGATCTCGGCGCTGGTGCCGGATACGACCGTGCAGATCTCTGATACCGTCAGCGCGCCGGTCTTCTCCAAGCGATCGGCACAGAGCCGCGTCGCCATCGAGAACGGCCGGACAATCGTGATCGGCGGCTTAATGGAGGACAAGAAGAACTCGATCGTCACCAAGGTGCCGCTCCTGGGCGATATCCCCTGGGTGGGCAACCTGTTCAGGCGAACGGTGGCGACCAAGAGCAAGACCGAACTGCTGATCTTCCTGACGCCTCACGTAGCGATGGAATCCACGGCACTCAAGCCGATGTCGCAGGATGAACTCGATGGAGTTAAGATTCTGCCCGGTGCCGTCGCGCCCGGAGTATTCAAGGAACACGTGGACGGAATGCAGCGCGGCGCTACAACCCAACCATCGGAGCCGCTCAATGTGCCGACGACAAAGCCTTCAAAGCCTGACTACGACTTCAAGTAAGCTCGGCATCTGTGCGATGCTGGCCTGCATGCTGGGCGGCTGTGTGACCGAGCCGGTGGCGCCGCCGCGCAAGCTGGCGGTGCCGGCCGCCAGCGCCGCCGATGCATGCTCGGACAACATGCACAACCTGTCGGGCTACCTGCTGCAGTACTATTTCCTGCACCGCGAGTTCCCCGAGCATCTCGCCGACCTGCAGCCGCTGGTGGACGTCGATCACAGGTTTTCCCTGGTCTGCCCGGGCTCGGGAAATACCTATCTCTATTTCCCCAGCGGCCTGGTTGCCCCGGAGGAAAAACGCCGCCTGGTGGTTGTCGACGCCGACGCAGTCCACGCCGGCGGCCGCTGGGCGATCGTTGCCACCCCCGCCGAAGGCACGCAGCCGGTGGCACTCTGGGTCATCCGCATCGACGAACCGAAGCTGAAGCAATACCAGGCCTCGTCGCCTCAGCCATAGGCAGGCGTTGCGCCAGGACATGGCGAAAGGCGAAACCGCATCACTTCGCCGGTGGCGACTGCCCAGCCGCGGGAACCGCCCCCGGCTGTGCCGCCAGACGCTGTTTCGCCGCCTCGGCAGGCATCCCCATCTTCTCATACGCCGTCGCCAGCACGCTGTGCAGCGCCTGGTCGGCGGGCATCGCCTGCAATGCCGCTTCGATGTACTTCGCCGCCAGGTTCCATCGCCCCAGTTTGGCCAGCACCAGCCCCTGCGCCCGGTGCGCGATCGGGTCCTGAGGGCGAAGTCCTACCAGCGCATCAGATATCAGCAGCGCCGACGTGGCATCCGACGGTTGTCCATACGCCCATACGCACGCCACATTCGCCACCACCGCCGGAAACTGCGCGTCCCCCATCGTTAGCGCCGACGCTAACAGTCCCCGCACCTCATCAGGCCGGTTACCACGGCAGGCGCCGGCCGCCTGACACAGGGCTCGCATCGCACTACCTTCAACAGGCGATGTCGTGGCAACAGCCTGCCCAGCGGCCTCGACCATTGCCGGATCCACCACCACCTGCAATAGAGCTTGATTCTGCGGGTCCCACGCAAGCCCGCGTTGCAGCAGTGCCATCCGCCGCGATGGCGCCACCGCGCCAGCCGCCTTCAGCCATCCCGCGGACAACTCGGCCAATGCCTTGAGGAACACCGGGTCCTTGCTGTCCTTCCACGCGGTCTCAAGCAGTTCGATCGCGGCCGCATACTCTCGCACCATCCCCTGCGCCTGCGCCAGCTTCAGGCAGGATGCATAGTCCCGCGGATTGGCCAGCACGCGATCGCGATAGAACCGGATGGCGCGCCTCGCCCAGGCCTCAGCCTCGGCCGCATCGCCCTGCGCCGCAAAAGACTCGGCCGCCAGCAATCCCATCTCATCGACGCCCGGCCCGCCCTGCGCCAGATGCTCCTTAACCTGTTCCCATCGACCAGCCTTGGCGTAGATCGCCGCCAGCAGTGCGTGAGCCTTCGCATTATTCGGCTGCACCTGCACAACCCTCAGCAGATGCGTCTCGGCCGATCGTCTTGCAGCATCTCCCGCCGACGGGCTGGTCAGTAGCTGCTCGGCCACAAACACATGCGCCGGCGCAAACCCCTGCCCGTTCTCCGGTGCCAGGCGGTTAATCAGGATCATGGCCTCGGCATTCTCCCCCAACCCCGCCAGGCTCAGAGCCAGGCCAAACTGATACGCCGGGTTCTCAGGTTCGCGCTGAAGCAGCCCCTCATAACAGATCCGGGCCGTCTTGAAGTCACGTTCGCCCAGCGCGATGGTCCCGTGCTGGTCATACCACGTCGTGATCCGGTCCCCAGGCCCTAGTATCAGGATGCCACCCAGTACGATGGTAAGCAGAACAAGAATGGCCGGGACCACCGCACTCACCCGCAGGAACTTCTGCGCACGCCAGCCCGCCCAGAACGGAAGGAGCGACTCCTCGTCATGCCCGGCCAACGTGCGAAGTTTTCCGACCAGGTTCTTCAAAAGCGTTACCGTTTCGTGTCCAACTGCGCCACCACCTGCTGTGACAACGCGCCCCGCACCGCCAGAAACAACTCCCCAAGCTGCGCCTGCTGCGGTTCGGTGATCGGCTCATAGGCATGCACCCACGCCTGCACCTGATACGTACAGGCATTCCAGTCCGGCCGGCCCATGTGCCCCAAGCGATCCTTCAGGCGTTCGCTCGCCGTAAGCTTGGGCGGCGTCGCCCACTGCCCATCCTCGCCGACCGCCGCGAAGTAGAGCGTGCCCCATTCATTGACCCGTGCGATGTCCACGGTCGTATAGCACCCCTGCTGCGTAGCCTCCTGCTCCATCTTCACAGTCGATTTCTGGATCGTCCAACCGGCATTGCGATAGCACACCGTCAAGTCATGGAACCCGGCGAATGGATAGTCGATCGCCACGATCGCCACCATATTCCCCTGCCGATACGCCCAGACATGCGACTGCTTGCCCTCGATCTCAGGCTGGGCGATCAGCTTGTCCGCATCCTCTGATCGCTTCCACCCTCCCACCTCTTGCGGAACCGTGAACGTCGCCTTTGCCCGCAAGTGCGATGCGCCCGACTCAGACAGCCACACCCCGGGTCCGCCCCGGGCCAGCACATTGCCCACCTGGATCAAGCCAATCAGAGCGAAGACAATGGCGAACACGCGCACGCTGGCCGGCACGTTCGCCGTCCAAGTCGGCCCTCTTGGTGTCTCGACAGGCGTCTCCACGGGGTCGGGATCCCCCGTCCACTCCGGCTTCCGCCATGCGGCGAGCATGGAGATCCCCGCGTCGACGCTGATCACCAGCCCCATGCACACCGCGAAAAGCACGATGCTGGAATATTCGTGAGCGCTGCCCGAGAGAATATCGATGTCGGAGGTAGCCTTAAGCCACGCCCCGCCGGCAATGCGAACGATGTTCGCCCACGAGACAAACAGCACCCCTGCCGCCAGCAGAAGAAGGACCACCCCCGCCGACCGCCTGAGGGAAAATCCCAGCACCAGCGTGCAGCCCAGCACCGCCATCAGCGAGTTGATGCCGCTGCATGCCTCGGCCACCAGCAGCCGGGATGTGGGAATCTCGATGACCGTTCCGGTCACCATGTGCGGCACGTCCAGCCAGATCAGCACCCCGCTGCTGATCCAGACGATCAACTCGCGTAGCGTCTGCAGGAGCGGCTCATCCACACCAACCGGCGGCCCGATCACCAGGGCCAGTAGGATCGCCGACGGCATGACAGCGCCAATGACCAGCCAGCCACCCATATGCCATGCCAGCCCCGCCAAGGCAAGCCACGCCGACACCGCCGCCAGCCGGCCGGACCACAGCGCACTGGCCGCCAACATCAGAACTAGCGCCACACCCAGCAGCACCCCTGTGACTCTTTGCGACCCGCACACAACCCGCCCCGCCGGCAGTTCCCCAAGCCGTTGCCACGCAAGATACGCCGCCGCAAGGAGCATCAGCGGAAAGAACTGATATTGCGGCCGCGCCCACTGCTCCATCCCAAAACGGATCAGCAGCGGCAAACACCCCGCCACCAGAATCGCCGCCCAGACCGCCAGCGCGCGGACGGAGCCCCGACTGTCGGGCACCCCGGGCAACGGCTCTGTCAATCCACTGGCGTTACTCATACAGCCTGCATTCCCATCCGCCTCCGTCCACCTTTCTCAGCCACCACGCTGCCGACAATGGGATGAGCCTACTCATCCAACGTGCCAAACGGCAGGTGTGCAGGCATCGCCGCCGGCTTCTTATACGCAACCGTCGGGGTGAACACTTTGCCCTTGGCAGATGAGTCCAGGAACCCCTGCATCAGGTCCAGCACCGCCATGGCCTGCTGCCCATCGGCCCGCATCGCACGGCCGGATCGGATCGCGTACGCCATATCCGCCAGGCCCACCGACCGGCCATACCCCTTCACAAACAGCGGGGCCACTTCCTGCCACTCCTTATCGTCGTTCTTGCGCAGGAAACAAGGCCCGTCAAAGCCATTCGGATCTGGAACGCGAAGCGTCCCCTCGGTGCCATAAATCGTGATCGGATCGCCGCACGTGGCAAAACGGGTCGCAAAACTCGTCACAATCACCCCGGCCGCCCCGTTCTCAAACTCCATCGAGCCGCAGATGTGGTCCGGCGTCTGGACCTTCACCTTCTTGCCGAACTTCGGCTGGCTGGTGATCGTCCGCTCAGGAATCGCCACCGTCGCCGTGCTGCTCAGCCGCTTCACCGGCCCCAGGATGTTCAGCAGTGCCGTCAGGTAATACGGACCCATATCGAACATGGGGCCGCCGCCCAATTCATAATAAAACTCAGGGCTCGGATGCCAGGACTCATGCCCCGGACACATCATAAACGCCGTGAACGCCACCGGCTTGCCGATCGCCCCATCCTCGATGAGTTTGCGTGCAGTCTGCACACCCGCGCCCATAAACGTGTCCGGCGCGCAGCCGATGCGCAGCCCCTTCTTCGCCGCCGCGTCAATCAGTTCCCTACCCTCATCGCGGTTCACGCCCAGCGGCTTCTCGGCATACATGTGCTTGCCATGCTTGATCGCTTCCAGCCCCACCGGCACGTGGGCCTTGGGCACTGTCAGGTTCAGGATGATCTGGATCGAGTCGTCCTTCATCATCTCCTTGACGGTGATGACTCGGGCGATCCCGAATTTCTTGGCCGCCGCCTTCGCTCGCTCCGGGTCCATGTCAGCGCACGCCGCGATTTCCACCAGCGGAAAATTCTTCGCCATGCCCAGATACGCCCCGCTGATCGCTCCACACCCGATGACGCCTGCTTTGACTTTGTCGGCCATAATCTGTTGCACTCCCTTTGCCTGTCCGCTCATCACGCGGCCTGGAACACCCGACCACCCGTGACGCTCGCCTAACAGCATAGCGTAGCAACTCCGTGCGGCAAGCCGCCCGGACGTGTGTGAGATTGAATAGCCCTCCCTGACGGCTTAAGATCAAAGCGGTATGATGTACGCAGATCGAATCACTGTTGAGCCAGGCAAACGCGGCGGCAAGCCCTGCATCCGCGGCCTGCGCATCACCGTCTATGACATCCTCGACTACCTCGCCGGCGGCATGACCTCCGAGCAGATCGTCGCCGATTTCCCCGACCTCCAGCCCGACGACATCAGGGCGTGCCTCGCTTTTGCCGCCGATCGTGAGCGTAAACTCATTTCCCATTCGACGTGAAACTCCTCTTCGACCAGAACCTTTCGCCATCACTGCCGCGCCATCTTGAGGCGTTATTCCCCGAATCGGTCCACGCGCGCGACATCAACATGGCAAGGGCCGCTGATGACCGCATCTGGGAATTCGCCCTGGCCCATGGCTTCATGATCGTCAGCAAAGACGATGACTTCCGTCAAAAAGCGATTCTCCAGGGTCCGCCGCCCAAAGTCGTTGGGCTGCTGCTGGGAAATTGCACAGTCGAAGAAACCGTCACGGCACTGCGAAATCACGCACAATTCATCTATGCCTTCGCGACAGAACCGGGTACCGCGTACTTCGCCCTCCAACGCTCCAACGGCAAATGAGGCCTGCACGCTGCCCCGAGTGCGGCACGGCAGTCCTCTCGCCCGCGTCCCCGCCCGCCCGTTCCCTCTTTGAGCCCGAGAGCCCCAACAGTCAAATCGGTCTCACGCGAAGCCGCGAAGGGTCCATATGCCAGCCCCATTTGTATGCTTGCTCTATACCACAAAGAGCCGACAATCGTTGTCGAAAGGGAAGACACCCATGGCCCCGCCATCCCCGCAACCCGATGCCGCCGCGCCCGCCCCCGATTGGGCCACGCAGCATGAGGACATCCACTGCCCGCTCTGCGAGTACAACCTCCGCGGCCTGACCGAACCGCGCTGCCCCGAATGCGGCTACCGCTTCACCTGGCAGGAACTGATGGACGAAGCCCGCCGCCGCCATCCCTACCTTTTCGAACAGCAGCTGCACCGGCCGATCTGGTCATTCTTCCGCACGGCCATCGGCGGACTCGCCCCCGCCCACTTCTGGAAGTCGATCCATCCCGCCCTGCCAGTCCGACCATGGCGACTGCTGCTGTACTGGACACTGGTCCTCTTGCCCCTGCTGCTGACGATGGCTGTAGTGACCGTCGGTGAGGTCGGCCGCTTTCTGGCGATGCCCAACGCGCCGACTCCACCTGACTGGGCGCTGATCAGCGAATTGCTCGTGAGATATTACCTCGTGCCAATGCTCGTCTGGTGCTGCTGGCCGACGCTGCTCTTCCTGACCCTCATGATCTTCCAGATGTCCATGCGCCGGGCGCGAGTCAGAACCGCCCATGTCTGGCGCTGCATCACCTACAGTTGCGACAGCCTGCTGCTGCTGAATCTCCCCAGCCTGGTCCTTGCCGTGTCAGACTATTTCCAGCCCCGTACGCGCGGCTGGGGATACACCGGCGTACTGTATGTCTGGATAGCGTGGGCCATGGTCCTCTGGATACTGCTGACCACCTGGCGACTGCGCCAAGCCTACCGCCACTATCTCCGCTTCGACCATCCTCTGGCCACCGTCCTGGTCAGCCAGCTCATCGTCTTGCTCACCCTCTTTGTCATGCTGCTCCAGCTCGATCACCTTCACTGAAGCCGCCCTCATCTCCTATAACTCAATCGCCGCCTTTCGCGCCTGCCCCGCCCTGATCCGGCCCGGTTCCATTTTCCCACGCCGATCAAAACGATAGACCCCGTTCTACTCCTGATACACATTCGTCAGTTGGGTGTAGCAGGAGCCGAACATCTTCGCGTTAGTCAGCAGCACCGCACACCATAGCTCAGGCCGCCGTCTGGATTTTCCCGATTTTCCCACTAGCCAGATCTGCCTTGACGTGTCCACACTAGCGCCCGATACGGACGGTTGACGCACGACGGCTGAATCTTCTTCGCTCAGCCCCCCCGACGCCAGATATCCGTCCATGCAGCCAGTGGACCGAGACGCAAAAGATGGAAAAGATGCTCCAATCTCAAATTATCGACCGGGGCGTTCGCGCCCCGGCCGTGATCCAGGCGATGCGTAAACTCCCACGCGAGTTGTTCGTCTCCACCGAGCACCGCGAGGATGCCTATACCGACCAGCCCCTTTCCATCGGCCACGGACAAACCATCAGCCAGCCGTTTATCGTCGCGCTCATGACCGAGGCGCTCGACATAGCGTCCGACCACCGCATCCTCGAGGTCGGCACCGGCAGCGGCTATCAGACCGCAATCCTCGCCCTCATGGCCAAGCACGTCTACAGCATCGAGAGACTGCTCCCGCTCGCTTCCACGGCCCGCGCCCATCTGGCGTCGCTGGGCATCACCAATGTCGATATCCGCCAGGGCGATGGCACACTCGGCTGGCCCGATCACGCCCCCTTCGATCGCATCCTCCTCTCCGCCGCGGGTCCTCAGTCCCCCCGTAACCTGCTGCTCTCCCAACTGGCCGATGGCGGCATCGCCGTCCTCCCCTGCGGCGGCCCCTACGACCAGATCCTGCTCAAGGTGACGCGCACCGGCGACACGCTCACCGAACGTTTCCTCTGCGGTTGCCGCTTCGTCAAACTCATCGGCCAGGAAGGCTGGCCGGAAGACCAGCATGGGGAATGATCCCCTCCAAAATGCGCCTGCCCCCGGAGCTCTGGTTCGCCGCCACCGACGGCCTCAAAACCGTGCGCCCCTTGGCCGACCGAGGCCAAGAGGACCCGGCCAGGACAAAGGGGAGCCAGGACAAAGGAAAGGGGCAAAGGAAAGGGGACATCCCACATTTACTGCCCATGCCTCAACGCTCCTTCCGTTGCCTTGCCTTTGGGCCGGCCCAAGTCCCGCATCGCCCACTCCACGCCCCTGCGTTTCACCGCATCCACCCGATCCATCCAATCGCCGGGCGGCACGTCCGCCCGAAAAACGACACATGACTCAGATTGGACTTGACCCGCCCATTGTTGTGCTGGCGATGTCGGCGCTGGCTCTAGCGCGGCCGGTGACGATCTTCTTCCAGTCTTCCAGGGGTTTGTCAGCGACCTCCTGCAGGTGTTTGACCAGGGTGAGTTCGTTGGGCTCACGCTGCATCAGCCTCAGAACCTCGGCCTTGATGCCTTCCTCCGCGGCGACGGCGGAGTCGAACACCTCGCAGGGGTAACATCGCAGCGGCGGGCTGGCGAAGTGCGGGCCGACATCTATCTCGACGCCGACGAGGAGCCTCTCGCCCCGTGGCGGATCGCGGTAGCTCCACAGACCTTCTGGCTCGCGGTCAAAGCCGAGCGAGACAACGCGGCCGTGTTCCATGACGGGATACGCATGCGGATAGAGACCAGTGCCAGATTGCCATGATACCACGTAGACTTCCTGATGAAGTTGAAGTGCCTTGGCTTGTTCGAAGAGCATCCAATTTCGCTTTCCGCCGCCGCAGTGACGCTTGGGCCAGTTCTGACAACTCTCACAAGATCAGCCGCTTGACGTCGCTGCTGGTCACCGCCGTCTTGACCGCCTGGCGAACGTAGCTGTCGGTGATCTCAACGGTCTTGCCCACCAGGTCCGGGGCGTCGTAGTTGATCTGTTCGAAGACCTTCTCCATTACCGTGTAAAGGCGGCGGGCCCCGATGTTTTGCGTCTTGCGGTTGAGGTCAAAGGCCATCTGGGCGATCTCGTCGACGGCATCGCGGTCGAACTTCACTGTGACGCCTTCGGTACCCAGTAGCGCCACCTGCTGGCGGGTGAGTGAGTTGTGCGGCTCGGTGAGAATGCGGACGAAATCGTCGCGGGTCAGGTCGGAGAGTTCCACCCGGATAGGGAAGCGGCCCTGGAGTTCGGGCATCAGGTCGCTGGGGGTGGATTTGTGGAAGGCCCCGGCCGCGATGAAGAGAATGTGGTCGGTGTTCACCGGGCCGTACTTTGTATTGACGGTCGAGCCTTCAATGATGGGCAGCAGGTCTCGCTGCACGCCGGAGCGGCTGACATCGGGGCCGTCGCCGCCTTCGGCACCGGTGATCTTGTCGATCTCGTCCAGGAAGATGATGCCGGCCTGCTCGGTGCTCTGGATCGCATCGCGCACCATCCTGTCGCGGTCGATGAGCTTGTCGGCCTCCTGGCTGAGGATGAACTTGCGGGCGGAACTGACGGTGAACCGCTTGGTATCCCGCCGGGCGGGCATCATGCGCTCAAGCATGTTCTGCATGTCGGGGTTGAGGTCCAGGCCCGCCTGGCTGAACATGTCGCCGACGGCCGGCTTTTCTTCGGTGCTGATCTCGACCATGCGGTCTTCCAGCGTTCCAGCGCGGAGCTCTTCGCGCAGTTTTTCCCGCGTGCGCTGGTGGCGGGCTTTGGCTTCCTCATCCGACCAGTTGGGAGCGTATTCGCCGGCCGGCAGCAATTGGTCCAGGAGGCGATCCTCAACCTGCATCTCGGCGGCCTTGCGCACCTGCTCGACCATCTCAACCCGCGCCATGTGCAGGGCGACATCGAGGAGGTCGCGGATCATGGTCTCGACATCGCGGCCGTGATACCCCACCTCGGTGTATTTGGTGGCCTCGACCTTCAGGAACGGGGCGTTGACCAGGCTGGCCAGTCGGCGGGCGATCTCGGTCTTTCCCACGCCGGTGGAACCGATCATGAGGATATTGCGGGGGGCGACATCCTTGCGGAGATCTTCGGCGAGCTGCTGGCGGCGCCAGCGGTTGCGAATGGCGACGGCCACGGCGCGCTTCGCGTCGGCCTGGCCGACGATGTACCTGTCCAGTTGTGCGACGATTTCACGAGGGGTCAACTGCTGCATGGCCGAATCATACACGCGGCGGCGAGCGGACACGAACCGGCTGGGCCGGGGCGATGAAGCTTGGCGGGGCCGCCCTGGCGAGCATGCTGGCGGCGCTGGATCGGCTGCTGGACCCAGAGGCGGATGAGCCGCAGGGATTGGACCCGGGCCCGGCTCGGTACATCGGCGGGCGTCTGGAGTCCAAGACACAGGCGGATCTGAACGCATTTCGTGATCAGCTCATGCTCTCGGCGAGGGGACAGGGGAAGCACGTGTACCTGATGAGCGGGGGCCTCAGCGGCGTTCGCGGCGCGATGGGATCATGGCGAAGGATGGCGCGGTCTGCCCCGCAGATGACAACGCTGACGGAGGAGCGGGATCCGTACGTGGTGCCGCGGCCACGGGTGCGCCTCTGGGCGGGGGCTATGCGACGGACGTCGCCATCGGCGCTCGCGGCGGCATGGACGCTGTATGAAGTGACCGGAAAAGGCAAAGTTGAGCTGCCTGTCACGCGGCCGGTGCCGGCGGCGCCTCGTGCGGCAACACGGCCTGCGAGCACGCGGCCCGCGATCGTGCGCCCGGCGACGAAGCCGGGTTGAACTGCGGAGGGCGACTAGGCGGCCGGCCGAAGACGGCGGAACGAAATCCTCGCCGCATAGCCCAACGTCGCCAAAATACGCAGCATCAGGTCTGTCGACACGTGCTGTGTATTGTGGTTCAGAATCGCGGTGAGGCGAGTGCGGGATGTTCCGGCCTTGCTGGCCGCCTGAGCGTGGGTGAGTCCAAGCCGGCTGACGGCTCGGACGATCTTATCGTTGAGCTGGCGGCGAATGTCCATATCGACGGCGTCGGCCTCGCGCAGATTCAAGACGTCGGCGAGTTCGCGTGGCGTTCTGGTGACAATGATGTTCTTAGACTGTTTCAACAACTGAAGCGTCTCAATAATGAGACATCCTGTCAAGCGTGAAAGCGACGGAAGAACCCGCTATGCCTGTCCAGCCAAGAGCCTGCCTTTGAGGAACCTCGGGGCGAAGACGCGAGCCCGGACAGGCTACTTCGCCGCCAGCGCCGCGTGGGCCTCTTCCATCTGGCGACGGATTTCCAGGTGCTGGGGGCATTTGGGTTCGCACTC
>JBBQTU010000004.1:0-56389 GCA_038213005.1 Tepidisphaerales bacterium | reverse complement strand
CGTAGAGCGACGGCATGGGTTTGTGGCCGGGATGCTGATTGGCGCTCTGCCACGCGGCGATCGCGGCCGCCAGACGCTGGGACAGCGGGCGCTGGGTGGCGTTGAGGCGGTCGATGTTGCCCTGATCAAAGCTAACGGTGTGGCCGATGTCCCATGTGATGATGTCCATGGGGATGCCGCTACTCAGCAGGATGTGGGCGGCCTCCGGGTCGCACCAGATGTTCCACTCGGCGAACGGGCGCTTGAATTCGGCGGCCATCGCAATGATCTTGGGGATCTTCGCGACGATGCGGCGCTCCATCACCATTGCGGTAGCCAGGTTGGTCATGGCGCCGATGGTGACGGGGATGATGTCGCCCTTGCCCGCCATGATGGTGTCGATCAGGAAGTTGACCCCGTGCCGCTTGTCCAGCGGCGCCAGCTCCGACTCAGGCAGACACGTGCCGTCCTGGTTTGGGAGGGTGTCGTCCAGATAGGCTTTCACGCCGTGGTTCGGACGCGAAGCCATCGTCGCGCCGCAGCCGGCCGCGACCGGGATGCGGGCAAACCGCTCGCCGGCGACCTTGAGCACCGTACGTGCCTGCCGGGCCCGGGCCAGGACATTGCCAAAGACCGTGGTGACGCCGACCAGTTCCAACTCCGGACTGGCGCAGATCAGCGCCAGTGCCAGGGCGTCATCGATGTCGTCGCCGATATCCGTATCCAGAATCACCTTCGTCATACGCTTGCTCCGGTATTGAAAACACTCTTGAACATAGCCACATAGGCATTGAACTGGTCCAGCGAACAGTTTGGCGGGATGCGATGATCCGGCAGGGGGATATAACCACCCTCGTCGACCACCGGCTTAAGCCGCTCCAGCGCTGTCCGCATCGCCCGCGGATCGCCCGTGATCAGGTGCTTGTCCACGCCGCCCATCATGCGCAGTCGCCTGCCATATTTCTGCCGCAGCCGCACGGGATCGCCATGCCACGTGCCGACCTCAATCGGGAAGATGATATCGATTCCCGAATCCAGCCAACAGGGGATGAGCATTTCCGAATCGCCGTCGCTGTCCAGCAGCACATATTTCACGCCCTGGCTCTTGTAGAACTCGACCAGCTTGACGTAGTACTTGTGGTAATACTGGCGATAGGTAGCGGGCGAAAACAGGGGGCCGGATTTGCCGCAGCAATCCTCGAAGATGTAGGCAAACTCGAATCGAGTCTGTGCCAGGATCGGCCGGTTCAGCGTCATGACGAACTGCGTCACGTAGTCGATGACCTCCTCATACAGCGATGGGTCGTCGTAGGAGAGCATGGACAGAGCTTCAACGCCCATCCAGTCTCGCGCCCAGCCGTAGAGCGAGCCGCCAAAACAGCAGACTGTGCTGTCTCGGGCGTTGAGTTCGCGGGCCTTGGCGGCGAGCTTCTGACCATCGGGTTGACGCTCCGGCGAGGTCGGGTCAATGCTCTTGCGGAACAGGTTCCAAGACTCGCGCGTCGGCTCCAAGGCTTCCTTGAGATGCTGTGGAATCGAGGCGCCAATCTTGCTCTCCCGTGTGATGGCGCCGCTGGCGTGGCGGATGACCCGGTAAGTATCGGCTTCCTCAATGACCGAGCCCTCTCCGCGGTGGATCGGACCGTAGTACGCCAGGCCGTGTGTATCCCACATTCCCTCTTCCCAGTCGGCGTCCATCCCCACCTGCTCGACGATGGGACGGTCAGGGCTCAGTCCCTCGGTGAGCCATCTCTGCCGAGCCTCTTCCCATTGCCCGAAGTAGTAGACGCAGGCACGGTCAGGCCGCCGATAGCCCATCATCGCGTCAAATCGCTCTCGATCGGTCATGGTCATCTTCCGCTTCAGGCCTGCTGCTCATGTCACCCACTGCACACGATCAAGACACTACGATGATTCTTCCTCATTTGCACTGGTGAAAAGGATTGATCTATAGCACAATACGATGATGGCCCGGCGAACTACCCCTGCTCGCGGCAAAGGCGAATGCCACCTTGCCTTCGCCGACCGCTTTGAATCGGCTCGTGATGTCGGCTGGCACACCCATGGGACAATGGAACTGGTGCTGGTGACGGCCGGCACGTGCAGTTGCACGCTGGAGGGAAAGACCCTTGCCGGCGAGCCCGGGACGCTCTGGATCATGCCGGCCGGGGTGCCGCAATATCAGCGCAATGCCGGCCTGGTCCGCACGACCTATCTGGGGGTTTGGGGCTCATCCTGCCTTAGCGACAGGGCTCGCGCGCTGGAGGTCGGGGCCGACGGCTACATCCGCCGCTGGATGGAGGATCTGGTTGACCTGCATCGGCACGGCGCGAATTGCGATGCGGTCGTACAGTCACTGCTGGCCGCGCTATTGGGCGAGATCGTGCGTGTGGAGGCCAGGCAGGATCGCGTGGCGCGGCTTCATCCGGCCATCGAGCAGGCGGTGACGTACATTGAGTCGCACCTGGTGAAGCCCCTGGACATTGGCCGGTTGGCCCGGAGCGTACACCTCAGCGCCAGTCATCTGACGGCGATGTTTCGGCAGTCGCAGGGGTGCCCGCCACTGCGATATCAGCAGCAGTTGCGGCTGCGCCAGGCCGAGCGCCTGCTCCGCAGCCCGTATTCCAGCGTCAAGCAGGTTGCCGCCGCCTGTGGCTACGCCGACGCCAACTACTTCGTGCGTCTTTTCCGCCGCCACTACGGCCGGCCGCCCCACCTGTGGCGAACCGGCGGATCCTCCGCGCCCGACTCACACGCCGACGCCTCGACTGATCGCACAGGCCGCCCGGCGTCGGCAGTGAACCGTGGAAACCGAAGAGCAGCGTGTGGCGATGGCAGACCACGGCCTGTGCAGCTATGCTGATCGGCCGGAATCCTATGGCTGATTATCCGATCAACGAATTGGCGACCTTTGAGTGGATGCCAAGCCGCATTCCAGCCTTCGACGCCTTGGTCACTGTCATCCCTGACGAACCACGAGATGGGTCGGTCGATTCGTTCGCGATGAGCCACCGCAGCAGGTTCTTTCCAACCCAAGGTGGGACCCGCGTGCTGGTCTCGTTTGAGGTGCCAACAGAGTACGATGGCAAACGGTGGCACATCGAGAAAGACGCGTGGGATCATGAACACTGCGAACTCTGTCGCCAGCATGTCCCATCCATGACCCTGTGCTGGGTAACCAAGTCTGATCCTTACGTCTTGCTCTGCGGCGCGTGCCATTCGAAAGTTGCGGCGTCGGCCACCCCTCGATATCGCAAGATAATTTCCGGCATCCTTCTGCTACTCAAGAAGAAAAAGCCGGGAGCGAAGCGAAAGAAGCTAGGCAGGCGCTAGCGATAAACCCTCGCCCCGCAAAAGACAGACGCTGTCGCGAAGCGAGATCAACCGTAATAGCAGCGACAGGACTCGAACCTGTGACCCGGGGCTTATGAATCCCCTGCTCTACCAACTGAGCTACGCTGCCGTGGTCAGGGGATATTAGCATCTGCGGGCCTACAGGCAAGAGAGCCATCGCGCAGAGTCCCCCCCCGGTGCCACTGACGGGCGGGGCCAATTGTCTTCTTCAGCCCCGGCAGAGGCGGCGCGCGGGAATAGTGCGCGGCGTCCTCGCCCGCACAGGACTATCTCACACATCCCACGCAGATCACGGCCAGTGCGTCGGATGGACCGATTCCTGGTGGATTCCGTATCACGCACCCTGGCCCAGCCGTGCCGCCGGGCTCTGAACGTCGGCCGGAAGTCATCCCTCTGGCGTCGTTTGCGGCACCGAGATTGCCGAGCCTTCCGGGCGGACTATCGCCGAAGGGCCGGTCCGGACGCTCCGCTGGCTTCTCCGCATCCCCGGCGGCGGCGGTGGTGACGCCGGCCGCGCCCGCCTTCGCCGCGCTCCAGGGCCGCGATCACCATGGGAACGAAATGCTGGTTGGCCCCAGGGAATCGGTATTGCCGGATCTCCGCTGGCAGGATCCATAGGATCTCGGCACACTCAAGCATCTGCGGCTCGCCTTGGACGATCTCGACGATGAACGGGTGCAGGCGGACCCGCACGCGGGAGTAGTTGTGACAGAAGACGCGGAGGGCGCGGGTGGGGCGGATCTCGATGGCGAGCTCTTCGCGGATTTCCCGGCGGATGCAGGCTTCGGGGCTCTCGCCCGGCTCGAACTTCCCGCCGGGGAACTCCCAGTACCCGCCGAAAGTGTCCTCAGCCTTGCGGCGACAGATCATGACGCGATCGTCGCAGCGGATGATGGCGATGGCGACATTTAGGGTCCGAAGCATCGCCTGCAAGAATCCTCGGTTGCGGCGGCTGTGTCAAACTGGAAGGGGAGCGAGTGCAGCGGCCGGGGTGCGGGGCTGGACATGTCAGCGACGAGACAGGGCAGACACGCAGGTTTTCGCGGGAGGGGGGGTGTCAGGGCAATCGCATTTAGGCAGAGAGGATCTCCAGAAGGCACTTGGGATTCCAGCCGCACATCTGTTGCTTGAGCTTCAGCCCGATCTTCAGCGGCTTGCCGTTGGGCTTCTTGGGTTGCCACGTCTTGAGCTTGTTGATCGCGATCCGCCTCACACGCGAAAGGTTCTCCGCCGCCTCGCCGATACGCACGCGGCACTGATCCTCGTTCATGGCCACGTCCAGACTCCAATGCATGCTCTCAACTCCCCAGTGGTTGCGGATTCCCTCGCCGAAGAATTTCGCATCCATGTGGGCATGGTCGCTGATGCAGTAATGCCGCTCATAGCTGGCCTTGCTCTTGTGCTGTCTTACGCCCCGCCGGGTTGACTCCACCATGATCAGGCTCGCCAATCCCGGCCAGGCTTTCAGCAGGTCGTGTCCCAGCGGCTTCACATCAGTGCTCACCCACACCTGCCGCGTCTCGATTCGCCCATGCCCCCTGTGTGTTTCTTCCCAGTACCCGTGAGCCTTCCCGATGAAACGCACCCGAACCCCTTCATTCATGGTGGTCCTGACGCCGAAGAACAAACTCGGCTGATTGTCCTTCACCGCCAGAATGTAATGGGCACCTTTTTCCAGGATTGCCGAAGCGATATGCCGCTGACACCCCATGGCATCAATCGTCACCGTGCTTTCGGCCAGTTCCAGCATCGCCAGCAGCTTGGGAATGGCCGTGATCTCATTGCTCTTGCAGTCGGTGGCCAACTGTCCCAGGATCAGGTGGTTCTGGGCCACAAAGGCGCTGACCAGATGTACCGGCGTCCGGCTCCATGCCTTCTTTGACATAGGAAGTTATCCAACCACCGACATCGACTAAACGGACGGGGAGATGGGTCTCAGACGGAGGCGGAGCGTAGGACGGCGGGTCGTTCCACAGCCCACAGTGCTGCAGGATGTTGCGGATGGCATCCCCCTGCCGTGCCTTAATAACGGCGATGATCTTCATGGTTCCGCCACACTTGGGGCATAACAGCGGGTCGGCCGAAGGCCGCCAATACCACTAGATGCGCCTCCTTCGTCCTTCCACGACAACGCCGGGTGCTTGTCTCGCCATGTCGACATCCCACCTGCGGAAATATGGGGTGCTGCCTTATTGTCTTTCACTCTATTGTCTTTGTCACCTTGCTGTCGTCACCGAACACAGATAGTCGTTTCTATTCTTGAACCTGAGCACGGACCTGTTCCTTAATTCTTCCGGCTCTGTTCTATTCTTTCAAACAATCCATTGTACAGTTCAGTGTCAATCACCTGGTCGTTTCCGATTCTGACAATCACCATGTCCCATTCGGGAATAACAAAACAGTAGCTGTTGAAATTTCCCTGAAATGCAAACGTTCGTGGCGGTGCCTTTTCCCAGAGGCGTTTGCTGCCTTTCCTGACCCCGTTTGTCCAAAAGTTATAGCCATAGGCACCAACAATCGCGGTGTACCAGCCGTTTGTGTCATAGGGTAGAACCGTTGTGTCCGTTTGCGCCTGTGTGGCCTGTTCTACCCACGACCGACTGATCAGTTGGCGACCGTTCCACTGTCCTTCGTTAAGATAGAGCCATCCGATTCGCGCAAACTCTCTGGCCGATATGTGCATACCTTTAGAAAAAGTTCCCGAACCGCCGTTCACCACAATCCCGTCGACCGGACCCCAGTCTCCCCAGTACCAATGGGCGGAGTCCATACCGATCGGATCCGCGATTCTGCGTTTGAACAGATTACGAATCGGCTCGTGTGCGATCTTGGTGAGGATGGCGGCGAACATATTGAGGTCGTCGCCATAGTGAAACTTCTTGCCAGGCGCAAAGAGCGGCTCTCCGGGTTCAAAGGGTTGATCATTTGTGATGGACTCTACCCCCGACGTCATGGTCACAAAGTTCCGCAGTGTCACGTCCGGATATTTGTCTTTAAGCCGTGGAAGAATCTCCTGTGCCTTTGTTTTCAGGGAACATTTGTTATCGTCAATCAGCAAGCCCAAAACAGTGCTCGAAAAGGATTTCGTGCACGACCAGACGTCAAAGGCTGTATCAATATCCCGCCCCTGCCAGACAAGATACCCATGTCGGATCACCAGCGTATGATCAGTCCTGCGCGGTCCGCACACACCCGCCAGGTAATGCATTGCGCTGTCAAGCTTGACAGAATCCAAGCCCTGGGAAGCCGGAGTTGCAACCAGCCACTTCTCTTGCGGGAAAACGCGTGACGGCTTTGCGCAGGACTGAAAACACATTCCGATTCCGAGCAGCATCATGATACCCGTAACAGCTTTCCCCGGTTTGACCTGATTCATAAAACTCCTGGGCGGATCCCGCTACCCGAGACGACCTGTCTCTTCATTTTCATCGCCTGCTCTTTTCTAATTGCTCTCGTGTGGTTGCACAACAGGAATCGTGGGAAAAAACCGAGTAGCTCACGCAGCGTCGCCCGCCCCGGCGGGTAAACTGCGATGCAGAGAGGCACAGAGGCGTTCAAGCGTCTCTCTGCGGCTCTGCGCCTCTGCGTGAGTCGCTCTTTCTCCTGCTGCCGCGTTCGTGGCACGCTTGCCGATGTGATGGCCACCGCCTGAGGGCGACGGCCTGTGTTGCTTTGCCTGTGGCGCGCTCTACTATGCTGGGCCGTATCGAGAATCACCATGGCTGCCCTGGCTCGGAGGACTCGGATGAGATCACACAACGCTATGAGATGGATGCTGGTTGCCGCCGCGGGGTTTTTCGCCATGGCGAATTGCGGGATCGCGGCAGAGGAGCCGGCCAAGGCGACGACCCGCGAGTCGCTGACCGTACCGCAGTGGAGCGTCCCGCACGCCGAGGTGAAACCCAAGGTGACGGCCGACCCGGCCGACCCGGCCTGGCAACAGGCGCCGGCCAGGACGTTCACCCTGTCGCTGCGGCCGGACGATCCGGCGACCCCCTCTGTGCCGACCGTGGCCCGCCTGCTGTGGGATGAACAGTTTCTCTACCTGCGATTTGAGTCCAAGGGCGGCGACCTGTTCAGCCCCCACACCGGCCGCGACAAGCCTCACTATGAGGGCGCGGTCGTGGAGCTGTTCCTGGATATTGTGGGCGACGCCCGCCAGTATTACGAGATCGAGGTGACGCCCACCAACCAGGTGCTCGATGCGTGTCACACGCTGACGGCCGACCCGGCGACCGGGGCGTTCGGGCGGCTGACCGATGTGGTGGTCGGCCGGGATTTCTGGACGGATATGAGCTGGACCTGCGACGGTCTGCGAACGGCCGCACAGGCAGTGCCCGGCGGATGGGTCGCCGACATCGCGGTTCCCGCCGAGTCCGTCTGCCGCCGGCTGGGCCGCAAGTCCTTCCAGGCGGATCAGGTGATGCGGGCCAATCTGCTCCGCTACGATCGGCTGCTGCAGCCGGGGAGCACCCAGCGTGTGTTCGTCGCCATGAACTGGGCGCCGGTGCTGAACGGCTGCCCCCATATCTCGCCCAAGGCGATGGGAACCCTGCAATTGCAGCCTGCGGGCGCCCCGCGCGTCCCGTGACCAAGGATGCCTTCATGCATTGTGGCGAGCGGTGCCGTACAATCCCTCGCCATGATGTTTGAGATATCGGCCACCGCAGGGTTCTGTGCGTCGCACCAGCTTCGGCTCTACGATGGATCCATCGAGCCGCTGCATGGGCATAACTGGCAGGTTAAAGTCACCGTGGCGGCCGAAAAGCTCGACGCCATCGGCGTGGTGATGGATTTTCACCAGCTCGAGCGCCGCATGCACCGGATCATCGACGGCTTTCACAACCACCACCTCAACGAGTTGCCGGCGTTCGCCGAGGCGAATCCGTCGGCCGAGAACGTCGCCCTATATATCGGGCAGTCGCTGAAGCTGCCGGCCCGCGTGACGCTGCTGGCGGTGGAGATCTGGGAAACCCCCGAGAACTGCGCGGTCGTGCGTTTCATTGATTCCCACTGACCGGGCAAATACCATTAGGGGAAGATCGGAAACGCGACATGAACTGCGAAAACTGCAAAAAGCCGGCCACCGTTCACGTTGTGGAGATCCACAACGGGAAGAAGATCGAGAAGCATCTGTGCGAGCAGTGTGCCGGCAAGCTTGGCGCTGTGCCCATGAAAGGCCACACCCCGATCAATGAACTGCTGACCAACTTCGTCCTGCAGCACGCCGGCAATGTGCATGAAGAGCCCGCCGCCTGCGACCAGTGCGGCATCACCTGGGCCGAGTTCCGTCAGCAGGGGCTCCTGGGCTGTGCCCATGACTACGAGATCTATGAGGAGCAGCTCACCCCGCTGGTGCAGCGGGCGCATGAGGGCGCTACGCATCACGTCGGCAAGGCCCCGAAGCGCGTTGGCTCCGGCGACGCCGCCCAGAAACGCCAGGTGATCCTGGCCCGGCTGCGAAAGGATCTGGCGCGATGTGTCGAGGGCGAGGACTATGAGAATGCCGCCAGGCTTCGCGATCAGATTCGCGAACTGGAGCAGAAGCAGGACACCACAGCATGAAGCTTAGCGACCTGACACAACGGGCCGGTGAATGGCTTCGCGGCAGCGGGCCGATGTGCGAGGTGGTCATCTCCTCGCGCATCCGTCTGGCACGCAACGTGGCCGGCTTCGCCTTCCTCAGCCGCTGCTCGGCGCCGGATCGCCAGGCGTTGGCCCTGCGGCTTCGCGACAGCATCCTGGCTGCCGAACTGGCGCCAAAGGTGCTCTACGTCGACCTGGCCGACGCCCCCGAACTGGACCGCCAACTGCTGGTCGAGCGACATCTGATCAGTAAGCCCCTGGCCGTCGCTGAAGGTGCCCGCGGCGTGGCGTTGTCGCCCGACGAGAGCATGGCGATCATGGTCAACGAGGAAGATCACCTCCGCATGCAGGTGATGCGCAGCGGGCTGCAACTCGACGAGGCATGGGAGCAGATCAACGCCATTGACGACTCACTGGAGAGCCGGCTGGATTTCGCCTTCCACCCGCGGTTTGGCTATCTCACGGCCTGCCCAACCAACGTCGGCACGGGCCTGCGCGTCAGCGTGATGCTGCACCTGCCGGCCCTGAAACTCACCGGCGAGATTGAAAAGGTCTTCCGGGCCGCGAAGGACCTGCGCCTGGCCGTCCGCGGGCTGTATGGCGAAGGCACCGAGGCCACCGGCGACTTCTACCAGATCAGCAACCAGACCAGCCTGGGCAAGAGCGAACAGCAGATCATCGACGAGTTCCGCACGCTGATCGCCCCCAAGATCGTCGAATACGAGATCCACGCCCGCCGCATGCTGCTTAACGAGCGCACCAGCGCTCTGGACGACCGGGTCTTTCGCGCCATCGGGCTGCTGCGTAACGCGCGCCTGCTGACCAGCGAAGAGGTGCTGTTTCTGCTCAGCCACGTGCGCCTGGGCATCAACATGGGCCGCGTCAAAGACATCGACATCAACACGGTGAACGAGCTGTTCCTGCTGACTCAGACGGCCCATCTGCAGAAGATGCAGAACAAGAAGCTTGAAGGCGACGCCCGCCGCGCGGCCCGCGCCGACTACGTCCGCACCCGCCTGGGCGCGGGCTAGGGTACTGCGTCGCACTGATGCCAACTTAAAATCGGGGGGGCATCGCCATATCGGTACTCCGAGATGGCCATGATGTTCGCCCCATGCTCATTCCGGAGTACCGGCCTGAGCCTGCCACCCATGTTGATGGACTTCGGCCTGCCACGCCATAAAAGGAAACATGCCTCCGCTTGTGGCGGAAGCATGTTTCGCTGGATCGGGAGTGACTCAGGCAGGACGCCGGCGCTTACATGCCGCCGTCCTGCTTCTTGTTGTCCATCATCTTGCCCATTTCCATCTGCATGATGGCGCCGACGATGTTCTGGATCACCGCCGAGGGGACAAAGACATCCGCGCGGATGCTGGCGCCTTCGGTGGAGGCCGACATGCCGATCGGCGGCTGCCCGGCGGGCAGGTCCATCGGCAGCGGCTGGCCGGTGAGCGACTGCATCACCTTGGAGATCATCGCAGCGCCCTGGTCCACGCTGAAATACATCTCGACGAAGCGGGTCTCGGGCAGCTTGGCGGAGACCTGCTTGATGTTGGCATCGAGGAAGGTGGTCTTGCGGGCACGGGCGGCTTCGACACCTTTCTGGAGCATGGCATCATCGCCGAACTGGCACGCCAGCATCGTCTGAGGATTGACCTCGCCGATGTAGCCCTTCATGCCCGCGGGGCCATAGATCACCTTCTGCATGGCGGCCTGGGGCGAACCGGCCGGCACGCCGGTCATCGTGACGGTCAACTCATCGAACGAGACGCCATCGATCGTCTTTGCGCCGGGCTTGATCTCGGTCTTGGCGACCCCGCCGGCGTGTTGGAAGTCCAAGAGCTTCATGAACTGGTCCTGAGACTGGATCATGGTGTTCTGGGCCGCGCGAAGCGCCTTGGCGTCGCCCTCGACCACGGCCAGCGCGCTGATCAGCGGAGCTTCGCCGGCCTTCTGATCGTTGCCGGCGACGGCGAATGAGTAGCGTTTGGTGGCGGCCAGCGAGCCTTTCATCGCCGCGACATAGTCGGCGATGGGCTTCATCTCAGCGCCCATCTTGGCGACTTCGACGAGCACCGGAGCGGCCGCGTCGTCCACCAGTTGGGCGTAGACGGGCGAGTCAAGCAGCAGGCCGCCGACAGCCACGTACTGACCATCGGGCACGCCGGCGGCGAAGTTGCCCTGAACGTTCTTAACCTTCGCGGCGGTCTGGGCGAGATAGCTGTCGGGCTCGAACTCGCAGAGGGTGGTGATCTGAATGCCCTCATCGACGATGGCGAGGCCATAGGTCGCGGCGTGGGTGTCTTTCAGGACGTGCTCAAAACCGGCGAACACTTGCCCCATGGCGGCCTTGGCCATGGGCAGGAGCTTTCGCTGCTCGGCCGTTGCCCCGCGCTTGGCCTGCTGGTCGAGTTGCGAGAGGGCCATGGACTTGCCGAAGCCCAGGAAGCCGACGGCCTTGTCACGGAAAGCGCGGAAGTTGACGTAGGCGACGACATCGCGTCCGGCCATCTGCTTGGCGGCCTGGGCGGGAAAGGCGGTGGAGGCGAGCTTGGTCTCCAGCAGCGTCTTGTCGAGGGCCAGAACGGCGAACGAACCCCAGTTCGCGACAAACGCGGGCTCGCCATCGGGGGGCAGGGAGATATTGGTGATGGCTCCGTCGACGGTGGTGTTCTGGAAGTTGCCCAGGAAGGCCTGGTAGTCGGTGACGGGGATCATAAAGATCATGGGAGGGGGGCCCTGCCCCGGCTCGAGCATGACGACGGCGGCTTCGCCGGCGAGGTTGACGCCCTTCTTGATCTGGGTCCGGGTCTGAAGGAAGCCCAGGGGATCGAGCGACTCTGGCGCGATGGCCGAGATGCCCCACTGCTCGCAAAGCTTGCCGACCTTCTGGCTGACCTTCTGGAGGTTATTGACCTTGACCATCAGGACCGCATCATCGGGAACGGTCGCGATAGACTGGGCCAGGCCGAGCCTCGCCGCAGCAAAGACCGCCAGGAAACCGGCCGCCGCCAGGACACGCTTTGAACGCTGCATGATCGCTCCTTACTCAGTGGGATGAATCCGATGCTGACGAGCGACGCGCCCCGCCGTGGAGCCGCCTTCCGCCCGACTGAAAGTATCGTAGCTTACACATCCGCCCGGTCAACGGGGAAAGTTTTTGGTGGGCTTTGGGGCGCCGGGGCGGCGAGGACGCGAGGGATAATGAACAATTGCCAGCGGTTGCACGCCTCCGGCCACCTGTCTAACTCGTTCAAGGATGCGCTGGTCCGGTCTTGGGGCACGGTGAAGTTGCCAAGTGACTTCCAGGTTCATCCAGACCTCGGCGCTGGTGCCAAAGGCAGCGGCGATCTTCTTGGTCGTCTCCGCGGTGATGGCTTTCCTGCCATTGATGATCTGGTTGATAGTCTGAAGGGGGCGGCCAAGGATGTGGGCAAAGGTTGCCTGAGTCCAGCCGCGAGTTTCAAGCTCTTCGTGAATGAATTCGCCGGGAGAAAGGATTTGGGTGGCCATGGGAACTCCTGGTTTCCGGATGGCTATCGTCAGGAAGCGAATTATAGAATATTCCACCCAAGCCCATTAGATTTCTGTCTTCCAGATACGATCATCCCAGAGTATCTGATCTCCGTTGATATCCTTGTTGTGTATTGTGATTCTTCCTTTACCCGAATGTCCCTTAAGTACAATATCCATCCGTTCAAATTGTTTGGCTTCCGCTCCTTCTACTCTAAATGTCAAGTACAGCGTTTTGGTCATGTCCTGGGGAATTGTCCCGACAAATGGAAGTGTATCTTCCGGTTTAAGTTTTAACGTCAATTACTCACTTTTCGGCCCAGTCCACTTATTGAATCTCGCCCAGTACAAACTGCCACGACGTCCATCAACTGTGATCTCCACTTCGTTAATGTGAAAAGGTTTCCTGAGCGAGATGGCATTTAGTGCCACAAAGTAGAGCATCCCCCCGTTCCCATTGTATTTGCCGCCATTTGCATAATGACTGATCAACCGTAATTTGAGCTTGGGCTTTGCCCATTTTTCAAATATCCATGGCAGCCAAGACAACACGCCAATAATGCTCAATCCAAATGTAGACCATTCCGTGACCGTCATTGGATCATCTCCTCGAAAAAGGAAGCCCCGACCCACCTTGGCCAGACACGCCCGGCAAAGGTGGGTTCGAGTACGTACCCACCCTACGCACTGTCGCCTGGCAAATACAACTTCCACTTACCATATCATAACGCTACAAGCTGCGCCCAGAGCTGGCAACAGAGGACGACTCATCATCTTTTACCGGGGACGAATCCAAGCCCCTTTTCGGTTTCTGAATCTCCGCATCGCACAGGGCTTGCTGGGCCGAGCCAGGCACCTTCACCGGCACCGGGCCAATATCCGGTTGCAGGACGATGCCCGTCTCCATGGAAATCTGGTTGCACGAGAACCATGGACGCCAGCCGCGGAGCGTCCATGCGAGGTGGGAGAGGTCAATAGCTGATGATGTTGTCATACCGAAGAGTTTCTAATCACTTTAAGACTATGTACGAGCCTGCATTCGGGATACTCCGCCTGCAGCCACCAGGTGCGCCCGGTCTGGCGAAGGTGGACGACCTGGGGATGCGGCAGGCTCACTTTCAGTATCAGGTTGTTCTCCAGATCAAACCGCACTTCGCTAGCCGATACCTGTGCTGCATGGAGCGCCGGCACATGGAGATTCCAGTGTACCTTGCCATCAGGGCTGTCAGAGGGGGTATCGTGAATCTCAAGTGAGTCGGTGCTGGCGTGCCAGAGCACAATCCGTTGATGGTGCGGTGGGGGGTTGGCTGGGACAGGTTCTATCTGGCCAGGCACCTGCCACTGCATCACCGGGATGGAGCAGGTGATGCTGTAGCCATCCGCCAGCGTTTGGCCATGGGCGATAAAAGGCTGGCGGCCAATGTACTGCATGGGAGTTCGGCCGGGGTAGCCCAGGATGTTGTGTCCCTCATGCTTAAACTTGAGTTCCCCGCTGCCAAGATCCGCATCGCAGCAGAGCAGTTGTCCCCTGGCCCACCACCAGAAGCTTCCCTGATCGTGATGATAGTGTCCCCAGGCCTGGCCGCAGCGGACCACCAGCAGTGCCTCGTCCACCTGCCCGGCATCATGCCGGGCAACCACGCCATAGCCGGGGTAATCGGCGATGGCCGGGAGCGAAGGAAGCGGCCAGGCCGCCGGCATGTCGGCCGCGATCGTCGGCGGCCGGAGCATCTGATGCATCGGATTCGCCGGGTTTCCGGTGTACCGCCCGGTGGCGTTCCAGGCCCACAAAAACTCATCGGCATACTGTGGCAAAAGCGTTGCCATCCAAGCGAAGGTGCAACTGGCCCAATCGGAGTCAATGTGATGATCACCAATGGCCGGGATGACGCGCTGGCCGCCGTGCAAGCGATCCGGCGGAGAGAGGACGCGGACAAAGAATCGGCACAGGCCAACCCATCGGGGGTCGCTTGGCAGCTCTTTTCCTTCAGGAAACGACTTTAGCGCCAGCAGCAGTGGAGCCAGAGTCCGAATAACATGAATGGCATAGGTGTGGCTCTCTTCCCAAGCCGCGCCGTTTTCATATCGCCCTTCAGCCCCCGGCCAGACAAAGCTCTGCAGTTGGGCCTGTAATTGCCGGACGGCATGGCTGCGCCATTGCCTGGCCCAGGGGTGATCCGCCAGGATGCACCCCGCCACGCCCACAAGGCTGTAGCAGTCGGTATGAAAGTTCTGGTTGAGCATTCCCCGATAGAGCGAGTCGTTGGAATAGGGAACCTCCGGCGGTTTCATCGCCCAGCGGTGCGGATAAAACTCGCTGCGGCGGATCAGCTCGGCCAGCGTGGCAATATTCTCCACCGCCTCCTGTCGCTGCCGCGGCGTCCACTGCCCGGCGACATCCGCCAGATGAAAACAGATGAGCGCCGGCACCAGGGGGCGAATGGCAACGGGGTTGCCCATCGGGTGCAGCCACCCCTCACGAGAGAGATCGGCGGCGAATTGGTGAATCGTGGCCAGGGTGGCCTGCAGGTCGGCAGGCGATAGAGCCGGTGCCGCCGGTCCAGACAACGGCTGCGCAGGACCGGTGGCGCGGGCCAAACGCCGGATGTTGGCCAATCGCTGCGGCCGGGCAAAGCCATGTACGGCCATTTTCGATGCTGCACCAGCCACATGGCCGCCGTCGGGGCTAAAGTAGGGAAACTTTTCGGCAGATTCGCGCAGCAGGTCCGCTGCTTTGCCCCAGGTGAACATCAGGATGCGCCGCGATCCGCCCGGTGCGGGGACGGATTCCAGCCGCAACCGGCCATCGGAAAAACTCGCCTTTACCAGGCACGGTTTTTCCCACATGCCCGGCCGCAGGGCACAGATCAGCAGGCAGTCTTCCCCCTGCACCAGCGCCACCCAGTCGCGGAAATCAAAGAGCTGGCCATATTGCGAAAAACCGCCCAGCCGAACCGCAGGCAAGGACGGACCCATCTCCGTCTTCCAGAACTGGCGATGGGTGAATGCCTTCTGCCCGCAAGCCTCCAGCGTCCACTGAACATGGCCGCCGCTATCGTGTTCAAACAGCAGCAGCGAGCCGTTCTCGATGCGTGTCCGAATGGACCAGCGGGAGGAGTCGCCATAATGGCCCTTTGCCCGGTCGGCTGCAATCACAACATGGGAATCGGCCGGCGGCAGCATCACCCGGCCCGCCAGTTCAAAATCCTTACCGCCAAGGGTCCATGTGACACAGTGACTGCCGGATTGAATCAGGGCGATGCTGGGCATGTGGATCCGAGGTGGGGTTCCAAGGTGGACGCAGCTAGGAGATTCCAATTGCGACGCGCAGCTAGTGGTTTTCTCATTTGTCACCTTTCTTGCCACACTGGTTGCCTCCCTCGCCACGCACCGTGTGCTCCAGACCTAATTTCTTGACCGTCCGGGCCGTCCAGGCATCATCGCCGAACGGCCGGCTCCGCAAAAGGCTCAGTTCCCAACGCGACTGCTCCTTCCTGCTCGTCACGCCGTTCACCCGCTTGACCCAATCGGCCGGCCGGGGCGTGGGCCATCGGCACAGTAGCGCCTTTTGCTCATCGGTGCCATGCTGGGCAGCCCACAGGCTGCCCCAGCGCCAGTCTTCGGCCCGCTCCACCAGCCCGGCCGTCAGCGGATTGCGCTCCACGTGACGGCACACCTTCAGCAGCGACGCCCCCGGCTGCACCGGAAAACTCTTGTACCGCCCCTGATACAGGTGGCCATAGCCCACCGTGTTGTGCGACACCCGGAATCGCATCGCATGGGTATGCGCCAGCCACCGGAAGAACTCGGTCAACTCCCCATCCTTCCGCGGCCAGGCGACAAAATGCCAGTGATTGCCCATCAGGCAATACGACAGAATCCGCAGCGGACACCGCTCGTGGGCCTCCTGCATGATGCAATCAAACGCCGTGAAGTCCTTCTGCGTCTTGAGCATCCCCACCCGGCCGGCCGACCGGTTGACCACATGGTAGATCCACCCGCCCGGCGCCACTCGTGCTTTTCTTGCCATAGCCACCAGTCTACACGCTCAACGCAGCCAAGACCACAAGTTGCGTCCCCATAGATGTCCCTGGCCCATTGAGAGCTTGCCGCAGGCGCAGTCAGGGGTCCGCCCCTCGCACGTCACAGACGTGCGCCACGTGGAGCACGTCTGCGACGTGCTGTTTCGCGCGGGCCAGACGGTGAGTCGGTGACGTGTGGTTGGACGCGTCGACGGTCAGTCCTGCTTTCCGATCAGTTCTCTGCGCTCAGCACCCATCCGTCGGCCGCCCGGTCGGCCAGGGGCTGAGGATCGACTTCTGCTGAGGTGCCCTGTGACCGCACCCCGAGGCTGCCCCAGCGACAGTCCGCGGCACGGGCAACCACTCTGGCCGGCCCACTCTGCTTCCTCTGCTTGCTCCTGTTCAATCCTGGTTTGAGTTCAGGGTCCAGCGTGACGGCTCCTTCTTGTTCGTTACCGCATCCACCCGATCCATCCAATTCGCCAGGCGGGGCGTCGGCCATGAAAAACGGCAGTTTTACGCTCTTCCCCACCCACACGTCCCGCCCCGAATTCGAGTTACGTCAAATCGCCTCGGCGACACGAAACTCGCGCACCTGACCCCCTGAATCGAACGTAAGTCATTATGGGCACTGATCTCCCGACCCCCTCCCCCCACACCTCAAAGAAGTGCGCTTCTCGCCCCGGTGATCGCACGTAAGTCGATCGAGGGACGCGAGGGGGAGCGCGAGAAGTGGCCGGAGATTGCTTGGGATTTGGCGCGTTCCCGGTACAATCGGGGTTATCAGTTCACACGGGCGACACGGTGTGGGCTGGTGATGTTATTTGCGACGGCCAACGGGCCGTCACATTTCTGTCTGGTTAACAGTCGGCGGTTTCATGGCCGGGGTACGCACATGGTTGAACGAAAACGACTTGCTATTCTGCTGAGCGTCATGATCGCCACGGTGGTGATCGTAGGCGGGACGACCGTGGCGTGGCTGTATCACGCGGCGTTCGAGCAGCAGCGGGTTCGGCTCAGCGAGACGGCGCGGACGACTGCGAGGTTTGTCGAGGCGGTGGCGCGGCATGAGTCGCAGCGCAGCGAGATTGATCCGGATGGCCCGGAGGCGGCGGTGCTGAAGCAGGTTCGTGACGCGCAGACGGGCGCGGCGGCGCCGGGCGAGTCGGGGGAACTGTCGATCGCCCGCCTTGAGGGCAGCCGCATGGTCTTTCTGCTGGACCAGGTGCCAAACCACACGCCGCTGCGATCGCTGCCGCTGACGAGCAATCTGTCCGAGCCGATGCGCCTGGCGCTGATGCGCCAGTCAGGGACGAGGGTGGCGCTGGACTCGCGTGGGAAGATGGTTCTGGCGGCATACGAGCCGGTGGCGAGCCTGGGATGGGGCGTGGTGGCGAAGGTGGCGATGGACGAGATCCGGGCCCCGTTTATTCACGCGGCGATGCTGGGCGGGATCACGGCGCTGGGGTCGATCCTCATCGGGGCGGTGGTCTTCACCGGGATCACGCGGCCGCTGCTGGGGAGTCTGCAGGACAGCGAGCAGCAGTTGCGGCGGGCGGTGGTGGATGCGCCGTTTCCGATCATCATTCATGCCGAGGATGGGCGGGTGGTGATGACCAGCAACATCCTTCACGAGATTACGGGATACCGGCCCAGCGAGATCATGACGATGGCCGACTGGACCGAGAAGGCCTATGGCGAGCGTCGCGAGGCGATGCAGGCGGACATCGACATGCTGTATGCCGCCAAGGGGCGGGTGCCGGGAGGCGAGCACCGCGTGATGACCGCCCGGGGGGAGATGCGGATCTGGGATTTCAGCGCTGCGCCATTGGGCCGGGCGGCCGACGGCAAGCGGCGGGTCATCAGCATGGCGATGGACGTGACGCGGCGGGACCGGGCGGAGATGGTTTCGCGCGAAGCATCGCGGCGGTATCAGGTGCTGTTCAATAGCGGCAGCGACGCCACGTTTCTGCTGGATGCGTCGGGGGACAACCCGCTGGGGGCGTTTGCCGCGGTCAACGACGCCGCGTGCCGGGTGCTGGGATATGAGCGCGGTGAGCTGATGCAACTGCGGCCACAGGATATCGAGGCGGCCGATGCGCGATCCGAGTTTCCGGCGCACATTCAGGAACTCAAGACGAAGGGCAGGGCGCTATGGCAGAGCGTCCATCTGACCAAGGACGGCCGCCGCATTCCGGTGGAGATCAGCGGCAACCTCTTTGAGCTGTCGGGGATGGATGTGGTGCTGGCGGTGGCCCGCGATGTCAGCGAGCGTGAACGGGCGAGGCAGGCACTGGCCGAGGCGAAAGGGATCGCCGAGGCGGCCAATCGCGACAAGGGGAGGCTGCTGGAAAGCCTGAGCCACGAGCTGCGCGCCCCGCTGACGCCGGTGCTGCTGGCGCTGTCATCGCTGCAGGAGGATGCGGGCCTGTCGCCGCACCTGCGTGATGAACTGGCGATGATGCGGCGGCAGCTTGAGACCGAGACGCGGCTGATCGACAGCCTGATCGCGATGTATCGCAAGTCGACGGCGGACGCGGCGCTGAGCCCCGAGGCGGCAGATCGCCCGGAGGCGCAAGGTGGCAGCGGCGTGTCGCCGCTGATCTCCCGGGCGGCCAGCACAACCAGCGGCGGCCAGACGCCGCTGCCCGCTTCACGCTCCGCTACACAGTCCAGCGATGTCGGGGCGCTGCGGATTCTGCTGGTTGAGGATCATGCGGCGACCCTGAAAGCCGTCGGCCGGGCCCTGAGCGGCATGAGTCACCAGGTCAGCAGCGCCCGTACGGTGCACGAGGCCCTCGAACTGGGGGAGACCCAGAGCTTTGACCTGCTGGTCAGCGATATCGGGCTGCCGGATGGCAGCGGCCTGGACGTGATGCGATGGTTTTGTGCCCGCCAGCCGATCCAGGGGATCGCCATCAGCGGATACGGGACGGACTCGGACATAGAGCAGAGCCGCGGGGCGGGGTTTGCAATGCACCTGGTGAAACCGATCGCCGTGACGACTCTCCGCGCGGCGATTCGAGAGACGTGCGCTGCGCATATCGTTTAGCTGGCTGTCGTCTAGTCGCCCTATATCGCCTGTAGGTTGCAGGTTAGGACCGCCGCATCAATAACTGGCAGGAATGGCGCGATGATCTCTTCTTACTTCTCCCCCTGGGGGGAGGCTGGGAGGGGGTTGGCCTTTCTGAGCCGGACGGTTATTGATGCGCCGGTCCTTAGCCAGACCAACCGGATCCCGTGGGCGTGGCGGCTGTGCACGTCGAGCTCGTAGACGCTTCGCACCAGGCGATCGCTGAGATAGAAGGCTCAGTCTACCCGCGCAGCGGGTGGGGATCGCGATCGACGGTGATGAGGGGCTTCTCCAGCACGTAGCCGACGGCGCGGGCCATTTCCTCCTCGAAATCGCTCTTGCGCTGGTGCCATTGGTCCCAGCGCTGCTGGTCGGCGCGGGTCTCTTCGGCCGCTCGCGATTGCTCGTCACGCAGCGCGCGAATCTGCTCTTCGATCTGGGCATCGCGGGCTTGGCGCGCCTCGACCCGGGCGTTCATCTTCTTGAAGACAAAACCCTCGAACGCATCGAGCGCCTTGTCGCGCCGGACGGCGTCCTGCACCAGGTCCTCGACGGGGGCCTTGTCGGCGGCCAGCGTCCCCAGCACCGCCTGCTGTGCGGCTTCATTGGGCATCGCCTTGTACTGCTCGGTCTGGAGGAGCTGCTGCAGCCGGGGGATGTTCCAGCCATGAGCCGGGGCTTTGATTCCCGCGGCCTCAAAGACCTTGTCGAACGCCACCGACAACTCGGCCGGGAGTTCGGACAGGGCGCGCACCTGATCGGCACGCACCTCGGTGCGGAGCTGCGTCAGCGTGATCGAGCGCGTGGTGATCTTCTGCGGTTTGGCAGGATTGAGCACCTCGACCATGCGGATGAGGCCCAGATGATTGGCAGCAACGGTGATCAGTCCCAATACACCCATTAGACAAACCTCCGCAGTTCGTTGAGTCGGGCTTCGATATCTTCCGGGGCCATGTTCTGGTATCGCGGGGTGAGGAACCGCGCGTCGGTGCATTCCTTGACGGCCACCAGGTCCATGTATTCAAGCTTGCGGGCATAGGCGGTCGGCCGCACTTCGGTAAGGACCTGGGCAAGTATTTCCTTGAGCGGCTTCTTCGGCTCGCCCTGCAAGGCATGGACGCGGACGGCCCGGACCAGGATGCCTTCGATCTCGTTGCCGCCCAGGAGCGCCGACTCGGGGATGTCCGGCAGGTCGGCCTCGGCGAGCGGGAATTTCAGTTTCTTCGCCATCGCCATCAGTAGCGCTCTCATCTCCTGCACTGTCTGCGGCGGAAATAGTGGGATATGGACGTCCAGGCGGCCCTGGCGCTTCAGATCCACTTCGACCAGGTCCGGGCGGGATGTGGCGAAGACCCAGATGATCCGCCCGCGATTTCGCGTGTCGGACATCTCCTTGGCGAGCATGGCGTAGACCCGACCGGACAGGCCTGAATCGTCCGAGCCGCTCTCGCGCATGCCGGTCATCTGGTCGGCCTCGTCGACGAAGACGACCACCTGGCCCAGAGCGCGGAGGATGGAGAATATCTTGTCGAGGTTGGACTCGGTGGCGCCAACCCATTTGTCGCGGAAGTTTTTGAAGACCACGCAGGGGATGCCCAGTTCGCCCGCCCAGCACTGCACGAGGAACGTCTTGCCGGTGCCGATGCGCCCGGCGATGAGGTAGCCCATGGGCAGGGCGGCCGTCACGCCTTGTTTGAGCAGCTTGGTATCTTCGCGGAGCCACGCCTTGGCGGCCTCCATGCCGGAGACATTGTCCAGGGTGAACGGCGATTCCATGAACTCCAGAAGCCCCTGGCACTCGCGGTCGATCATTTCTTTTTTCTGCCGCGTGAGCCATTGAGAGGTGATCAACTGCCCGTTGTTCAGCGCCAGCGTGAGCACCGTGCGCGCCCCGACGCGACTGAGACCGCTAAGCCGCCGGGCCAGCATCTCCATCGGCACTTCGCACTTGCTGGAAAGCTCCGGCAGTTGCGTGGCCTGCAGGGACTGCAGATAGCTGAGCATCTCGTTCTCATCGGGCAGCGAGATCTTCAGCTTCGAGCAATGCGGGTTCTCGACGACCATTTCGTTGAGGTCGTGCAGTTGTTCGGTGATCAGTACGGTGGCGATATTGGCCTGCTGGATCGTGGGATCATTGGCCCAGCCGAGCATCTTGACCACGTTGCCGGCGAAAGCGCCGCTGAGTTGCAGAGCCTCGCCGCGCGGCACGACAAACTCGGCGAAGCTGATCACCACGGCGATCCTGTCGATGATCTTGTCGGTCGACTTGGCGGCTAAGCGCATGGCCCGAAGATTCAGTGTCCGCAGCAGGTAGCGGTCGATCAGTTCCATGGCCTTGGCGGGCTCGCGTTCCTGGGCCAGGGCCATCGCATCGCCGCCGCCCATCTGCTGCAGCCAGTCGCTCCAATCGCTGGCGCCCTTGACCGGGCGGATGCCCCGCCCGCGGTCGTAGTGCAGCACGACGTCATAGGTTGCGAACATCACCTCGTCGAGATAGGCCTCCAGCGACAGTGGGCGGCGTGCGTCGGCCGGGACGACGTCAAAGACGTTGCCGTGCAGGATGAACTGCGCCACCGAGCCGCTGCGGAACAGGTCTCGCATTTCTTGAGCCCAGGCGGGCAAGGCCGTCGTCATTGTGCTTCCTTTGCCGTTTGTGGCAGCGTGATCGGGGGAGGCTCGGCGAGCAGGTCGTCCACCTTGCCGTAGATCTGTTGCTGGTCGCGAATCCACTGTCCGGTCTCGCCCAGCGATGCGGTAATCTGGTCGATCCGCTGCGAGACGGCGGCCGGGTCGGTTGAGAAAACCGACTGCTCGCGGATCAGTTCGATCTGTTCCTGAATGCGCGTCAGTTCGGCTTCCAGAAACTCCAGTTTCTGCCGGGCATCCTGCTGGCTCTGCATGCGCTGCTGAAGAATCTCAAGCTGGCCCGTCAGGCTCTTGCGCAGTTCTACCCCGAGGGTCTCTTTCTTGAGTTCAACCTCCAGGCCCTCGATGCGGTCGCCCAGCGGCTCGTGTTCATCCACCGAAGCCGAAGATTCACGCAATATGCGGTTGATCGATTGCCGCGTCAGCATCAGACGCAGATACATCCACAAGAGGCGGCCAAGCCCTTCGCCCTGGGTCTGGAGGTCGGGGGCGGCCGCGGCATCGACGCCCTGCTGCTGGAGGATGGTCTGGCATCGCTGCTCCAGCGCGCGGTATCGCCGCTGATCTTCACCGGTGAGGTTCGATACCATCGTTGACAGGCGGTCCTGCCACTGCTGGCGCGCCTGCAGCATCTGCCGGCCGTTGACGATACGCTGAAACCGTGGATTGTGCGCCAGCACGAACAGATACATCAGCTCAAGCCCGGCTCCGAGAACGAAGACTCCGGGAATGAAGACGCCGGGGTTCAGCAGCCCCAGCAGCGCAACGCCCCCCACGGCGATCCAGTTGGGCGGAAGCGGTGGTCATCGGCGAAAACACAGCACGAACGCTGACGAATGACCCCATGATGATCCCCAGCGGCAACACGATGGCGATCGCGAGCAGATAGCCCAGACCCACGCGCTGCAGGCTGATGCCGACATGGGCGAACAGGCCCCGCTCCCCTTCGGCAGGCCTGACCAATGCGTTGGCAGCCTGCACCACTTCCGTGGGGCTGGGCATGATCGTTGGCGCGATGCGGCGCTCATCATCCGCGCCGTGGGTCATCACCCACCACAACACCAGAAGCAGCGCGATGGGAACGAGCCCCCAGCACGACCGCCGCCGTCCGCGGCACCTGCCCCCGAATGGTCAGTAACCAATGTGGCCTCATAACGACAAGCTACGGCCCACGCAGCGGTTCTGTCAAATATTGACATCCGGCGCGATCTCGGGGGGTGTGCCCGTTTTTCCGGGCACGCGATTTCTTAGCCCCAACGGGGCGGCATTCTTAAGCCCAGGGTAAGCGTACTCGCGCAGCCCTGGGTAAGAACCATTCACCCCGAATGAGCCCTGAAAGGGCGACACCTCTTTCAGCACCGTATTCGCTCCAACCAGCCGCTGACGCGCGACTTGCACCTGCCCAGAAAAACGGGCACGCCCATCTCGGCAGCGCTGGCGTGGCGATTCTTCTCCCGTGGCCACCACGAAGCCGAGACTCCCGACACGGCGGCCGTCGGCGGATAGAATAGCTATCATGCCACTCAGCCCACCAACTGAAATCCTCTGGAAAGGCCGGTTCCTTCAGATGGCCCAGCGCGGGCGATGGGAATTCGTCCAGCGGGTTGGCAGCACCGGCGTCGTGGGCATCATCGCCGTCACCGCCGACCATCGGCTGATCTTGGTGGAGCAGAACCGCCTGCCGGTTGGCGGGCATGTTATCGAACTGCCGGCCGGGCTGGCGGGCGACATCACCGGCAGCGAAGAGGAATCGCTGGAACTGGCGGCGAGGCGCGAACTGCTGGAAGAGACCGGCTACTGCGGAGGTACATGGTCGCAGTCCTGGGATGGCCCATCGTCGGCCGGGCTGACCGATGAGATGCTGCAGCTCTTCCTGGCCCGCGACGTCCTCAAGACCGGCGAGGGCGGCGGCGATGCGTCTGAGTCGATCATCGTCCACGCGATTCCCTTGGCCGACCTGCCCGAATTCCTCACGCGCCGACGCGCGGATGGCACGCTGATAGACCTCAAGGTCTATCTCGCCATGTGCCTGCTGAGCCGGCCTGGTGAGTGAACGGGCTTTCTTCCGGGCACCACGCTCGGCACCGACGACGGGTGGCGACAGGGCCAGGATTCACGCCTCCATGGTATGTGTCACCCTGCACTGCTAGAATACGGGCGACATGCGAGTCGATCTTTCGTTGCAACTTCCTGGCGCACTGGCCGAAGAGGCGCAAGCCCAGGGTCTGCTGACACCCGCCGCCATCGAGGCGATGCTGCTGGCCGAACTCCGCCGCAGGCAGGTGGAAGAGGTATTCTCGCGGATCGACCAGCTTCGGGCCGCCAACGGGCCTGGCCCGGATCTTGCCGAGGTTGTAGAGGACATCCACGACCTGCGTAAGGCCACCCGCGATGCGCAGAATCGTCACTGACACGAACGTCGTCGTCTCGGGCCTTCTGTGGACCGGCGTTCCACACCAGGTGCTGGATGCAGGCCGCTTTGGCATCGTGCAGATTGTTACGTGCCGACGGCTGCTCGACGAACTGGGCAATACCCTTCACCTCCCCAAACTTCAAAAGGCTGTTACGCGAACTGGACTGGCGGTCGACGCGTTGGTTCTCGCCTACAGCCTGATCGCTCATCTGGTGGAACCAGGTGAAGTGCCGCCGGTAATCGCCGCCGATCCCGATGACGACGTCGTCCTGGCATGCGCAGTCGCCGGACATGCCAGCGCAATCGTCTCTGGCGACCATCATCTGCTGTCGCTGGAAAGCCACGCGGGAATCCCGATCCAGTCGCCGGCCGTCTTCCTGTTGCAGCTTCAGCGCATGCGCGGATGAGAGATCCTTTGCCCACGTTCCTCCAAACCCTCTTCGACCAATCGGCCGAGTTCCGGCCGGATGCGCCGGTGGCGCCGCTGCTCGAATCGGTCCCGGCCAAGTGGGTTGTCTATCTCTTCGCCGACGACACCGGCGCGCCTTTCCAACTTCTGTGCGTCAAAAATCTCCGCTCCAGCCTCCAGCGCCGGCTCGGCGAAGAAAACGAGCTCGCACCCGGCCGGCGCGTGCCTTATCGCCAGGTCGTCCGCCGAATCTGGTGGCGCCGGGTCGATAGCGCCATCGAGGCGGACTTCGCATATGCCGCCGCGGCCGAGGCGCTGTTTCCCGCCATCCACCGACAGTTCATCGAGTCGCGCCGGCCCTGGTGGATCGAGATATTTCCCGATGCCACGCATCCGCGGTTTGTCCGGACGGATCGCCCGCAGCCGGAGGAGGGCAAGCGGCTGTTTGGCCCGCTGGTGTCCAAGGCGGCGGCCGGGCGGGTCATCGAGACGCTCGAAGACGCCTTTGACCTCTGCCGCTATTACAACATCCTCATCCAGGCCCCGCACGGGGCGGCCTGCGCCTATAAGCAGATGCACAAGTGCCCCGCTCCGTGCGACGGCTCGATCTCTGTGCCCATGTACCGCCAGATGATCCATCAGGCCATCGACTTTCTTGAGCACCCGGCCGGCGTGATCCAGCAGCACACCGACCGCATGCAGTCGGCGGCGGCCGCCATGCAGTTTGAGGACGCCGGCCGAGTGAAGTCCTACGTCCAGCAGCTCACCGAACTGGCCGACCTCTCGCTTCGCCCGCTGGAAGAGCTGCAATTCCTGGCGGTCCTCCGCGGCCCGCGGATGAACCAGACCAAGCTCTGGTCTCTCTCGCCGCTGGAGATGCAGCCACTGGTCTGCATGCTGCGCAGCGACGAGGCGACCGCAGGCGAAGTTGCTTCCCTGCTGCGAAAACAGCGATCCCGCAGCGGCGCTGGCGCGGGCCCGTGGAAGCAGGATGCCCTGGATCGTCTTGCCATGCTCTCCTACGCGCTGATGAACCCCCAGCCCGATGCCGTCCTGCTCTCGCTCACCGACGCCCCGGCCGAGAAAATCCTGCAGGCCGCCCGCCAAGTCTCCCGCAAGCGTGGTGAGCCCGAAGCCCCGGCCGCCGATGAAGGGGTCGTCCGGGAAACGCAGTAGCAGGCGTCTACTGCCCGCGATGCCGCCCGTCTCTGCGCCAAAGGTAGAACACCAGCGGCCAGACCACCGCGGCCGCCGCCCAACCCGCAATCGCCAGAAAACGCACAGCTTCTCTCATTCTAGCGAGATTGTAGGCATTCATGACGGCCAAGAAGCAGCCGCCTTTGCCGGCCGAGGTCATGCAGCAGATCAAGAGCCTGCATCGGCCGCCAAGGCCACCTGCCTACTGGGCCGCAGGCATTCCTCCAGTCCTAAAGCAGGGGCATGCCACCACAGTCCCAAGGGCCGCCCAGAAAAACGGGCGCCCCAGAGCGGAGCCGGCACGCCGGAGCTCTTACAGACACTGCCCACATAACGTAAGATGGCAACCGTTATGGCAAAGAAGGCGAAGGAATCTGACACACCCTATCTGTTCCCCGACATGAAGCGCCGCCATCGGCAGTTATTTCTGCCCAAGCGACTGAGCGATGAAACCTTTCGTCTGTGGGGAATCAACCCGTCACTGATCGATCACGCCGCCATCACAAAGGCCCATGACGAATTGAACCATTGGGCCGATCTCGCGTCCAGCGGCAGGCTGGCCCACAAGGAAACTGCCCTCGATGCCGAGTTCCTTCGCGTGATATTCCGTGATGCTCTGGGGTATCGCCTGCGCGCTGACAAAGAGGACGCTTTCCAGGTCGACCGTCAATACACCGTCCCCGGCTGTGGAACCGCCGGCGGCGAAGATCAAGAAGTCCGAGCACCGCACCGAGGCCGGCCTGCCGGTGCAGAGTTGGTCGGGCTTGATCGAATCGCTCAAGACGTTGTGCCGCAACACCTGTCGCATGAAAGACGATCCGGCCAGTCCCACCCTGGTAGTGGAAACCGAGCCGAACGAACTGCAGCGGCGAGTACTGGAGTTGTTGGAAAAATATCCGTACCCAGTACGGTGAAGTTCGTTTTTGCCGCATCACCATGCGGTAACGATACTTATGACGTTTGTGACGCAGAACTTGGGATTAGTCGTTAGTCGTTAGCTAAGCCGGGCGAACTGTCTCATTTTGGCTCACCCTGTCTCGCGGGCGAAACCGGGGGCTTGGGGCGGAGGTATCCGGGATGGAAACCACACCTGTTAGGAATATTAGTTGGGTTGGCATTCTGAACCTGTATGGTGAGATTATCGTCATGGCGTTGTAGTATTTATCAGTTATACTGGCTGTAGTAGCGTACTATCCGCGCCTTTGGCTTCGCAAGCAGTATATGGCATGCCGAATGCCAGATCAAGTGCGTATTTGGTAAAAGAGTGGGATCAGGTGCGCACAGGGGAGGCGATGCAACGACCGTGTTGACACCCGCTGCCGGCCGATGCCCGTATTGGCATGGATGGAGAATGAGCTGCTGAAATCGGTAGTGTGGTTGGGAAGTTTGCTCGACGACGTGCGCGAGTTCTCGGGCGTTGATGTACCGGTCCTTACTCGCCCAGCAAAAACAGCCCGTCAAGGTTGAACAGGCCTTTGAACGCTTCGGCCGGGTCGGGCCCGGTCCGCTGGATCAGTCCTGCGTCCATCAAGCCGCGCACAATCTGGCCGATCTCGTCGCTGCCGTGGATGCCCCAGCCGCGAAGGGTTGCCTTGGCCTCTCTCGCGCCGCCGCAACGGAGCGTTGCCTCATCGCGAAGGGCGATACACGCCGCGCCGGCAGCAATGGACGGGCTGGCTGGTACCGGGTCTGCCGCGGCGTCCAGCGGTTGCGTCGCCTGCATCCACGCATGGCACACCATGATCAGCGCGTCGGCCGGGTAGCCGACCTTCTGCCACATCGCCTCAAATGGTCGGCAGAGCGACCGTTCCAGCTCATCCGCCTCGGGCGGCGCCCCATTGCGGAGGGCCTCCAGTAGCGAACGGAGGATCGGCAGGCCGCACTCCGGACACTGTCGCTGCGGCGTCAGGCCACGCAGGTTGTATTGGCAGCGGATACAGGGCAGGTCGGCCAGCAGCGTCAGATCAGTCGAGATCGGCTCGGCTGCTTATCGAGAGCGCGCCTAACATCAACCGCCGTCGGCCGTGCGGCCCATCCCTCACGGGCGGTACTTCGGCCGGTGAAAGCAGCGAGCACTCACCCACTGAACGTGCAAAGGAGTTCAATCATGCCGCGACTGAATTACGAGACGACTGCGCCGGAAGCCGTTCGAGCCATGTTGGGCATCGAAGACTACGCACGTCAGAGCGGACTGGAGACAAGCCTGCTGGAATTGGTTCGACTGCGCGCTTCGCAGATCAACGGCTGTGCCTTTTGCATCGACATGCATACCAAGGATGCGCGGGCCGCAGGCGAGACCGAACAGCGGCTCTACGCACTGAACGCCTGGCGCGAAACCCCGTTTTATTCCGATCGTGAGCGAGCGGCTTTGGCATGGACCGAAGCGATCACCTTGATCAGCCAGGGACACGCGCCCGACGAGATCTACGCGCAGGTCCGACAGCATTTCACGGAGCGAGAAACCGTGGATTTGACCATGGCGATCATTGCCATCAATGGATGGAATCGCCTGGCAATCGGCTTTCGAAAAACGCCAGGCACCTATCAGGTGGCGACAGGCCACAAGCCGCCAGCTTGATCCCTCATCGCATCAGTCGAAGTGATAAGAGCGCTAGGTGCGTCCCCTTCGAAATCGCTCGGTTGTATCGTCAGGCACTACACGCGGACCTCAAAGGCGCGGTACTCCCACGGCGCGAGTTTGATCTGGACACGTCGTTGCGTGAGCGCGAGGTGTTCGTTGGAGAGGCGGTCGAAGAGCGATCCGCTGGCGACCGGCAGGGTGACTGTGGCGGTGGTTCTCCTGGCGGTGAGGTTGCCCAGCGTGAGGACGGGCGGCGGGCCATCGAAGAGTTGGGCGAAGCCGTTGGCGCAGGCGACTTCGTGCGCCGAAAGCTCGCTGTCGCAGATCTCAGGGAAAGAGTCGTAGACGCGGCGGGTTCGCTGGGCCAGGGCGGCCATGGAATCGGCCTCCGAATTGTGGGCGTAGATACGGTGGCCGACCACCGAGTTCCAGACGTGCAGGTATTCGGGCGGCTTGTGCCTGGGGGCGACCCGGCGGTTGGTCCAGCTTTCAAAGACGCGCATCTGCGGATGCAGGAAACGCAGCAGCGGCTCGTCCAGTTTCCAGCCGGTCCAGTCATGGCTGTGGGACAGCGAGCCGTCGGCGAATTCCCGCGCCAGATCGGCGACGCCTTCGACGATGATGATGGTATTGGGATTGACGGCGTCCACGGCGGCTCGGACCTCGCGTAAGAGCTGACGCACGCCCCAATTCCAGACATCGGGATGAGGATGATGGTGCAGCGGGTTAAAGCAGCGGTGATAGGGGGTGGCACACTGCGAATCGATGAAGAAGCCATCGACTCCAGTGGTGCGAACGATCTCCGCGCAGGTGGCGGCCAGCCATGCCCGCCATTCAGCACAGGCCGGGCACATGTGCCAGTATCCCTTGTAGATCACATCTTCGGAGCCGTCGGCGCGTCTCAGCGACCAATCGCGGCCCTTGGCCAAGCCAATGCGTGATCGCTTCCAGACAATGAGCCCCTCGACGTAGTAAATCACCCGGCCGCCGCTGCGGTGGATGGCTTCGATTCCGCTGCGTGCCGCTTTGAAACCGCCGTAATCCTGGGCTGCCAGGAAATAATCGCCGCGGTTACGCCACAGATCCTTTTCGCCCAGTTCGTCGGCGTCATGGAAGCCATAAAAATGAAAGAAATCTGCGCCGAGTTTACGTTTGCTCTGTAGCACCGCGGGGAATTGATGGAACGTTTTGCCCTGCGCGGTCATCGTGTAGCAGTTCTCTTCGCCCATGAAGGTGGTTCGCTGGAACCACTCCGCGGGGGAGGTGCGGAATGGGACGTCCCGGAGCTGTTCGCGCAGCCAGCTTGCCCCCTGACGCCAACCGCCTTCGTACGCGTACATCCGAATCGGACCCATGTCCACCGACTCCCCGTCGTGGGCAACGGTGGGCTTGGCGACGGAACTCGCGGCATTCGCTAATCCGTCCTCTGCGGCGATCGCGGCGAACCGCCGCGTATGGCAAACGCTGACGTAGGGCCCGTCCACACCCGGCGCCACCTGCGGGATATGGTGGCAGGGGACATCGGGCGGCAGCGGGAAGAGCGTGCCGGCCGCAAAACTCCGTCGGCAGGCGGCAACGGGGTCGGCGGCGCGGTCCGCTTGATTGTCGTCCAGGAAGGCCAGGCCGCGATCTTCTCCATCCAAGATGAAACAGGGGCTTGAGACATTGCCGATGTAGGCCTTGCGGACATTGGCCGATGCCAGCGGCCCGTGTACGGCGCCCGACAATACCGGTAGAAGCACACGGTCTTTCGCCGGCCCGGCGGCTGCAACCCGGGAAAGCAGCGGGTAGTAGACATCCATATCCACGGCGTCTGTACCGTTCCAGAAGACCTGGCCACGGAAAGTGGCAACATGCCCCTCAACCTCAATCTGCAGTATCGCAGCCAGGGGCAGCGAATCATGCTGCAGGTGGCAGAGCAACTGGCGATCGGAACGCGTCACTTTGACGACCGTGAAGGTTTCGATGCCGTAAATGCCCGCGTGAACTCCATCCTGGATCACAACGGCCAGTGGATTTCCAACAGGGCCGGAGCCGTTGCGCTTGCACCGGCGATCGCCGTACAGTAGCGGCCGGTCGCATTCTCGCCGCACCTGGCGGAGCGACAATCGGTGATCGATGTCAAAGTCGAGAGTAAGCCCTGGGCTGGAGAGAGTGATCGTGCTCATCGGATATCCTGACTACGAATTCTCGCAAGAAAGGAAAGGGGCCTGGATTCGTATTTCCCTCTATTATCTGTTGGAGACTGATCTTGTATCCTTCTCCTGTTGGCCGGAAAATTCAACGTCCACTTACCATGCCATAACGCTACAAGCTGTGCCCAGAGCTGTCAACAGAGGATAACTCAGCATTGGGTACTGAAAACGAAACCAGGCCCCTTTTCCATTTCATTTCCCCTGCAAGCCACCCTATATATAGGGGACCAAGTCTACTTAATCGCTTGCCGTGGTATTGGCCGGGAGATCAAGCGGTACATCGGCCACGTCCATGGAAGGATCATCCAGCGAGATCACCTTGATGGCATCGGTGCCGATGGAGTACACGTAGTTGTCGATCCTCAGGCTGCGGAGAACCTGACCATCGTGATGGATTTGACCGATCTCGGTGAAGCCGCTGGTGGCATCAACCTTGAGCAGTTCCATGCGGCCACTGCCATTCCACCAGCCCCAGTCGAGCACGGGCAGGGCCAAAACCTGCTGTTGGTCGAAGTAACTGATGGCATGCGGGTCCCATTCGGCGGGAGAGGATGTCCAGTCAAACCACCAGGTGTTCTTCGATGGGTCGGTGTCGGAGGTGAACTTGTAAGTGTCCACGAGCAGGGGATTGGCGAAATCGGAAACGTCGAACAGCGAAACCTTCAATCCGTTGACGCGGCCGTTGGCGTCGGCGTCGCGGCCGATGCCGAAGACAAGGTTGTCGCCGATGGGCTGGAGATAGGAGGAATAGCCGGGCATTTCAAGCTCACCAGCCACCACGGGATTGGCCGGGTCTGAAAGATCGATGGTGAACAGCGGGTCCATCTGGCGAAAGGTGACCAGATAGGCACGATCGCCAGTGAACCGAGCCGCATAGATGCGTTCGGTAAGAGCCAGGCCAGTGATCGAGCCGGTGACTTCGAGCGTGTCGCCATCGCTCTGCATGGTGAAGATGTTATTGGAGGTGGTGTTGGTGGTATCACCGGTGTCGGTAGTCGTCTGATTGGTGGTGGTGGCGATGTGGAAATAGCCGTTGTTCTCATCCATGGCGTAGGAGTTGATGATCCATCCGGGAACCTGCCCGGCGCCGTTAAAAGAGACGCCCGCATTGTCAACCGTAAACTTGTAGATATCCGTACGGCAATCGCCCATCCAGTTGCCCATGGGGGCGTCGTAGCCGGTGGCGGCCACAAAAAGGGAATTGCTGGACATATATATCTGGCCGGTGCATCCGACAACCGCAGTGGTGTCGGTGATCTGTGGCTGGTCGGAGGTCGCGTCGAAGGTGACCACAGAGAACATTGAGGACTCATCGCCGGGGGTCTGGGGGGCATAGAGGCCCGGGGTGTCCAGGATGGCGCCGCTGATGGCCGGAACACTCACTTGAGCGAATGTCGTTGAATAGGAGGGGAAGAGCTCCTCCAGAGTCATGGCTTCCAGGCGGGCGCGGTAGGCGTCTTGGGATTCGTAGACATAGGTGTCGGCCTTTTTGCCGGGGATCATCTGAGGCGAGGGCAGGTCGATGTAATGGTCCAGGACCACATAGACCTGACCGTTGATGTCGCGGGAGGAGGTGAGGGAACCGTCGATGGTTGTGGTGCTGATGACGGCGGGCTGCGCGGCGTGAGAAACATCATAAACGGTGATGACCACCTGTGCTTTGGAGGGCCGCCATCCCCAGAAGTTGATCAATCGAGTAGAGATTGCAGCGGAACGGATGACGGGTTTGCTCGCAATCGGCTCCTGGTCCATCAGCACGGGCAAAACAGGGTAGATGTCCCCAGGGGTGTCTTCGTAGATCCACTTGGTGCTGATGACCGTGAGATGTGAGCCGTCGAGGTAGATGTCTGAGCCATAGCCGTCCAGGGTCGTGCGGGAGACAACGTGGGACTCGTCTGCCGGCCAGGCGTCAACGATAACGAGTTGGTTGTCCTTGACCATGTAGATGTAGTTGCCGTCGGTCTTGACCATGTCGGCTTCGTCAACGCCCTGCACCTGCGTGTTGGTTGTGGAATGGTCGGTGGGCTTGGGGTTGGTGGCCGAATTGGTAGCCATCGCGTAAACATCGCCGCGGAGCATCGGGCCACCAGAGTAGTAATATTGCCACCAGACATAGGCGGGCTGGCCGTAGCTGTCTTTGTTCCGCTGCACGGCCTGGTCGATGAACTGCTGCTTCAGAGTCTGGGGGTCGTCCACGGAAATCAGCGGGTTGGTGCGAAAGTCATTTCGGAGCACGTCGGTCGAGCCATTGATGACACGGTCGTCGGTCTCGCTGTAGACAACGTCTTTGCCGACACCGCTGTTGAGCCGATCAGTGCCTTCGCCGCCCCGGAGGATATCGGCACCGGAATTGCCGCGCAGGGTATCAGAGCCGTACCCGCCGGAAAGCATGTCTTTGCCGTCGCCCCCGTGAAGCCGGTCGTCGCCCATGCCGCCGATGAGAGTGTCCATCCCGGAACCACCGCAGATGGTGTCATTGCCTTCATCGCCGACAAGCAGGTCGTTTCCGATAGGATCAGTGATGTAGTCGTTGCCCATGCCTCCGTTGACCTGATCGTCGCCCGCGCCGCCATTGAGATAATCGTTTCCGGTGCCGCCGACGATGGTATCGTTCCCGGCTCTGGCGAAGACAGAAACGGGGATATTCGCCTGATCCACTCCGAGGTTGATGGTGATACTGTCATCACCCGCGCCAGTTGTCACCACGATGTTGCGGACCAGAGCGATGGGGCGCGTAGAGACGACGCTGCCGTTGACGGTCGCCGTCAGTTGGGTGGCATCGGTCTGAGATACGGAAACGTTGATGGTGTCATTGAACTGGGTACCGGCGATGCGCCAGAGGGACGGATGGGCGGCCAGCAGAAAGCGGCCCTCGAGTCCATCCAACTGCGGCAATCGACGGACCGCGTTGGCGATACAAAGCCGAGCATTGCGACGGAGTTGTGACAGAGACATCGTTCCTCCTGGGCGATCCTGCGATGGGCGATCCCGAAGGCGTGAAATGGTTCCGCCGGAGGGAAACGCCCAAACATGAGACTGCTAGTATAAGAAGGTCATAGGGAAAATGGAACAGAAAACAGACCTGACTGCGGGCGGTCGCAAAATCACGGCAGGGTGTGCCTGGTGAGACCTGATTGAGAAGAATCTGGAGAAGCAGCGTCTGGCGCGGAAGAGGGCGATGCAAAAAACACTCTCGCAGTTTCCAGGGTGAGCTCTTTTCCCATCATGGAAAATGGTCTATGTTGCGCTACCACCCTGACGCCAGACCGCACCAACCTTCAGTATAGTCCTTGGACCAGAACGCCTTGCAAAACGCCGCGGCCAAGTCGACAAATCCCCGACGGTATTGCCCCAACCCTCTCCCGTGAAAACCTGCGTGTCTGGGGGCGCAGGCTGCGGCACACGGCACTTGCCTCGCCGGCATTCCCGGCCGAGCATTGCTTCGACCCGACCCCAAGACCTTGCCATTGTCCCCCCGGACTCCTAGCGTTCGAGTATGGATTCCGCAGACGCCTTTGATAGCAGAGTTGACGCCTATGAGGCCATGATCGACTGGCCCAGACGACTGGCCAATGAGCAGGCCCTGTACCGCTGGCTGGTCGACCGTTTTGCCGTCCGTTGCGTCCTGGATTCAGCCTGCGGCACCGGGCATCACGCGGCCATGCTGGCCGGCTGGGGCCTGGATGTGGAGGCAGCCGATATCAGCCCCGCCATGCTTGAACGAGCCGCCGCTCGCGTGGGCACCCATGGTGGCGTTAAATTTGTCCGCCGGGGATTCAACGAGTCCGTGCCAGCGCCTGCGACGTTTGACCTGGCGATCTGTGTCGGCAATTCGCTCTCCCTGGCAGGTGACGCCGCCGCCGTCCAGGCCGCCCTGGCAAACCTGCTCACGGCGGTGCATCCCGGCGGAGCCGTGCTGGTCCATGTGCTCAATCTCTGGCGGCTGCCCCAGGGGCTCACGCAATGGGGCAAGTGCAAACTCGCCGACCTTCCTTCGGGCAGGCACCTGATCATCAAAGGCGTCCACCGGGCGGGCGACGGCGGGTTTGTCGACCTGCTGGTGACCAAACTGCACGCCGACCAGGCGACGCTGCACAGCGACTGCGTCCCGTTCATGGGGCTGCGCGCCCAGCAACTGGAGCGCTACGCCCGCTGGGCCGGTGCGGCCAAGGTGGAGTTCTTCGGCGACTACGTTCGCGGGCCCTACGAGGAGGCTCTCAGCGTGGACCTGATCATGCTCGCTCAGCGGGGATGAAGACCGCTATTCGGCCGGCGCCTGGAGCGGACGCAGGAATGCTTCGATCGCGTCATACACCTGGCGATAGCCGGTCTCGAAGAGGTCGTTGTGGCCAGCGCGGGCAACTTCAACATAGGTGACCGGCGTCCTCGCCGCCGCGCGGAGCTTCTGTGACAGCACAAACGGCACGATCGGGTCGGCCGTCCCGTGCCCGATGAGGATCGGGCAGGCAACACTGGGGAGTTTGGCGACGCTGTCGAACCGATGCTTCAGAACCAGGCGGACCGGGAAGATCCGCGGCATGGTGCAGGCCGCCACATCGCCGACGCTGGAGAAGGTGGAGAGGAGGATGAGCCCCGCGGCCGGTCGCCGGCTGGCGAGATCGACCGCGACCCCTCCGCCAAGTGACCACCCCATCGGCACGATCCTGGCCGGGTCCACTTCGGGGCGCTTCAGGGCGTAATCGTACATGGCGTCGGCCGCGGCATAAAACGCCTTCTCCCCGGCGTGCCCGCCACTGAGCCCATAGCCGGGATAGTCGGCCGCCATGACATTGGCCCCGCGACGACGAAGCTGCTCAACCAGGTCGGTTGTGTAGGCCAGGCACATGCCATTGCCGTAGAAGAAAAGTATCGTGGGATAGCGCCGCGGCTCAGTGACGAGCTTGCGATCCGCGCCCTTGGCCGCCCCGAACGAAGCAACGATGGGCGTGCCATCAGGCAACTGCAGCGTCACACGCTCAGCATCGCGGGGCGTGACAAACTCGGCGAAGAGTTTCCCCTGGCTTGACTGCCCGGGGAAGATGAGGCGTTCCTGAAACATGGAGAGCACCAGCATGATCAGCAGATACCCGATCATCACCGACTGAGCAATCCGCCAGAGTCTTTGCTTTGGCGTGGCTTTGGCGGGCGGAGTCGGCATGGTGGCTATTGTACCGAAAGTGGACGGTGCCGGCTCGCGTCAGGGCAGGGCGAATCTCGGGGCAATCGCCAGTAGTGGAAGGCGTAGGTGTTCGCACCGCGACTACAAAGTCGCGGCTACGTAGAAGCGACTTTGTAGTCGCTTTTCGGCCATACGCCCCGACCACGAGGGCTACTCGCGATTGCGCTGCGACCTCTACGGCGCGACGTCAGGTGCGTCTGCGGCAGGTGTGGACTTTGGCCGGCGCTGGCGCATGGCTTCGGCCATCACGATCGCGCTGGCGTGCGAAAGCGACAGCGAACTGACGCCGGGCAGACTGGGGATGGTGATGTAGCGGTCGCAGATGTCGCGAACCGCGCCGGACAGACCGCGCTTCTCGCCGCCGATGGCGAGGATGGACGGCTCGGCGAGATTGACATCGTACATGGTGCGCTTGGCCCCAGCGACGCAGCCGTAGAGCTTGAGGCCCTTGGACTGAAGCTGCTTCAGAGGGTCCGCCGACTCGATCTGCACCAGCGGCATGCGCTCGTAAGCGCCGGAGGCGGGCCGGGCGATCTCGATTGGGTCCAGGTCCCACAGGTGCTTCTTGATGATCACCGCATGCACGCCCAGCGCTTCAGCGCTGCGGATGACGAAGCCCAGATTGCGGGCGTCTTCGGTGCCTTCGAGCAAGAGCAGCAGGGGAGCGACGCCGAGGTGACTGAGCATCTCCTGCAGGTCATCGAAGCTCATGCGCGGCTTGGCCGAGCAGATGGCGACCACGCCGCCGTGCGTGGAGCCGTGGGCCACGGCGTCAAGCTCCGTGCGGTCGACCCGGCGGATGGGGATCTCCCTGGCCGCGGCGAGTTCGAGCATCTCGGAGAACTTGTCCTCGTGAGCACCGTGGCTGAGGAGGATGACCTCAATGCGCCGCTGGCACGCCTGGATGGCGGCGATGACCGACTGTTGACCTTCCAGGTGCTCCATAGGAACGGGATTACGAATTATGAATTATGAATGATGAATGATGAAACCGGAAGGAAACAGGATTGGCAATGACCTGTTTCTCGATCAGTCATGCCGCTCCTGCGACGGTCCTTTGGCCTTTGGCCATCTCTTCTCGGTAGTATTCGATCACCTTCGCCAGTCCTTCACGGCGCGAGACTTTCGGAGTCCAGCGGAAGAGCTGTTTGGCGCGAGTGATATCGGGACAGCGGTGGCGGGGATCGTCCGGCGCCATGGGCTCGAACACCAGTTCACTGGTGCAGCCGGGGATCAGCGACTTGATCTCCCTGGCGATGTCGATGACGGCGACCTCTTCGAGGTTGCCCAGGTTGATCGGCTCGTGGAAGTCGCATTCCATGGCCTGTGTGATGCCTTCGACCATGTCCGAGACATAACACAGGCTGCGCGTCTGGCGTCCGTCGCCGTAGATGGTCAGCGGCGCGTTGGCCAGGGCGGCGTGCACGAAGTTGATCACCACGCGGCCGTCGAGGATGTCCATCCGAGGGCCGTAGGTGTGGAAGATACGGACGATGCGGGTGTCGGCGTTGTGGGCGCGGTGATAGGCCATCGTGCAGGCTTCGGCGAAGCGCTTGCCTTCATCGTACATGCTGCGCAGGCCGACCGGATTCACATTGCCCCAGTAGTCTTCCCGCTGGGGGTGCTTCTGGGCGTCGCCGTAGGCCTCGCTGCTGGAGGCCATGAGGAATCGCGATTGCTTCTGCAGCGAAAGCTCCAGCAGATTCCAAGTGCCCTGGCTGTTGGTCTTGAGCATCATGACCTGGTGCCGCTGATAGCCGGCGGTCGCGCAGGGCGAAGCGAGATGGAAGATGCGATCCAGCGCCCCGTCGATCTTCAGCGGTTCGATCACATCCTTCTCGAGGAAGCTGAAGGCGCGGTTGCCGGTGAGGTGAGCGACGTTCTCGCGCCGGCCGGTCACGAGGCTGTCGACGCCGACAACTTCATGCCCGTGCTCGAGCATGAAATCGGCGAGATACGAACCGAGAAAACCCGCAACACCGGTGATGAGAACTCGCATCGTTGGTCCTATTCAAATATCCCAAATCGGACAATGGTCAGGAGGGCCTTTACGCCATCCTTCCACGTGATCTTCTTACCTTCTTCGTAGCTTCGCCCGTAGTAGGCGATGCCCACCTCGTAGATCCGCAGCCTGGGGCGGATGCGGGCAACCTTGGCGGTGATCTCCGGCTCGAAGCCGAAGCGGTTGCACTTGATGTCGATGCTTTCTAGCACCGACTTGCGAAAAACCTTGTAACAGACCTCCATGTCCGTCAGATTCAGGTTAGTAAACATGTTGCTGAAGTGCGTCAGCAGGAGGTTGCCCCACGTGTGCCAGTAATAGAGCACGCGGTGCGGCTCGCCGATAAAGCGGCTGCCAAACACGACATCAGCGCGCCCGTCCAGGATCGGCTGCAGGAGCTTAGGGTAGTCGCGGGGGTCGTATTCCAGGTCCGCATCCTGAATGAGAATGACATCGCCGGTGGCGAGCTTGAAACCGTCGCGAAGGGCAGCGCCCTTGCCCTGGTTGACCGGCTTGTGGTGGATCTTGAACTCCACGCCGGGGAAGAGGCCCGGAAGCTCGTCGATCTTGGCGGCGGTGCCGTCGGTGCTCTTGTCATTGACGCAGATGATCTCTTTCATCACTCCCGCCTGGACGGGGGCGTCAACCACCAGTCCGACCAGCTTCTGAAAGGTCTGCTCTTCGTTGTACACAGGGATCACGATCGAAAGCTTCTTGACGCTATGGGCGCCGCTACCGCCGTGCGGCCGAATGGTCTGCGTCAGATTGTCTGCCATCGCCTCGCCCTCCCAATCGTCGCAACTCGCCAGCTTTCAACGTCCGGATTCCTCAAGCACCGCGGCCGACCGCGGCTTTGCCGCTACGCCTGCCAAGATTACACGTGGCTCGGTTCGCCAGCAACACCGCCGATGGTTACTGCCAACGGTTACTGCCAACGATCACGACCGGCCCTTGCCGCGGAACGGGCCTTTGTTGCCGCCCCGTGCGCGCCGTCCGCGAGCAGCGTCCGGTGGTCCCTGCGAAGGTCCCCGGCCCCGCCGGTCTCGGCCGGTCTGGCTCTGGCGAGATTCCGATCGGCTGTCACGCGGCGGGCGCTTGTCGCCAAACGGCTTCGCTCCACCCTGCTGAAATGACGGCTTGCCGTCTGAAGGGCGCTTGTCGCCATAGCGTTTGGGACCGCCGGGCTGGAATGGCGTCTTACCGGCCGGCGGCCGCTTGTCACCATAGGGCTTCGGTCCGTCACGATGCAATGGCGGCTTGCCGCCCGAAGGGCCTGGCTTTGCGGACTTGATTGGCTTCGCTGCGGGCTTGGCCGGGGCGGCCGGTTTGGCGGCCGCAGGCTGCTTGTTCCTGCCAGCAGGCTTTGGCGATGTCGCCGGAAACGGCGCATGAGCCGGAGTCGGGCGGGCAGGTTCCTGCGGCCCTGCGGGAAACCCCACGTTGCCCACATAGTCCACGTCATCATCGGCGACTTCGATCGCGCCGGGGCGGGTGATCTGCATCGCCACCGGCATCTTCCCCTGCAATCGCGGGCGTGACGGCCCCGCCAGCCCGGTGGGCGGCTCTTCCCCTTCGGGGGTCTCGGCCAGCTTGTCTTTGCGGCGCTCGGCGCGGGCGAGACTTTCCTCCTGGGCCTGGGTGATGTCGCGGCGGAGTTGCCGCACCTCGTAGTCGGTCAGGAAACGAAACTGGCCCGGCCCCACACCCTTGAGCTCCAGCGAACCAAGCGAGACGCGGGTCAGGTCGCGCACCTTGTGACCAAGGTTGGCAAGCATCCGGCGGATCTGGCGGTTTCGACCCTCGCGGAGGGTGATCTCCAGGATCGTGTTATCGCGGGCGCGGTTCACGATGCGCAGGCGGCTGGCGGTGGTACGCATTCCTCCGCCCTCCGGGCCGGCCAGCCAGATACCATGCTGCAGCCGCTCGGCCTCTTCGGCTTGGAGCAGCCCCGCCACCACAGCCCGGTAGGTCTTAGGGACCGAGTATTTCGGATGGGTGAGCTGGTTGGTCAGTTCCCCGTCATTGGTCAGTAGAAGCAGGCCCTTGGATTCGGCATCGAGCCGGCCGACCGGGAAGACGCGATAGGGGAAGCCTTCGCCCAGCAGGTCGATGGCGCGGGTCTGCATGCCCTGGGAGACATTGGTGCAGTGTACGCCGCGCGGCTTATTCATCAGGATATAAACGAGCTTCTCACGCTTGGTGCCGCTGGGCGGCTTGATCAGGTCGTGATCGACCTCAATGCGGTCCTCGTCCAGGTCTACCATAACCGGCAGGGCGCGGACGACTGTGCCGTTCACGCTGATGCGGCCCTCAAGGACCATCTGCTCGATATTGCGGCGCGAGGCAACCCCGGCCGCCGCGAGAGCTTTTTGGATACGCTGCTTCATTATGCGGTAGTGTAGCCGAAATGGCCGGAACCGGCAGCGGCGCAGGCCGACAGATCGCTGCGGCCGATCGTCAGTGAATTCCTGCCTCGGGCAGATCACACCTGTCACGCCCGTTCGTAAGCGCGGAGAAAATCGTCACGTGAGATGTCTGATTGCCGGCAAATTGCACGAAGCGTCGGCGATTTGATAGTTGGATGATTGGGTAACGTGAGCGGCGTTGCCGTACCGTCTGCATTCATCCTTCGCATCGCAATATGCTCTCGTTCCCTCACAAGCTCAAAACCCAATAGATGCAAGGCGTGCAGCACGCGACTCTTTGGGGCATCGACAGGAAACTTGGGCATGGCTATACGCTTGCCTCGGCGACAAACGCCTCGATCACCGGCTCCTCAACATCCAGCGAATCGGGGCCAAATGTGTCGAGGTGGAAGCGAATGGCGGATTGAACATCTGTCAGCGCTTGCTCATACGTGTCGCCCTGGCCCACGATAACGCCGCTAATCCCCACAGGGTAGGCGACGTAACCGTCGTTGTGCTTCTCGATTATGATCTTAAGCCGTTGCATGAGGTCCATCTGAGGAATGTTAGCCTTGGCGCAGCACAACGTCCATCAGTCCGCTGACATCCCCAAACGCGGCGACCAGACAACTGTGCCGTTCACGTCCTTCAGGCATTGCGGGGCGAGGCCACCACGGCGGCCGCGAGCTCATTACGAGGTAGCGTAGCCGAAATGCCGGGCGCGGCACCGGCATCGCCAAGCGCAGCACAGGTTGCGGAAGGGGCGCGGACGGCGATCAGCCTGTCGCCTTGCTGCCCAAGAGCGCCCACCAACGGGGCAGTCGCGAGGAAGTGGGCTGTATTTTGGCAAACCACCACTTCGAGACGCTCACCGGCCCGGCAGTTGGTGCGGGCACGACCTGGCGTTTGGTGACCACGGACACGCGGCCGATCTCGCTGGAGACGCCGGTCTGGGCGTCGCGAGCCATGAGCTGCACAACGTGTTTGCCAGCCTGTAATTGAGGCAGATTGACCGTCAGACCGTGAGCGCCGCTGCCATTGAGCTTCGCTGCGATGTCAGCCCGGAATTCCCTGGCCCGCAAGGTGCGAACGTACCTGCCATCGACCAGGACATCGCACCATAGCGACTTCGTCGTGGCATCCATGTCCACGGCCCAGCCCGTCAACTTGCCAGACGAATCCAGGGCGACCCGGCCAATCGGCGCCGTATTAGGAAGAACGGTCTGTGCAATGACCGGCGACTCGCCTGCCTCGAACACAGCACCTCCGGCGTAAACGGCCCTCACCTGATGCACGCCGGCCGGAAGGGTCGTCGTAAGCGTCGTCGTGGCACCACCCAGCGTGGCTGTGGTCAGGAGCTCGTTATCGCAGAAAATACTGATCGTGCCATCAGGGGCAACGGAATCCGGCCGGGCGGTGGCGACCGTTGCCGTCAATGTAAAATCACGCCCCTGGAGGACTTCGGCCTGGCTGGTCGCCAAGGTAACGCTCACAGGTGTGCGTGTGACATCGAACTCCACCGTCTCCGTGCCTGCAGCGACGAAGGAGTTGTCGCCATCATAGGAGACAGTGATAGTGTGGTGACCCAGCGACAATCCTTGCGGGCGGAAGAGACCCCAAGCAGTGCTGCTTCCGCTGATGCTGGTCGTGCCCAGTATCTGATCGCCCTCGCGGAACGTCACCGTTCCAGTGGGAGTTGGCACGTGGTAGGCCACATGCTCCCATTGAGAGCCGTAGTTACCGATGGTGACAATACTGCCCGAGCCAAAATCCCAGGTTGCGACCGTCCCGTAAATGCTTGCCCCACTTTTCCCGCTCGTCGTGATCATCAGCGTTCCCGACGACGCCCAAATGCCTCCCAGCACCGTGCTCGCAACCGGCAGCGGGGGTGGGAGTGGAATTCTAAACGCGACGCTGGCAGTGGATTGCTGGATAGTGCCGTGAGCGGACGGGTGGACGAAGCCGGCGTTGCCCAGCGGGTTGCCCGAGCCGTCGATCAACGTGACGGCGATATCCGGCAGATTGGTCAGCGTAGCGATCGAGCCTTGCTCAACATGCAGGCCCACCGGCACGCGCACCGTAATCGTGGCCGGGGCCGAAGTCGCCTTGGCCAGCCCGTCGGCGCTCTCGTATTTCGCCCAGACCCAGTTCTCGCCCACGGGCAGGTTGGCAACAGACAATTGAGCCTGCCCATTCACTACCGTGACGTTGCCGAGAGACGTTTCATGCATGGCCGCGTCGTCCATGCACGGCCGGGTCTCTCCGGTGGAGCGGTTGCGATCGTAAGACGGGCGTCCGGTGAAGAACCGGAAGGTGCCGTCGGCCGGGACGCTCCCGTCGGCAAACGCTACGCTGGCGCTCACGGTAGCGACACTCTGCCCGCGTAAGAGGTCGGACGTATCGGAAGTCAACGTGATCTGAGGGGCGACTGGAACATCAACTGGAGCCGCGGGAGGCAAGGCCATCAGATTGTTGAGGGTCGCGCCAGTGTACGTGCCCGGGCCGACTATCTGTCCGTTGAACAACACCAGTTGCGAACCGGGCGCCACCACGAAATCGGCGTCCGCGTTGTACCCGTACACGCGGATATTGCCCCCTGTGAGGAGCGAGATCTGTCCGGGTATAAAACTCGATGCCCCCACCACGCAGGATAGCATCTGCCGGCTTTCCAGCGCCTCGACCGCGACCTCGCGCCGATCTGTCTGTCGTTTCATGACTCCACCTTCCGAAATCAACATGACCCAATCGAGAGAACCGCCCGCGTCTATACCGCTGCCAACAAGAATCCATTTTATGTCAAGCAGCCTCTTGTGCAAGCCCACCAGACTAAAGTATCACATTTCCTGTCCACCGTTCATAAGCCACTTATGCGAATACACTTATGCCTCTGCCGGTCGTCGTCGCAGGCGCAGCAGGATCAGGCCCATGAACAGCGGGCAGAGGATCGCGGTGGACAGCCCCAGACGCATCGCGGTGGCGTGGGTCCAGCCGCGTGCATCGCCCTGGTCGGTGGTGAAGCCGACGATCCAGGGCATGACGATGCCGCCGAGATTGCCCGACGCCCCCAGCAGGCCGAACATCGAGATCCCGCCGCGCGGGAACCGGTCGGCCGCCACGCCCAGCATGGTCGGCCACAGGGCGCTGCCGGCCAGCCCGGCGAGGATGCACGCCCACAATGCCACGATCGGCCACGGGGCGAAGCACGCGATCACGAAGAAGACCACCGACGCGATGCAGCACACGATCATCGTCCGCACACCATCCAGCCGCGTGCCCTTCATCGCAACGCCAATGCGCCCAAGGGCCATCGCGATGGAGAATCCCGTCAGCGCCATGCCGCCAGTCCACTTGGTGAAACCCAGGCCCTTCTCGGCGTAGGCCGGCAGCCAATAGGCCATCCCCATCTCGGTCGCCCCACCCAAAAAGATCGCAATCAGCGCCGCCCAGAAATACCCGATACGAAGCAGGTCGCGCACGCGATGCCGGCCGGCGCCGCCCTCGGCCCCTTCCGCCACCAGCGGCGGAATGTACATCACCGCGAATGCCAGCATCACCACCAGCGGCATCGCGGCCAGACCCAGCGACAGCGTGCGCCAGCCGATGCTGCGCCTCAAAGCCCAGGACGCCAGCAGAACCGTCACCACCGCGCCAACGCAGTAGAACGAATGCAGCCAGTTCATCGCCGCTGATCGGCGATCCGGCCGCACGGCCGCGACAATCGGACTGACGACCATGTCCAGCGAGCCAGCGCCCAGCCCCATCAGAAGGCACGCCAGCAGAAGGGCATCATAGCTGCCGGCGAAGCTCATCCACGCCAGTCCGATGGCGATCAGGGCATTCCCCGCCAGGGTGAATACCTTTGCCCCGATCCGGTCGGCCAGCGGCCCGCCCGCAAGAATCGCCACCACCAGCCCAATGAACGTGACCGTCCCCAGCCGCCCAAGCTGCTCGTTGGTCAGGGGGTCGCCAAACTCATTCTGCAGCGTCGTCAGAAAAACCGGCAGCAGGTTGACGGCGATCGCCAGCGACATCATCCCCGCGCAGCAGACAACAAACGCATAGCGTGGCGAGGTGATCCCGCGAACTTTTCCGGCTGGATTCATCCCCTGCCTATTTCAGGTACTGCTTGATCGCGTTGCTGACGATCACGACTTCCTGCTCCGTCAGCGACGGGAACATCGGCAACGACAGGATGCGCTTGCAGTAGTCCTCGGTCTTGGGCAGCGTTGGGATATCGCTGTACAGCTTCGTGACCGCCGGTTGCTGGTGATTGGGCACGGGATAGTGTACGCCCGTCTGGATGCCCTGTTCTTTCAGGAACTTCATCAGCCCTTCGCGACGCTCATGGGTATCGATGCGGATCACGAACATGTGATACACGCTCTCGGTCTGTCCATTCACATCCTGGGGCGGCAGGACCAGGTCCTTCACGCCAGCGAGTTCGCGACGATACCACTCCGCCGCGCGGCGGCGCCCGGCGTTGAGTTCATCCAGCACCTTGAGCTGCTCGCGCCCGACGGCCGCCTGGATCTCGTTGAAACGCAGGTTGTATCCGACCTCTTCGTGGAAATATTTGTCGCCTTCATACCGCCCGTGATTCTGTAGCGCCCGGATGCGTGCCACCATCGCCGGGTCGTCTACCGCAACCGCGCCGCCGTCGCCGTAAACGGTCAGGTTCTTGGAGGGATAGAAGCTGAATGCGGCGTACTTGCCGAAGCTGCCGACGCACTTGCCCTTCCACTTCGCGCCGTGCGACTGGGCACAGTCTTCGCACACCCACAGGTTGTGGTCCACCGCCAGCTTGAGCATCGCGTCCATGTTGGCCGAGCGCCCGTACAGGTGTACCGGCAGGATGCCCACCGTCCGTTTGGTGATCTTCTTGCGAGCGTCCTCGGGGTCGATGGTGTAGGTATCGTCGATGTCGCAGAAGATGGGCTTGGCGCCCACGTGGATCATTGGCTCGATCGAAGGAAACGCCGTCAGCGACGGCACAAGGATTTCATCGCCCGCCTTGAGGTTCTGTGCGATATGCAGAAGCTGCACCGCCGCCGTCCACGAGTTGGACAGCACGATGGTCTTCACGCCGATGTACGCGGCCAGTTCTGATGCAAACGCCTTGCACTCCGGGCCAAGGATGTAGTTGCCGCTCTTGACGACCTCCAGAATGCGGCGGTCGATCGTTTCAGACTGATAGACGCGGGAAAGCGGAATTTTCATCGCCAAAGCTAGTCTCCTTTATCCGGGTAGAGCGGCCCAGACAATACCGGAAAATGGCCGGCCGGACAAAGCCGCAAAGCGCTGCACAGCCCGGCCGAGCCGCCAGCAACTTCGATCTACCACGACGAAACGACGGTAACGACAGTAACGACGTATGCCGCTGGTTTGATGTTCCTTGGTCGTCATCGTCGTCGCGTCGTTGCGTCGTGGGGAAAATGGAGTGGGGAGCTTCGTTCATAGGTTATTTCCTGACAGCGGGGTTTGATGATCTTGAAGGTGAGGAGTTGGAGTTTGAGGATTGGAAATTGGCGAATCTGAGACTGGAGGATTTGAGATATCAGAGTGTGAGGGCTCGGGGTGCTGGGGGTCACCGTTTTCGGACGCGGCGGCCGGGGTTGGGGGCGTGTCGAGGGTTGGGCTTGGGCAGGTGCTCGGGTTTTCGCAGGAGGGGGTGGGGGGTGTCTCGGAGGCTTGTGGGGTAAGGACTTGCGCGTCATTTGAGGGGCAAGGCGCGCAGGTTTCGGCGAGGGGCTTTGGCTGGATGATGGCCGGTGGGAGGCAGAGGGTGGCGATGGTCGGGGGGAGGGTCCAGAGCCATTGGTCGGCGGTCTTGGCGGAGGTGATCTGGAGGGTCTTCTTGGCGCGGAGGATCGTGGCTTGGGAGAGGTCGGCGAGTTTGGCGTGGTGGGCGATGGTGCCGGGGCGTGCGGCTTTGAAGTGCCCGACGGGGAGGGGGCCACTGCGGAGGGCAGCGATGAGGACTTCGCTCGACAGGGGGAAGTCGTCTTTGACGTCCTCGCGTTCGGTGACTTCGGAGAGGACCATGATGCGGCGGAGTTTGGCGCCGAGGGCCTTGAGTCGGGGCTTGATGACGTCGGCGTTGTCGCGCTGGGAGATGAGCAGGACGGCCGGGAGGTCGGGGTAGTGCTCGTCTTCGATGTAGTCCTCGTCATCAGGGTCGGGGGCGTTGAGGGGCGCGGGGCCGGCGAGGCAGGAGGCGAGGTGGCAGGCGAACTGGGTGAGGCCGGCGCCGGAGGTTCCGACGACGAGGCAGAGGCGGTGGGCGGGGAAGAGGCCGGGGATCGGGAGGAGGTGCGGGAGGTCGTGGAGTTCATCAGCTCGGGTGATGTAGAAGGTGGTTCGGGGCTTGAGGGCGAGGGGGTTTTGGAATTCCATGGCGGGTTCCTTTTCTGGCACGGTGGGTCGGAGCATACCGACCCACCGTACGGGCTTTGGGGGCGCTGGCCGGGCTTGGGGCCATCCACGGTGGATGGCCGGAGGCTGGGCGCAGTGGGCCTCTCTACCTTTCCGGGGTTGTTGCGTTTTTCCCGCGTTGAAAACGCAACGTGGGGAGCGGATTGGCGATTGTCCCAGGAAAGTTGAGAAAGAATTTTTGGAGAAGAGCAAGAACAGTGAAATCGGGGCATAGCGTTTTCAACGCGGGAAAAACGCAAACTACCTAACAGGGCGAAAGGACGCTTGGCGCGGCCGAGCCGCAACCGGCGTTCGGTTTCACCACGACGCAACGACGGGAACAACGCAAACTAGTTCCCATCTTCGTCGTTGCGTCGTGGTGAAAATCTTTTCGGCGTAGGAAGAAATGGGACGATTGCTGTATAAGACAAACAGAGCCGGCGTGTGTGTTTCGCCTCGCTCTGTTTTGAGCTTTCTGTGCTTTTTGCGGCTACTCCTGCCTTTCGACTTGTGGGCGAAGGCTGGCTTAGCGTCCGTCAAATAAAATCAGCGGCGGAGTGGGCGATTGATCCGCGTCCTCTTTGAATTTCCTTTGAATTTCCCGCGGCCTCTTTGAATTTCCGCCTTTGCCAATGTGGGATGTCCCCTTTTCCTGCCCCGTTTGTCCTGCAGGCGCCATTGTCTTTTCAACAATGGGATGTCCCCTCTTGTCTCCTGAGATCGCTCACTCTTTGCCCTTGATTGGGCAGAAACCGGTGGTACATTGTCTCAAAGAGCCTGAGGACGTTTCTCGGGCGTTGAGTAAACCGCGAAACGGACGAAAAGCATGTCTTGGAGATCGGATCGGGCCTCTTGGAGCGCGAAAATGAGCACCGAGAACTCCCTCGCCCCCAAACCCCGTCACCCCCGGACTGCTCCATGCATCCCCGCAGAATCAACTTTCCTATCGGTTATCAGTAACAGGAGGACACGGAACATGGCAGTCACCATTCGGGACATTCGCTCCATCTGCACCGCACCGGCCGGCACTAACCTCATCACCGTGAAGGTGGAAACCTCGGAACCGGGCCTGTACGGACTCGGGTGCTCCACCTTCGCCTACCGCCACAAGGCGGTTGCCTGTCTGATCGACGAATACCTCAAGCCCCTCCTCGTCGGCCGGGACGTCACCCGCATTGAAGACCTCTGGCAGACCATGAACCACAACGCGTACTGGCGAAACGGACCCGTCGAGAACAACGCGATCTCCGGCGTGGATATCGCCCTGTGGGACATCAAGGGCAAGATGGCGAACATGCCCGTGTACGACCTTCTCGGCGGCAAATGCCGGGAAGCCGCAGCCGTCTACCGCCATGCCGACGCCCGGACCCTGGCGGAACTGACGCAGAAGGTCCGCGCCTACATGGACGAGGGATTGCGGCATGTGCGCGTCCAGTGGGGTGGGTATGGCGGGAAATCCGTACGTGATTTGGCACCGGAAAGTTCCATGGACGGCACCTACTACGATCCGGACGGCTATGTCCGCTCCGTCGTCACGATGTTCGCCCACCTCCGCAGGGAACTCGGTTACGACATCGAACTGCTGCATGACGTTCACGAGCGCATCGCGCCATCGGAAGCGATCCGCCTCGCCAAGTCGCTCGAACCTTTCCGCCTGTTCTTCCTGGAGGACAGCCTCTCCCCCGAACAGGGCGAGTGGTACCGACAGTTGCGCGGCCAATGCGCCACTCCAATCGCGCAAGGTGAACTGTTCAACAACCCGCACGAATGGGAACGCCTGATCGCCGACCGGCTCATCGATTTCATCCGCGTGCACATCACCCAGATCGGCGGCATCACGCCGGCCCGCAAGTTGGCAACCCTGTGTGAGGCATTCGGCGTGCGAACCGCCTGGCATGGACCCGGTGACGTGTCGCCCATCGGGCATGCCGCCAATGTCCATCTGGATCTGGCCAGCCTCAATTTCGGCATTCAGGAGTGGTCCGGCATCAGCGACGTGCTGATGGAGGTCTTCCCCGGCAGCCCGGAATTGCGCGGCGGCTACGTGTACTTGAACGGAAAACCCGGACTCGGCATCGATCTCGACGAAACCCTGGCAGCAAAATACCCTTGTTCCGGCGGTGTCACCACATGGACGCAGACCCGCCTGCCGGACGGAACAGCCCATCAGCCGTGATGGGAGCATGCCGTTCCCCGACCTTGTGCCGATGCTCGCGCCAGCGGCGAACGTGCGTGTTGCTCACCCACCCCACGAACCCCGCCATGGTCTTTGCCTTCCGCGGCCACAGCACCATGTGCCGGTGGTTGGGCATCAGACAGTACGCGAGAATCCGCATGTTCGTGCCGTTGCGGCGCTCTTCCATCACCCGCAACAACCCCAGATAGTCGGCCGCACTCCCGTAAAATCTTCATCCGGCAGTTCCCACGGTTCATCGCGTGGTAGATCTCTCCGGCAACAACACTGCGTGCTCGTCTTGCGATATACTCCGCCTGACGCGGCCCCACTGTCTTTGCAGCGGTGGGATGTCCCCTGTGCCCCTCTTCCCTTTGCCCTTTCTAGGCAAGTTGGGCGTTGCCTGCGAGTCTGAAGATTTAGGAGTGCCATAGTTTCAAGCGGAGGGCGGCCGGTCGGCAGCGGGCTGGGGGGGGGGATCGCACGTCACAGACGTGCGCCACGGGCGCGGCGGCGTGGGGAGGAAGACCGCCAGTGGGGGTATTGGCGGCGCCGTAAGCGCTGATCGGACGTCGCTCTGCCCTGCGGCTCTGCTTGACAGCACGTGCCGTTGTCCCTTAATTACTACACATGGAACACCCCAAGATCGTTTACGACGCCATCACTTTTGACGATGTTCTGCTGATCCCCCAACGCAGTGACTTCGTTCCTTCGCAGTCGGATACGCGCACGCGGATTACCCGCTCAATCGAGCTGAATATCCCCCTGCTTTCGGCGCCGATGGACACGGTTACCGAGGCGGCACTGGCCATTGCGCTGGCGCAGGAAGGCGGGATCGGGATCATCCACAAGAACCTGCCGGCCGAGAGCCAGGCCCGCGAGGTGGAGAAGGTCAAGCGGTCTGAGAACGGCATCATCACCGACCCGATCACCCTGCCGCCCAACGCGACGCTGTCGACCACGCGCAAGATCATGCGGGAATACAACGTCAGCGGGATTCCGATTGTCGACGAGAGCGAGTCGATCCTGACGCACGAGGGGGCACGGCGGTCGCTGGGGCATGGGCCGCGCCCGCCGAAACTGCTGGGGATTCTCACCCGGCGGGACCTGAAGTTTCAGGAAGATGACATGAAACTGGTTGGCGACATCATGACCAAGACCAACCTGGTCACGGCGCCGGCCGGCACGACCTTGGAGGAAGCCGAGCGAATCCTGAACCGGGCCAAGGTTGAGAAGCTGCTGCTGGTGGACAAGGATTTCCGGCTCATCGGGCTGATCACGATGCGGGATGTGGACAAGCTGCACCAGTTTCCCAACGCCTGCAAGGACGCCCGCGGGCGCCTGCGGGTGGGCGGCGCCAGCGGCGTGCTGGATTTCAAGCGGGTGGAGGCGCTGATCAAGGCCGAGGTGGACCTGATTATTGTCGATACCGCGCACGGGCACAGCAAGAACGTCCTGGATACGGTGCGCGAGATCAAGAAGAACTGGACGATTGACGTCATCGCCGGGAACATCGCGACGGCCGAGGCGGCACGCGACCTGATCGAGGCCGGGTGCGACGGGGTGAAGGTGGGGATCGGGCCGGGGTCGATCTGCACCACCCGCATCATCAGTGGGGTGGGCGTGCCGCAGATCAGCGCGATCACCAACGCGGTGAGCGTGTGCGACCCGGCCGGGGTGCCGGTGATTGCCGACGGCGGCGTGCGCCACTCGGGCGACATCACCAAGGCCATCGCGGCCGGGGCGAGTGCCGTGATGATGGGCAGCCTGTTTGCCGGGCTGGATGAGTCGCCGGGCGAGCTGGTGATCCATCAGGGCCGGCGCTACAAGACCTACCGCGGCATGGGATCGATGGGGGCGATGGTCAAGGGGTCGAAGGACCGTTACGGGCAGGCCGGCGTCAAGGAGAGCAGCAAACTGGTGCCCGAAGGCGTGGAGGGCCGCGTGCCGTATCGCGGGCCGCTGTCGGATTTCGTCTACCAGATGGTGGGCGGGCTTCGGGCGGGCATGGGCTATTGCGGAACGCGGACGATCGAGGAACTGCGGACCAATGCGAGATTCTGCCGAATAACGGCCGCAAGCATGGCCGAGAGCCATCCGCACGATATCATGATCACGCAGGAAGCGCCGAACTACAGCGCCGATGTGGTGAAGGGTTCGTGAGTTGCGGGCGGTTGGGCGATGGTTGCCGCAGGGCCGCCAGAGGCCTTATGGTTGTATGGGTTCCATTGGAGCAGTCATGCGTTATACAATGCCCATGGCAGTGATCGGGTTTGCGGCGCTGATGGCGGCCGGCTGCGAGAGCGCAAAGCCGGGGCCGGAACCGTCGGATCGTGCGCTGGGCGATCCGATGAACTATCGGCCGGGGTTCGAGGATTCGGACATCTCCGGCGGCGGGATAATGGACTTTGACAAGAAGGCATTTAGAAAGGACGTGAACAGTGTCCTCGATCCGTAACCTTTTCAAGGGCGCCTTAGGGCTGACGGTGGTGATGCTCGTCGCCGGCGGGTGCGAGTCGACCAATCAGTATCCCATCGCCAGGCTCAATACCACGCCGATCCAGCCGGATGAGGCGATGGCGCTGCGGCAGTGGGATCAGAGCCACGCGCTATACGCCAACGGCAACGTATCGGCCTGGCCGACGCTGTATCCCTACCAGGCAGCGGAATCTGACGGCGACCTGGCCAACGCGTGGTGGGCTCCGGCGCTGTTTGTCGGCCAGACGATTGCGCTGCCGGTCACGGCGATTGTGACGCCGGCACGGAAGCCGACTGGGTCGCGCGGCGTGTACATTCCGCCGACGTTCACGGCTGACGTCCCGCTGGAGGCGATCCATTGAGCGTGGAATCGGGCAATACCCCGGTTCGCATCGACGTGAAGAAGGATAAGGGCATCGAGATTCAGTGGAGCGACGGGGAAGTTGCGCACTACGCTCTCTCGAAGCTCCGCGCCGGGTGTCCGTGTGCGCTGTGCAAAGAGGCCAGGGAAAAGCCCGCCCAGCCCAAGAGCCGGCTGACGGTTCTGCCCGGCAACTACGCCAAGCCCATGCACATTGCCCAGGCGCAGCTTGTGGGCAACTATGCGTTGAAGATCGAGTGGTCAGACAACCACGATAGCGGGATTTATTCGTTCGCGTATCTGCGGACACTCTCGGGCTAGACGCGGCGGGCGAAGTCCATCAACATCGGTGGGATGCTCATGCCGGTACTCCGCACTGGGGCAGACGCGCCATCCGGACTGGGCCAAGCCGTAGCCGTTCCAGCGTAACGAGTCGTCGTCGCGGTATATACTTCATCGTCGAGTATGCTCAGTGACCGTTGTGGCGTGTTGTGGATGATCGATGGCGCGCCGTGAGGGGCCTGGATAGTTGATGGATGACCGGCTCGAAAACCTCCTCAAGAAGGCTCACGACCTGCCCAAGGCGCCCGGCGTCTATCTGATGAAAGACGCCAGCGGGGTCGTCATCTATATCGGCAAGAGCGCCAGCCTGCGCGACCGGGTGACCAGTTATTTTCTGCCTTCGTCAAAGCTTGAACCGCGCAAGGCTCCGCTGCGGGAACTGGTGGTCGACTTCGACAGCATTCAAACCGAATCCGAGGTCGAAGCGCTGCTGGCCTAGAACCGTCTAATCAAGGACATACATAATAAATACAAAGCACGGCTGCTGGATGACAAGACGTTTCCTTACCTGATGATCACGACCGACGAGGATTTTCCCGGCGTCTACATCACCCGCGAGCCGCGGTCGAGCGGCGTGAAACTGTTTGGCCCGTTCACCAGCGTCGGGGCGCTCAAGGATGCCCTGACACTCCTGCAGCGTGCGTTCAAGTTCCGCTCTTGCCATCTCGAAATTCACGAGGGGGACGAGCAGCGGCGATTCTTCCGCCCCTGCCTGCTCTATCCCATCAAGCAGTGTACCGGCCCATGTGCCGCCAAGATCGACAAGCAAGCCTATCGCGAAGATATCCATCGCCTGATTCGATTCCTGGAGGGCGACCGAAAGACACTGCTGGCCCAGATGGAAAAGGAGATGCTCTCGGCCGCCAAAGACATGCAGTTTGAGACGGCCGCCCGGCTCCGCGATGAGATCAAAGCCATCAACGCCCTGGGCGCCCGTGGCGGGAAAGGCGCCCAGCAGTTCTGGCAGCCCGAGGCGTTCGTCACCGACCCCAGGGAAGGGCTGCTTAAGCTTCAGGATGCCCTGAGCCTCGCCGAGCCGCCGCGCATTATCGAAGGCATCGACATCGCCCACCTGCAGGGCGGCGAGATGGTCGGGTCCAAGGTGGCGTTCATCGACGGAGCCCCGTTCAAGGACGGCTACCGCCGCTACAAGATTCAGCACGGCCAGGGCAACAATGACTATCTCTCGCTCCAGGAAGTCGTCTCGCGCCGCTACCGCGAGGCCGGGGTGAGCAACGAGTTGTTCCCCGACATCATCCTCATCGACGGCGGGCTGGGGCAACTGCACGCCGCACTGGCCGCGTTTACCGACATGCCCGTCAAGCCGCCGATGGTGATCTCGCTGGCGAAGAAGGAAGAACTGATCTACATCCAGGCCCGCTCAGCGCCGCTGCACCTGCCCCGCAACCACGCCGGCCTGCGCCTGCTCCAATACGTCCGGGACGAGAGCCACCGCTTCGCCCAGCACTATCACCACATCCTGCGTCGCAAAGCGCAACTGGAAGAGGACCTCCGGCAACGTCGCCGGCCGCCGCGTGCCCGCGCCAAAGCCAAGCCAAAGCCGCCGGCCGGGGATTGACGGTGGGGCATTCGGTTAACGCCTTATTTGGACGGCGGCATCGCGATCACCGAGCTATCTACAAACAGTCTCCGCCGCCTTCAGGCAGCTCAGCAACTCGTTCTGTCGATCATCGCGTCGCTCAAACCCCCTGGGTTCCGCCTGCTCGCCATTCCTTGAGCCAAGGCCGCTCTTGCCCCTGCGTCAAACTCAAGCCGCTCCCCGCTCCCCGGCCCCGAGCGGGCTTGACAATTCTTCCGGGCAACCCAGGAATCCAGCCCCATTGAGCCGCAGCGCACTCGTGGCGCGGTGCGCCTGCGCAGCATCTCGCCTGGGCGGATCGACCGCAGCAATGCCGTCTCGCGATAGCGAGTCCTTACTCCGCTGCTGCTCAATGGGGCACACCCACTGCCCGGCCATGCCGACCGCGCCTGTCACCTGCTATTGTGACTTGGCCTTCCGGCAGAGCAAGGGAATCCTTCAACCACGGTTAAATACCCGGCGAGAGGCTCACGCCTCAATCATGACGCCTTCACGACGGGCGAGCTCGAGGATGATACGGGAGTCATCGGTTTCCCATTCCTTCTCGCCGCAGGCAATCGGCTCGATGCGCGAGTCGGTATGAATGCGAAGTCGCCAAAGCGCCGCGATAAGCTCGTGCGAACGGGGCGGTTCCAGTGCTGAGGAGAGTATGACCAGATCGATGTCGCTCAACTCGTGGGCGTCGCCGCGAGCCTGCGACCCAAAAAGAACGGCCCGGCGCGCGGGAATGCCCGCATCGGCCGCCGCGTGAAGGTAGTCGCGGACTACTTGCTGAATTGCTGCTGCAACCATTTGAACGCCTCATTGGCCCGCGACAGTTCTCGTTCCGCCAACGCACGGTCCAGGCCTCTGGGCTCGGCATCGGGATAGCGACCGGCCATGCAATACACCTGAAATTCTCCCAGCACTTCAGAAACATCCAGCGTCAGATTGAGCCCCGCCCGTCTCGCCAGGAGCAGGAGGTCAAGTCTTGGGCGGTACATCGCCTGTTTTCCTGGCAACCAACGCCTTGAGCATTTTCTCTAATGCCAGAATGCAGAAAGAACAGCCCGAAGTTGTATCGTCCGCTTCCGATCAGCAGTTCGGCCGCTCCAAGGGCTTCATCCGCCCCCGAACGCCAATAGGCCACCTGCTTTGCCGCATCCAACCCCATGGCCCTTTATTGTAGCCGATGGGATTGCGCCAAGGAACATGAGGCGAAAATGCGGCCGGAAAGGGGCGTGCCCCTTGTTCCGGGCACGGAAGTTCTTAGCCCCAACGGGGCGGCATTCTTAAGCCCAGGGGAAGCGTACTCGCGCAGCCCTGGGTAAGAACCATTCACACTGAATGAGCCCTGAAAGGGCGACACCTCTTTCAGCACCGTATTCGCTCTAACCACCCGCTGACGCGCAGCTTGCATCTGCCCGACAAAACGGGCACACCCCCGGAAAGGCTTCGCCCTCTTCTTCGCGATCATCTGGGTCTTCCCTGCGTTGATTCATCTCCTCACCCCACATACGTCTTCTTCTTCTTCCCCGACAGGTAGCTCTCCATCACGCACCCGGCCAGCTCGGCCGACGCCGTGTAGAACGCCACCCCGTGCGTCAGCCGGTTCATCTGCTCGACAAACCCAACCCACTCCATCCCCCAGTAGTCTTCGATCAGCGCGAACGTCGCGATGCGGCACCCCTCTCGCGATGCCAGATGCGCTTCCTTGAGCGTCGCCACGGTGCTCCGCTGCTCCGGCGGATACAGCAGGTAGACATGCTCGCCCTCAACGTGCGCTGTCGGCTGCCCATCGGTGATGATGAAGATCTGCCTGTTCTCCCCGCCCCGCTGCCGCAAGATGCGCCTCGCCAACTGCAATCCCATTTGCAGGTTCGTAAAGTGCTGCGGCGCCCGCGCCAATTGCGCGATCGGCACCTTGAGATGCACCTGATAGTCATAGATCGTGACCGGCTTGGGCATCGCCAGCGGCAATTCCATCGCGCTGATGCGCCCGGCCCCGGAATAGAACCCTACGAAGTCGATCGTATCCTGCGGAAACTGCGACTCGATCAGTTCCTGCACCGCCATCGCCACCCGCTTGGCCGCATGCCACCGTCCATACCGCATCATCGAGCCCGACTGGTCCAGCAGCACGACCGTCGAGCAGCTCGTCTGCCCTTCCTGCTGATGCAGTTCCAGGTCGCGCTCGTCAAACCGGATCCGCTCCAACCGCCCATCCGGCGACCGCTGCGGCAGCCCGTGCCGCTGGATGGCGTTCTTCAGCGTCTGCAGAAAATCGAGCTGGCTGATCTCATCGCCGAACTCGTAGGTCTTGGTGCTGTCCAGCCGGTCACCCCCCTGCCCGGCCGACAGTTTCGCATGCCCATCGCGCATCCCGCTGCGCAGGTTGGTGAAGATCTCCAGCAGCGCCCGCTGCCCCAGTCGCTTCACCGCCTTGGGCGTCAGATGCAATCGCCCCCCGGCGTCCTTTTCCAGGAGCCCA
>JBBQTU010000003.1:0-59091 GCA_038213005.1 Tepidisphaerales bacterium | reverse complement strand
GACAGGTTGAAGCCGCCCTCGCCGCCGCCGTCCGGCCAATGGCCCCCGCCATCTTCCGCGCCAATCCCGACGCCGCCCAGGTACTCGAACGCCTCGCCTTCGTCCGGAAATACGTTGCAGAACAACCCTGGCCCGCCATGGCAGATGTAGAGCTGGGAGAAATCCTCGCCGCCAGTTGCCCCGGCAAGCGCAGCGTTGAGCAGGTCAAGAGCCAACCCCTCGCCGACCTCCTGACCTCTCAAATGCCCTGGAACCTGACGCGCCTTCTGGACGACCTGGCCCCGCGTACGCTGGCGGTGCCCTCTGGCAACCGCATCCATCTGGAGTACTCCGGCGACAAGCCCCCCGTGTTGGCAGTGCGCCTGCAGGAAGTGTTCGGCTGGTTTGAAACGCCCCGCATCGCCGCTGGCCGAGTCCCCCTGCTGCTGCACCTGCTCGGGCCGAACTATCGCCCGGCCCAGATCACCAGCGACCTGGCGAGCTTCTGGAAGACCACCTATTTCCAGGTGCGAAAGGATCTGCGGATTCGCTACCCCAAACACTCCTGGCCCGAAGACCCGCTGACCGCCAGACCAGAAGCCAAAGGCCGCCCGCGAAGATGACAGGCACGGGGCGCAAGGCTCCGGGCCATCCTCGCCGGTCGTCTGGTCATGAAGGACGATGGGAACTATCATTCAAGTATGCTTCGACGAGTTCCGCTGGTCTTTGCGCCGCAACCGGAAGGTGGCTTTACTGTCACCTCGCGGGTCCTGCCCGAACTGCTCACCGAAGGCGACACGCTGGAGGAAGCGTATGCGAACGTCGCCGACGCGCTTTCTGCGGTGATGGAGTTATACGCTGATCAGAAGCGTACCCTGCCGGCGGGCATCGAGTTGCCCGGCCCCGGCCAGGTTGTCTGGTCTGATGCCTTGGTGGAGGTGGCGTGAGATACCGTGATGCCTCGCGCAAACTCATTGAGTTGGGCTGCCGGGAACTCCCACGGACGGGCGGAGGCTCGCATCGCAAGTGGCTGAATCCAACCACCGGGAAGGCAACGGTGATGCCGGACTGGGGGGGCAAGGACTTGAAACTTGGCACCGTCTGATCCGCCGTCCGACAACTCGGGATTGACTGATCGGCCTTTGAATCGGCTTGAGACTATAAGGGATTGGGGGCGGATGCCTCGTCTGAATCGCCGACTGGCTGTCGCAGCCGCCGTCTGACCTTCCCTCCGCCCCGCCGCACCAGGGTGCACAGTCGCCCCACGCCGGTCCGCCATGTGCCGCGCACCAGGCGCACCTGCACCAGCGGCTGAGCCGTGGTCGCCAGTCGCTGCTTGTAGCTGGAAGATCCACGAAGAAAGTCGAACGTCCTGACGCCCTGGTCGGCCAACTGCCGCATCAGATACATGAACGACACCACGCCCGGGCTCTTGAGTTCCCCCGCCTCATCGGCCAGCACGCCGGATTGGTAGAAGTCATACTTCCCATTGAGAACAAACCCGTACTTCACCGCGATCGGCCGGCCGTCGAGGCTCAGGCGCGACAAGACCGCCCTTCCCTCAGGCAGCCACTTCTTGATGAGTTCCCGATGGAATTGCGTGAACCGCTCGGCCGAGAAGCATCCGGGCTTCCCATCGGCCCGCCAGCGTCGCTGATGCAACTCGATGAGTTGGTCGAAGAACTCATCACGCGTCGACTCATCAGCGACCTCAAACACGAACTTCGCCTGCTCGGCCTGACGCATGAGCCGCCGGCATTGCTGACGGGTGTTGGCCGACAACCGTCCTAGATAGGCCTCGAAGCCGCCAGTCAGGTCGGCGATCGGACAGGCCCCGCGCGGGCTCACCGCTGCATGATGGCACGCGCCCGCACCATCGCCGCCAGCCCACTGCACCAGCGGCGAGTTGTCCGAAAGGTCCGTCAGTTCCAACTGGTCATATTCCGCGGCCAGCGGACCGAGCAGCACCTTACACACCGCCGCCGTTGCCTCTTCGCGATCCTCCGGGCGGTACAACAGGTCGAGATAGTCGCTGCATATCTCCTCGCGTTCGGCCTCGCCGGTGCCGATGAACCCGAGGCGCCGCCCCCCATGCCGCGCCCGAGCCGGCCGGCGGTCGTACAGCGGCAGCGCTGCCACAAGGCGGCCTCCGCGGCGGCACGTCACGATCCGCAATCCATCCTGTCTGCGCGAACAGATACCCCCGTAAGTCTCCCACCACGTCCGCAGCCAGTCATAGTGAAGCGCCGTCGAAGCAGAGGGGCTTACGGCCAGCAGCGCCTGCCAGTCCTCTTCCATCGCAGCCCATCGCGCGGGGTCGCGGACGACCTCCACGTCCAGTTGCGACGGCAGAACCCGCGACTCTGTCTGGCCCGACTGTGTCATCAATTCATCCCAGGCAGTCAGGTTGTGCCGTGCTGAGAGCCACGTGCGCCGGTGCCAGCGACAGCGTTGCCGCCTTGCCCAGGACCCACCACCCCTCGGCCGACAGCGGCCTCTGTCTCAGACGCTGTATTGCCGGACGGAGAGCCTGCCTCGGGCGACCCAGGCCCAGATACGTTCCTGCCCAGCGCTGATACACCCGGTCCACCCACTTGCGCCGCTCCGCCGCGCTCATCAGGTGCGAGTGGCGATGGATCACCGTCAACATGCTCCGGCAGTCTCGGTCCAGATCCGATCGCGAAAGCGTCCCGGCCGATGCCATCAGCGTCGCCAGCGTCTCGCCCACGAACCAGATCGGCGTCCGGGCTACCAGGCGCACCCACAGATCCCGGTCCTCCGCCGTCGGCAGCGACTGGTCAAATCGATCTTCGCCCAGCACGCCCCGCCGAAAAACCACAGCGCTCGTCCAGACGCACACCGCCATCTCAAATATCTTCACGCCGCGAGGTCGCAATACCTGATCCCAGCCCAGTGCGGAGCGCAGGGGATAGTCTTCGGGAGCGGCCCCGGCGATCTCGACGCGATACCGGCAGGCCACCAGCCCCACATCCGGCTGCTGGGCGAACACCTGCATCTGCTTCTCGAGTTTCTCCGGATGCCAGAAGTCGTCGGCGTCCAGAAAGCTGATGAAGTCCCCAGTAGCCTCGTTGATGCCCCGATTTCGCGCGCTGGACACGCCCCCGTTCTCTTTTCGCACATAGCGCACAAACGAGCCAAATCGACGCACCGCCGACTCAATGTCATCCGGACTGCCGTCGTCCACCACGATGACCTCATCCGGCCGGCGTGTCTGCGCCAGCAGGCTCTCAATGGCTCGCCCAATGGTCGCCGCAGCGTTCCACGCCGGAATGATCACACTAACTCTTTCGCCTGTCATCGATCGCCTCCGCGGCCGAAATGTTCCCAGAGAACCTCGCACCTTCCACCAGCGTCCACGCTCTTTCCACAGGCACTGGTGCCAGACACAACAGCAACCGCCTCGCAGCAAATCATAGGCCGCCGTCCTGAACTATTCCGGGACATCCGTCACAGAACTGATGAGGAGGCATCAGTTTTGCACCCTCCCTGCCAGAAGGAATGGGACTATGGGCGACTTATCTGCCTCAGCGGCGCCGGACTGCGTACATGACAGCGCAGCGTGGCAGGAGCCGGGTGCCGTCGCTGCACGGACCGGAAAGCTCGCGCCGCTCCGGTGGGCCTTGTGCGGTGTTCTGATGCCGCTGGCGAGGCTGGCCGGGCGTGCGTATGTCGCCGGAGATGGATTGGAGGATGGCCTGCGTGTGGCAAACCGGCACACAGACGCCGGGCGGACAACAACGCTGGGGTTCTTCAACGACGACACCGCCTCGCCCCGCGCGGTCGCGGACACCTATCTGGCGACGATCCGGGCCTTGTCGGCGGCACATGCTTACGTGTCCATCAAGTTGCCGGCGATGGGCTTTTCGCCAGACTTACTCACCGAAGTCGTGCAGCAGGCCCATCAGAACGGTGTTCGGCTGCTTTTTGATTCCATGTGGCCGGCGGCCGTGCCGGAGACCCACCGGATGATTGCGCAGGTCATGGACACACAGGCCTGCGGACCACTGAGTCTTGCCCTGCCCGGCCGCTGGCGGCGAAGCATTGAGGATGCACGATGGGCAACCCGGCGGGGACTGCTTGTCCGCGTGGTCAAGGGACAGTGGGCAGACCCTGATGACCCGCACCGCGACCTGCGCCAAGGGTACATGGAGGTCATCAGGACCCTGGCGGGACGCGCCCAACTGGTCGCCGTCGCGAGCCATGATGTGCCCATGGCAGAGGAGGCGATTGCCATCCTGCAAGAGGCAAAGACGCCGTGCGAACTGGAACTGCTGCACGGACTGCCGATGCGGGCGTCGCTGGCGATGGCTAAACGCATCGGCGTGAACGTGCGCGTGTATGTGCCGTTCGGCAGCGGCCACCTCCCTTACGCGATTGCGCAGGTTATCCGCAAGCCGCACATGGCGTGGTGGCTGATCAAGGACCTGCTTGGGTTGGCGACTTAGGACCGGTACATCAAGAACCGTCCGGCTCAGAGAGGCCAACCCCCTCCCAGCCTCCCCCACAGGCAATGGTGTACGGGATTCCCCTCAGCAGCAACAACACGACACGTGGGCGGGCAAGGCAGCCGTGGTTGGGGCAACCGCTCAACGGCAAGGCAACCAACGTTACCAAATAGCCAATAGAAGATTCATGGTATCCTAACTTGCGCCCAGTGGCTGTTTAGCGCATACTGCCGGCGATGGGCCGACCGAAAAGACCCAAGATCGAAACAGTCTCTCCCACCGCTCTGGCCGTGGCCAGGCAGGTGCAGGGCGTACGGGATCTGCTGTTACCTCAACCCGCCGATGTCCATGGCAATACCAAGCTATTCGAGAGCGACGTCATGACGGCATTGCTCTGCGCGTTCTTCGAGCCAATGGCTACTGCGTCCCGCCCCTCCCGGGGCTGAGGGAGACGGGTCGCCCAAACTGTCACGCCCCCCCCCATGCCGTCGCGCCTTGGCCGCCTTGGCCTCACAATCTTGACGGCCCAGCCTCCGCTACTACAATACGCCCCACGTAAGTTTCCCCGGGGCCATAGTCAAACGGGATGACGCTTGAATCGCATTCAAGAGTTCAGGGTTCGATTCCCTGTGGCTCCATTTTTCACTCTCACTTATGAACCGTTGGCCGGCCGCGGTGATCTTCGATTTTGACGGCGTGCTCGTGAACAGCGAGCCCTTGCATTTTTACGCATTTCACGAGGTCCTCGACCACGAGAAAATCGAGGTCAGCGAAGACGAGTATTACGACCAACTGCTCGGTATGACCGACCAGGACTCGTTCAAGCTGATCTATCAGAAGCGAGGTCGGCCCCTTGAGCCCGGCGTTCTGCTGCGTCTGCTGACGCACAAGAACGAGACCATGATGGACCTGATTTTCCGCAGCCAGCTCAAGCCGCTGCCCGGCGTTGAGGAATTCGTCCGCTGGCTCTGGCGACGCTGCCCCCTGGCGATCTGCTCTGGAGCCCGCAGCGAGGAAGTCGATACCACCCTCACGGGCCTGGCACTGCGCGACTGTTTCAGCGTGGTCGTCGGTGCCGATGACTATCCGATCGGTAAACCCGACCCACGGGTCTACCATCACACGCTGCAGTTGCTGCAGGCCAAGGCCGGCCACCCCATCAAGCCGTCGGCGTGCCTGGTGGTGGAAGACTCCCCTACCGTCATCAACCGTCTCAAGCCCGAAGGATTCGCCATCCTGGCCGTGACCAATTCGCGCCCCGCCGATGCCCTGAAGGTGGCCGACTGGGTCGTGGAAGATCTCCAGCTCGCCACGGTCGCCCACGCGATCCCGCAACTGAAACTGCGGGCGTAATGCGGGCGTAAATTGCGTTTCTCGGCCGCAACCCTTACCCTCGCGTTGCTCGTAGTCAGTCGCCGCAGACCCCGGCTGCCGAGCCGGTGTCGCAGCGAGGAGAGCAGCAGTAGATGTGGTATTTCGCGTACGGTTCGAACCTCAATACCAAGGCCGTCGGCGAATGGTGCCGACATCACGGCCTTCGACCTCTGCCCATGCGCAGCGGCCGGGCGGCCGTCCTGGATAACTATCGCCTCTGCATTGCTGTCTACAGCGAATATTGGGGTGGCGGGATCGCCGACATCGTGTATGACCCGGGCAAGTACATCTCGGGCGCGATGTTCGAGGTCACCGAAGCTGAGATGGCGGCGTTGGATCAGAAGGTCGACCGGAGAGTCGACGCCAGCGGACGGGAGATCGGGGCGTATAAGCGCATCGAGATCAAGGTAGCTCCGCTGAAGCGCGGCGAGCCCGTGCAGGCGGTCACCTACCAGGGGACGAGCGTTGATCGATACCACATCGCCCCGACCCGCCACTACATGGACGTGGTGCTCCAGGGCGCGTTCACTTTCGGATTGTCCATGATGTGGGTGGCGTACCTGCAGAGTTTCACGACCCAAACCGGCCGACTGCCCCGCGCCCAGCCGGACCAGAGCAGGCCGTAGATTTCGCCCGGCCACCCGCTATCATCGAGCCAATCATGAAATACCTCTTGATCCTCGCCCTGTCCCTGATCGTTATCGGCTGTCAGAAAGAGATCAAAGAAATCCGCGGGAACCAGATTGCCCCGGACCAGTTGGCCGCGGCCCAATAGGCGAGGCAGGCCTCACGCACCATCTTGTTTGCCAGCCTCAACAGTGTAACATCCTCGCTAACAGGCATTTGCTCGTTTGAGGGAAGGCATGGCCAAACGCGGTAAAATAGCGGCACCCAAAGAAGATACATCCCGGCCAATCGAGCAATACGCCCACACCGACAAGCAGCGCCTCAACAACCCGCCCGTCGGCCTCGTCACGCCCGACAGTGAGAACCGCGAATCCAGGAAGGTCTACAGATACGATCCGCATCTGGACCCGGCCCTCTCCTTCGATCCCCAGCCCATCCGCCAGGACGTGGCTGACGCCATCCATGAGGGATTGAGGGAAGCCGATAGCTCTGCCAAGCCCGACAAAGGCCGCCCGGCCGCCACACTCGCCGAAGCCAAATGGGCCGAAACGCAGGCCAGACTCGTCCAGACCGAAGAAGCCCTCGCCCGTGCCCGCAAAGCCCTCCTCACCCTGCGCAAGATGCAGGAGCCCTTCGTCAACTGGGCTGGCAAGGCCGAGCGCCTCACCTTTGAGGTCCCCACCGTCTCCCTGCACGTCCATGAGCGCATCGACCCGCGCACCATTATCGAGGCCGTCCGCAGGAAGGAAGAGAAACGCCAGCCCGGCCTCTTTGACATGCTGCCCGAGAATCCGCCCCTGCGCGAGGCCATCGACTTCTACCGCCACCCCCACAACTGGAGCAACCGCCTCATCGCCGGCGACTCGCTCATGATTATGAACTCCCTTCTGGAAAAAGAGGGGATGGCCGGCAAGGTGCAGATGGTCTATATCGACCCGCCCTACGGCATCAAGTACGGCTCCAACTTCCAGCCCTTCGTCAACCGCCGCGATGTCAAGGACGGCAAGGATGAAGACCTCACCACCCAGCCGGAGATGATCAAGGCCTTTCGGGATACGTGGGAACTGGGCATCCATTCCTATCTGGCCAACCTTCGCGACCGCCTCCTGCTGGCCAAGGAACTGCTCCACGAATCCGGCTCCTGCTTCGTCCAGATCAGCGACGAGAACCTCCACCATGTTCGCGAGATTATGGATGAGGTGTTCGGCGCGGACAACTTCGTCGGGCTGATCACGTTCTCGAAGACAACCAGCGCCTCCGCCACTCTTCTCTCGTCAGTTAGCGACTACCTGGTGTGGTATGCGCGGGACGTGAAGCATGTGAAATATCGAAGGTTGTTCCTCGATAAGGAGGCCGGCGCAGCGGGCGGGACACAGTATACGTGGGCAGAGTTGCCTGACGGCACGCGGCTCAACTGCGGCACCGTCGACAAACTGCACGCGATGCCGCCGGGCTGTCGCCCGTTCGTTCACGATAACCTTACAAGCCAGAGGCCCAGCCAAGGCTCCGATGTGCGAGCCTTTACGTACGAGGGGAAGCCGTTCACGCCGGGGAAGGGCACCTTCAAGACCGACGAGGCCGGGCTCCACAAATTAGCCAACGCTAGGCGGTTGATTGCTCTGGGGGATACGCTGCGCTACGTTCGATTTCTCGCTGATTTTCCGGTCTTTCCCATCTCGAATTTGTGGGATGATACTGTCATATCGGGATTTGCAGACCCTAAGCGATACGTCGTCCAAACAAGCACGCGAGTAGCACAGCGTTGCATGCTGATGACTACTGACCCGGGCGACCTTGTCTTCGACCCCACCTGCGGCAGTGGCACCACCGCCTTTGTGGCGGAGCAATGGGGCCGGCGATGGATTACTTGCGACACGAGTCGTGTCGCCGTGACCCTTGCGAAACAGCGTCTGATGACGGCTACCTTCGATTACTTCAAGCTGGCACACCCCAAGGAAGGCGTTGGCAGCGGCTTTGTTTGTAAGACCGTGCCGCATGTGACCCTCAAGAGCATCGCCAACAACCCCGAGATCAAAGAGGGCATGAATCGCGAGGCCATTGACCGCGCAATCGCCAAATATGCCGATCAGGAAACCCTCTACGATCAGCCCGAACGCGATCCCGAACGCGTTCGCGTAACCGGGCCGTTTACCGTCGAAGCGGTTCCCGCTCCCACCGTCCGCGCGGTTGGGGAACTCAGCGAAGACATGCTGCAGCTCAAGACGCAGGACCAAGCCCCTGCCCTGGCCGACGCATCGGTGGCCCGCACTGGAGCAACCCTGCGCGCTGACGAGTGGCGCCAGGAACTGCTCAAGACCGGCGTTCGCGGCCGGTCCGGGCAACGTCTGGCCTTCACCCGCGTCGAGCCGCTCGGCGGCACGCGCTATCTCCATGCCGACGCTGAAACCAAGGGCGACGTTCAACGGGTGGTCGTCTCCTTCGGCCCCGAATTCGCCCCCTTGGAACAGAAGCAGGTGGAACTGGCGTGGGAAGAGGCCCGTAAACTGGTCCCCAGGCCGGCCATGATTCTGTTTGTCGCCTACCAGTTCGACCCCGAGGCCGCTAGGGACATCGACGAACTCTCCCCCCAGCAGACCGGCATGCAGCTTCTCAAGGTGCAGATGAACACCGACCTGCTCACCGGCGACCTCAAGAAGAACCGCGCCAGCAACGAAAGCTTCTGGTTCATCGGCCAGCCCGACGTAAGCGTCACCCCCATCAAGAAAGGCCCCGACGCCGGCAAGTACCAGGTCGAGGTACGCGGCTTTGACTACTACAACCCCGTCACCGGCTCCGTCGAATCCGGCGACACGGCAAGAATCGCCGTCTGGATGCTCGACCCCGACTACGACGGCCGCAGTCTCTACCCCCGCCAGGTCTTCTTCCCGCTGGCGGGAGCCGACGAAGGCTGGGCACGCCTTGCCCGCACCCTGCGCGCCGAGATTGATGAAGACCTGATCGAACAGTATCGCGGGACAACCTCCCTGCCATTCGCACCCGGGAAGAACAAGCGCGTGGCGGTTAAGATTGTGGATGACCGAGGGATCGAGAGCCTAAAGGTGGTGGAGCTGCAATCATGATCGTCTCACACTTGAAACTAAAAAACTGGCGCAACTTCCTCAACGTGGACGTCGAGATGAGGGAGCGAGTCATTCTCGTGGGGCCTAACGCATCAGGCAAGAGCAACTTTCTGGACGCGTTCAGGTTTCTTCGCGACATCGCCAAGGCGGGTGGAGGGCTTCAAAAGGCCATCGAAGACCGGGATGGTTTGAAACACATTCGCTGTCTAGCCGCCAGGCGCTATCCGGATGTCGAAATCGAGATTCATTTGGCTAACCACGCTGGCGAGCCGGCGGCATGGAAATATGCGCTCGGGATCAAACAGCAGACCAGTGGATACCGCAAGCCATTTCTGGCCTATGAAAAAGTTTGGGAAGGCACAAAACTCATAGTGGACCGGCCAGATGATGCCGACAAGAAGGATGAGCCACGACTCACCCAGACGTCCTTGGAGCAGATCAATGCAAATGCGGAGTTCCGCGCGATTTCCAAATTTCTGGAAAGTGTATTGTACCTGCATATTGTGCCGCAGTTGCTTCGGTATCCGCGCGAGTTCTCTGGTCCTGGATTAGCAGGCGACCCGTTTGGACGGAGCTTTCTCGAGAAGCTATCCAAGACACCAGAGAAGTATCGGAATGCGCGCCTAAAGAAAATCGAGAAGGCGTTGAAGTATGCAGTGCCGCAGCTTCGCGAGCTGAAGCATGTGGTGGACGACGCTGAAGGTGGAGTACCACACCTTGAGGCGGTATACGAACACTGGCGGCCGCATGGCGCGCGACAGAGAGAACGCGATTTTTCGGACGGCACGTTGCGGCTAATTGGGCTGTTGTGGGCATTGCTTGAGGGTGATTCCATGCTCTTGCTGGAAGAGCCTGAATTGTCGCTGAACCCCGGCATTGTGCGTCGCCTGCCAGAAGTGATCCACCGGCTACAGAAGCAGAAGGATCGCCAGGTGCTCATGAGCACCCACAGTGCAGATCTTCTGAGTAACAAAGGCATTCCGGGGGAGGATGTGTTGCTCCTGATACCAAGTAGGGAAGGAACCACGGTTATGCCGTCATCATCTGATGATCAGATGCGTGTGGCACTGGAAAGCGGGCTCAGTATCGCCGATGTGGTGCTTCCGCGAGCCGAGGCGGCCAACGCAGAGCACCTCTTGCTGTGGGGCAATGAAGACGATTCACGTTAATCTCGTCGTCGAGGACGACCTCAGTGAGACCGTGTTGCGGCGACTCCTCAAAGAGAGTCGACGTCCCTATGTCGTAGCAGGCGTGCAGGGCCGTTGTGGCTCTGGGTACATCAAAAAACGTATCTCCTCTTTCAACAAGGCCGCCGCCGGCAGCCCATATCTGGTCTTGACGGATCTTGACACTGCGGTATGCGCCCCCGCGTTAGTCAAAGAATGGCTTGCTGACCCGCGGCACGCGAACTGTTTATTCCGTGTAGCGGTTCGCGAAGTGGAAGCGTGGCTATTGGCAGACCGGGCAGGACTGGCAGCATTTCTTGGAGTTTCTGAGAAGCTGATACCTGCAAATCCAGAGCAAGTCGCTGATCCTAAAATGGAACTTGTGCGGGCTGCGAAGCGATCTCGCTATCGGCGAATCCGCGAAGATATCGTTCCGGCGGAAAAAAGCACATCCAAACAGGGCCCTGCTTACAACAGTAGGTTAGCCGAGTTCGTCGAGATGCGGTGGAGCCTTCCCCACGCTCGATCGCGAGCGCCCAGTCTCGAACGGATGGTTGACCGGCTTGAACACTGGGTGGTGTTATGAAAACCACCATCGACCAGCTCATCATCAACTCCCCTTACGAGGAACCTGCGCGCCATTGGCACTATGCCCGCGAGACTCGATCTTTCTCGCTTCATGGCCAGCGCCGCCCGGCCGGCTACGTCGTCGCCACCCCCGGCAGCAAAGCCTTCGACGATCCCGGCATCTTCGTTCCCCTCCCCCTGGTCAACCAGATTCGCCCCCGCGTGAAAGCCTGGCGCGAGGCTAACTATCCCGGCATCACCGGCACAACCCGCCGTCTGCTGGAACATTGGCGCGATCCCGAAGCCCGCGAGTCCCGCCGACTCTTCTTCTGTCAGCTTGAAGCCATCGAAACCCTCATCTGGCTGATCGAAGCTCCCCCGGCCGACAGGCAGGGCATCGACATCCCCAGTGACGGCGGCCTCTTCCGCCGACTCTGCTGCAAGATGGCCACCGGCTCCGGCAAGACCATCGTCATGGCCATGGCCATCACATGGCAGATTCTCAACCGCGTCGCCGATGGCCAGGGCTCACAGTTCTGCAAGAATGTCCTCATCATCGCCCCTGGCCTGACCGTCCGAAAACGCCTCGCCGTGCTCATCCCCGACTCACCCGGCAACTACTACGATGCCTTCAACCTGATTCCCCCAGCCCTCGCCGAGCGTCTGCGCCAGGGCCGCGTGCTGGTAATGAATTGGCACAAGCTCGACTGGGAGAGCGAGGAGCAGCTCAAAAAGAGGCGCAGCGTCGATAAACGTGGCGCAAAGAGCGACGAGGCCTACGTCCGCGACGTGCTGGGCGAAATGGCCAACGCCACCGGCCTGCTGGTGATCAACGACGAGGCCCACCACGCCTGGCGGGTGAACGGGCCGGCCACTGGGCTGTCGAAGAACGACGTTGAGCAAGCCACCAAGTGGATCGGCGGTCTTGATCGCATCCACCGCGCCCGTGGCATCGCCAACTGCTTCGACTTCTCGGCCACCCCGTTTGTCCCCACCGGCAAGAAGACCACGGATGAAACCCTCTTCTCCTGGATCATCAGCGACTTTGGTCTGAACGATGCCATTGAATCCGGCCTGGTGAAAACACCGCGCGTGGTGGTGCGCGATGATGGCGTGCCGGATGCGAAGACGTACAAATCCCGCCTCTACCACATCTACGCCGACCCGGAAGTGAAAGATGACCTCAATCGCAAGGCGGAGCCGCACGAGCCTCTGCCCGATCTGGTGACCAATGGATACTACCTGCTGGGCAAAGACTGGCTGGAGACGGCAAAGCTGTGGCAGAAGCATGGCCACGGCATCCCGCCCGTCATGATCACCGTGTGCAATCGCACCGAGACCGCGGCCCGCGTAAAGTACGCATTCGATCACGGGAAGATCCGCATTGAGGAACTCCGCGCGCCCGATCGCACGCTGCACATCGATTCCAAAGTGCTCGAAAAGGCCGAGGCGGCCGACGAGCCGGTAGTCGCTGCTGAGGCCGCCGGCGCTGAGTCAAATACTGACGATGCCGACGACGAAGCGCCGATTCGCAAGCTGACCAGGCAGGAGTACGCCGAGCAACTCCGCCAGATCGTGGACACCGTCGGCCAGCCGGGCAAGCCCGGCCAGGATGTCCAAGCCGTCATCGCCGTCGGCATGCTCTCCGAAGGCTGGGATGCCAAGACCGTCACCCACATCATGGGCCTGCGCGCCTTCAGCAGCCAGTTGCTCTGCGAACAAGTTGTCGGCCGCGGCCTTCGCCGCACCAGTTACGATGTCAACCTCAAGACCGGGCTCTTTGAGGCCGAATACGTCAACATCTTTGGCGTTCCCTTTACCTTCCTCCCGCACGAAGGCGGCGACGGCCCCCCGCCGCCTCCGCCGCCTCCCAAGACCGCCATCGAGCCTGTCCTCGACAAGCAGCCTTTCGAGATCGCCTGGCCGAATGTCCTCCGCATCGACCACGTCATGCGCCCGCGTCTCACCCTCAATGCTGCTAAGGTGCCAGTGCTTCAGTTGCAGGCCGCCGATACGCCCACCCTCGTCGAAATCGCCCCCGTGGTCGAAGGCAAGCCAGACGTGACCCGCGTCTCCGAGATCGACCTCCAACAACTCGGGATCAAGTTCCGCCTGCAGAAGGTGATTTTCGAGACCGCCGTTGAGGTCTACGACCTCATGAAGCCTTCATGGAAAGCCAGCAAGGAATACCTGCTGGGGCAATTGATCGGCCTCGTTGAGCAGTTCCTCGGCTCCGGCCGCATCGAGATTTCCCCGCCGCTGTTCAATCAGGACGAGTTTCGTCGCCGCATCCTGCTGACGCTGAACATGAACAAGATCGTCCAGCACCTCTGGACCGGCATCCGCCAGGAAAACACCGAGTGTCTTGAGCTCCAACTCGACCGCGACAACCCAATCCGCTCCACCGGCGACATGCGAGCCTGGTACACCGGCAGGCCTAACGAACTCGCCACCAGATCCCACATCAACCGCTGTGTCTTTGACAGCACCTGGGAATCCAGCCACGCATTCCAGCTTGACCGCTGCCCACACGTTGCCGCCTGGGTGAAGAACGACCACCTGGGCTTTGAGATCGTCTACGTCTTCCGTGGCGTTGTCCTCAAGTACCGACCCGACTTCCTCATCCGTCTCAGTAGCGGCAAGATGCTGGTGCTGGAAACCAAGGGCCGACTCACCGAACAAGACCGCGCCAAACTGGACGCCCTGCGCGAATGGTGCCAGGCCGTCAACCAGCACGGCGGCTTCGGCGTTTGGGATTCCGCCGTCTCTGAATCCCCGTCAGACATTCTTGCTGTCTTGACCTCGAAGGCCGACTGAACTCTCGCCGTTGGCAATAGAACGCGGACGCAAGTGATATTGCCCCCGCGCCGAGCCGCGCACGGGGCAGAAGGCTGGCCGCGCACAATCCCGCCAATTGCCCAAACTATGACTTGACTCGCCCCTGCCTATCACATATACTTCGCCCAGACATCGACGCGCCCCAGGTGCGCGCCGAATGGTGCTCTTTGACAAGTGAATATCCCTTTTAACGGGCCGACAATCGCACCCATCAGGTCCGAAATAGCTGGCCAACGGGATTACCTAACAGTCTGCCCTCTGCCTGAGCCGGAGAAACTTGCGCATGTGACCCCCTGTTTCGCGCGCAACTCCTTGTCCCACAAGGCCCCGCGATACCCCCCACCCCTCCCCGAATAACGTGCGCTTCTCGCCCCCGGCGACGCCCCGAGGCGGGCTAAAGCCTGGACTACCTGCGGATTGGGAACGTGGTTTCCAGCCAGACGCAGTCAGTGAGGGTTTTCAGGATCGGCTTATTCATCTTTGCCGGCATCAGGATGGTGTCGCCGGGGTTGATGCAGGTGGGTTCGGCGATGCCGTCGACCCGGACTTCGCACTCACCCTCAAGCATCATCCACACCACGGGCTGGTCGTACGGAAGCGGCTCTTCCGCTCCCTGGACGAAACGCACCTTCTCCATGGTGAAAAATTCGCAGGTACACAGGCGCGTCACGGTGGCGTGGTAGCTTGCGGTATGACTGCGTCGCTGCTCGCCGGCAGGATTGGCTGAGAAGTTGATGCAGTCCAAGGCCTGCTGCACATGCAGACCGCGCAGCTTGCCGGTGGTGGGATCGACGCGATTGAAGTCAAAGACGCGGTAGGTGGTGTCGCTGGGAGTCTGCACCTCGGCGGCAAAGATGCCGGCGCCCAGGGCATGAACGGTGCCGCTGGGGAGGTAGTAGCAATCGCCATCCTTGACCGGGATCGACTTGATCATCGTCTCAACCGTGCCGTCGGCGATGGATTTCTCAAACGCACCGCGGGACGCCCCGGGTGCCAGGCCTTTGAGGACGCGAGCGCCGGGCTCGTGGCGCACGACATACCACGCTTCGCTCTTTAGGTGAGCATCGGCGTGGTTGGCACAGTAGGCCGCATCCGGATGCACCTGCACCGAGAGGTCTTCGCGGGCGTCGAGGTATTTGATCAGGATGGGGAACTGTCCGGCCTGGCCGACCAGCGACACATCGCCGTAGATATCCTTACCGGCCTGGAGGACCAGATCGTGCAGCGTCTTGCCGGCCAGGGGGCCGTTGGCGACCGTTGCGCTGACCCAGTCGGCCGAGCCTTGCACGACGCCGGGGGGGAAGTCATAGAGTTCCCAGCTTTCGCCGATCTGTTGGCCGGACGGCAGGGGTTTTGCGAAGACCTCCTGGAGCTTTCGCCCGCCCCAGATCTTCTGAACAAACTGCGGCGCAAACTTCAGTGGATAAAGTGTCATAGTCAGGTCTTTTATCGCGAGGCGCAAACAGGTACAACACGACTCAGCAGACAGTCGTCCGGCCGCTGAATCACCGGCCGATGTTCATAAGGCAAGATCCGGGCGGATGCAACGCCGGAATGATGGAAGAGATCAGGCCCATGAGTGAAAACCGCAAGTACTTTGTCGTCGACACCAACGTTCTGCTCCACAATCCCAACGCGATCTTTCTGTTCAAGGATAACGAAATCGTCATCCCTTTTGACGTGATCGAGGAACTGGACCGCTTTAAGACCGCCACCGACGACCTGGGGCGCAACGCCCGGACGGTCATCCGTCACCTGGATCGCTTTCGCCAGATGGGCAGCCTGTCGGCGGGGGTGGAGATCCCCGAGACCGGCGGCCGCGTGCGCATCGTGCTGCCGCACCAGATCAAGCTGTGCCCGGGGCTGTCGGACAACACGCCGGACAATCGCATCATTTCCTGCGCGTACGACCTGCGGCAGGAAGGCCGCCGCGCGATCTTCATCTCCAAGGACATCAACGCCCGCATCAAGAGCGATGCCATGGGGATCGAGACCGAGGACTTCGAGGCGATGAAGGTCGACTTCGAGAAGCTGCACACCGGCTGGCGCGAACTGTCGGTTGCCGGTGAGATCATCGACAAGCTGTATGCCCAGAAGCAGATCACGCTGGACGATATTCCCGATTACCTGACAAACGAGTTCCTGCTGCTCAAGGACCCCAATGAGCCCAGCCACACGGCGCTGGGTCGATGCCGGGTCGAGAAGAACGTGGTGATGCTGGTTCGGCCGCGACGCGGGCCGGTCTTTGGCGTCATGCCGCGCAATTTGCAGCAGACGATGGCGCTGGACCTGCTGATGGATGACTCTGTCAGACTGGTCTCGATGATCGGCAACGCCGGCACAGGCAAGACGCTTCTGGCGGTCGCGGCGGGCCTGGCCAAGACCCTGACTGAGAATGTCTATCACAAGATGCTCGCAGCACGGCCCATCATGCCCCTGGGACGCGACATCGGCTATCTGCCTGGCGGCAAGGACGAGAAACTGACCGCCTGGATGCAGCCCATTTTCGATAACATCGGCTACCTGCTGTCCAACCGACTGCAGAACGATCCGGCTCACCCGCCGCATTCAACGACGGTTTCGGTGGAGCAGCGGATCAACCAGCTCATCGAGTCTGGACAGGTGGTGCTCGAACCGCTGACATACATCCGCGGGCGTTCGATTCCGCATCAGTTCATGATCGTCGACGAGGCGCAAAACCTCACGCCGCACGAGGTGAAGACCATCGCCAGCCGCGTGGGCGAGGGGACGAAACTGGTGCTCACCGGCGACGCAACACAGATCGACAATCCCTACCTGGATGCGTCGAGTAACGGGCTGTCGTACCTGGTGGAACGGCTCAAGGGCCAGGCGCTGGTGGGCCATGTGACGCTCAACCGAAGCGAGCGGTCGGAACTGGCGAGCCTCGTGATCAGCGAGTTGTAGACGCGTGGGTCAGAGCAGTTTCTCGACCTGCTTGGCGCTATGCTGGTCGAGCTGGTCGACCCGCGGGAGCTCGTAGATATTGCCGTCGGCATCCTTGATGCTGAACCGGCCGTCACCGAGAAAACGGACGTCCTCGCGTTCCTGTACGCGAAACGCCGCGGGACCACGGTCGGTCTGGACTGTCCACTGCTGGTATCCAAATCGCATGTCGACCTCCTCAACGCGATGGATCCTGGGCACGAAGCTCCATGCATCAAGATGCGCGGCGATGACGGCCGCGACGTCCGCCGCAAGGGCCGAGGGATCCTCAATCAGCAGCAGTTCCTTGCCGTCGCTGGCCCGCAGGCTGTAGTAGCGATCAGGCTGGGACCACGGGAAGACCCGGCGGATGCGGACATCCACGACGTCATCCTGACCAGCGCGTTTCAGCACCATGCGGCCTTGGGCATCGACCTGAAGTTCAAACGGATCGGCCATTGCGCTACCTCACTCCCATCAACATGCTCATCTCCACCTGCGTCTTGTGGAGCTTGGCGTAGACACCGTCCTCTTTCGTGATGAGCTCTTCGTGCTGGCCGACCTCGACGATCTTGCCCTTCTCCAGCACCACAAGCCGGTCGGCCGCCTGCAGGGTCGAGAGACGATGGGCGATGGCGAAGGTGGTCCGGCCTTCGACCAGGCGATCCAGCGCCTGCTGGATCTGCTTCTCGGTCTCGGTGTCCAGCGAACTGGTGGCCTCGTCCAGGATCAGGATGCGCGGGTTATGCAGGATCGCGCGGGCGATGCTGATCCGCTGGCGTTCACCGCCGGAGAGAGATTGCCCGCGTTCGCCGACCATCGTGTCATAGCCGTCGGGGAAGCCGACGATGAAGTCGTGGGCATTGGCGGCCTTGGCGGCGGTGATCACCTGCTGGTCGCCGGCTTCGGGATTGCCGTAGCGGATGTTGTCGGAGATGGTGCCGTGGAAGAGATAGGGCTCCTGCAATACCACGCCGATCTGTCGCCGCAGCCAGCGCACGTCGTAGTCGCGGATATCCACGCCGTCGATGAGGATCTGACCGTCGGTGACGTCGTAGAAGCGGCAGATGAGATTCACGAACGTGCTCTTACCGGCGCCGCTGGGGCCACAGAGTCCGATCATCTCGCCGGGTTCGGCGACCATCGAGACCTCGCGCAGCGCCGGCTGGGCACCTTCGTAGCTGAAAGACACCTGGCGGAACTCCACCCGGCCGTCCAGATGGTCCTTGGAGATCGCATCGGCCTTTGAGTAGATATCCGGCGGCGTGTCCAATACCTCGAACACCCGCTGGGCACTCGTGGCGGCGCGGGTCACCATGCGATTGGAGTTGGCCAGTTCCATGATGGGGCCATAAAACTGCCAGAGATAGGTGCTGAACATCAAAAGCAGGCCCATGGTTGCCGGCTTGGCACCGGGTGTCAGGTCGCTGCGGCCTTTGATGACGAGGTAGCCACCGGCCAGCCAGACGCAGATGGAGCCAACCCGCATGAGCATGCTCATGGCCGGGGCCATGGTCGTCCATGCTTTGTGGATTTCGATTTCCTTGTCCACGTAGTCGACGTTGCGGTCTTCGAAGCGTTTGATCTCTCGCTTCTCATTGGCGAAGGCTTTGACCACGCGGATGCCGGGCACGGCATCGCCTACGACCGCGCCCATGCGGGACCAGTAGGTCCAGAGCCGGCCATGCAGTCGCTGCATGGTGATGCCACGGATGTAAGAGAACAGGCCGATGATCGGCAGCGGCAAGAGAGCCACGAGGGCCAGGCGCCAATCCATGTAGAACATCATGCCGGCGATGGCGCCGATGATGACGACATTGCGGAAGAAATCGACCGAGCCAAAGACGATGAAATCCCAAAGACGGTCGGTGTCGTTCATCACGCGAGTGATGAGGCTGCCCGTACGACGCTTGGCGAAGTAGCGCAGCGACAACTCGTGCAGATGCGCGTAGACGGCGATGCGAAGATCGCGGGTGACCTTGGTTCCAACCACCGCGAGTATCCAGAGGCGGCCGGCGCCGATGGCCTCGGTGACGCAGACAGCCAGCAGCATCATGCCCGACCAGAACAAAAGCGCGTGCATGTTGCCGGCGTCAATCCCATCATCGACGATCCGCTTCATAAAATACGGCGGCACAGCGCCGGCGAGGCCGAAACCGATCGTCAAGGCCAGGGCGGTCCAGATGCGCACACGATAGGGCTTGGCGACATCCAGCAGACGCCACAGGATGCGGCGTTTCTGCAGGCACTGGGGGCAGACGCCCTCGGCATAGGCGGGGATCATCTGTCCGCACTTGGCGCAGTGTTCGCGGCTTTCGGCCGCCCGCTCGACAGCATCGAGCCACTCGGGCGGGCGCTCGCGGGTCTCGCCGTCTTTGCCAGGCAACTGCCGCTCGAGCTTGCGATGCAGCCGCGCCATCTCGCGGCGACAGCGACGGGTGTAAGGGAAGTCCCCCAGTCGCTCGTCCTGACCAACAACGATCAGCCGATCGACGCCGACGCCCTCGACAACGCGCGCCTCGGTGATGCTGTCTACCGGTATCCGCTGACTCGCCTGGCCATCCACCACGAGCAAATGCTCAGACGTCAGCACCAGATATCGCTGTGCCAGTTTCCCCTGAGTGTCGACATCAAACATCGACCAGGCGGCAACGTCTGCGGCCTGGCCGTCCAGACGGCTCAGCAGGTCATCAGGAAGCCGCCGAGCGGCGGATTCATGACCCTCAGGCGCGTCAACCAAAGATGAGCTTGCTTGTGTAGTCGCCATTCGATTGACTCCAAGGTCGCAGTTCCCAGCCTCCAAGTCAATGCCAGATGATTCAGCACCCAATAAGTTCCCAAGACAGTTGGGTTGGACAAGAACGGAGTGGCGGCCTCCCATGCCGGCGAATTGTCGCGACAGCACCGAAATGCCGCGAGGCATCGGCGACGCGTATGGATTATGATCAGGGCATGGAAGCGAACGCTCGTATTGCGCTGGTGACCGGTGCCGCCCGGCGGGTTGGCAAGGCAATCGCTCTGCACCTGGCCGCACGAGGATTCCATGTGGCGTTCACCTATCGGAGCAGCCAGCGCGAAGCCTCGGAGTTGCGCGACCAGATTATCGCGTGTGGCCGCAGGGCCTTGGCGATCCGGGCTGATCTGACCGAACTGCCGACGGCGACTGACTCTATCGCCGCACAAATGGCCGCCTTCTCGCCGACGCTCGACCTGCTGGTCAACAACGCTTCGCTCTATGTCCCTGACGATCTCGCGGATGCGACGCAGATCGGGCGGCTATCGGCTATCCATGTCGAAGCCCCCCTGCTGCTGTCGCACAGGCTTCGCCCGGCGCTCGCGGCCGCGCCCGCCGGTGGATGCATCGTGAACATGCTTGATCTGATGGGCCAGCGTCCGATGAAGGGGTATTTGCGATATTGCGCCAGCAAAGCGGCCTTGGCAAACCTGACCCGCGGCCTGGCAAAAGAGTTGGCCCCCGCCATTCGCGTCAATGGCATCGCCCCCGGCGTGGTCGATTGGCCGGACGATTATCCGGAGAACGAGAAGGCCGCCTACCTCAAGAAGGTCCCCTTGGGCCGAGCAGGGACGCCCGAGGATGTGGCGCGCCTGGTGTATTTCCTGGCCGTCGACGCAACTTACATCACCGGGCAGACCATAAACCTTGATGGGGGCCGGTCAATCGCATAGCGATTCGTCTGTGCGGATCGCCTGATCCACCAGAGGCCTGATCAGCTCATAGTCAAAGCCCCGGCGTTGCAGAAGACCCAGCAGGCGTCGCTTTGCCGTAACTGGGTCCAAAGAACGCAGACGCGGTTGGTGCTTGGCGATCAGGGCCTTGGCGGCCGCGAGGGAGTCATCAGCCGAATATTCGGAGGCCAGAACCTCTCGGGCCGTTTGGGATTTCACGCCTGCCTTGAGCACCTGGGCCATGGCGCTGCGCCGGCCGTGGAGACGCCGCTGCAGTTGCTGGATCTTCTGCCGGGCGAATTCGGCGTCGTCCAGGTATCCGAGTGTCGTCAGCTTATCCAGGACCAGGGTCATGACCTGCGAGCCGTACTCATGACGCGCCAACTTCCGCTGCAGTTCGGCCCGGCTGTGCATGCGCGCTTCGAGGAATCGCATCGCCCGGTCAAAGCATTCCTGCTGCACCTCGCCTTCAAGCACCTGTTTCAACTGGGCGTCGTCCATGACCATGCCCACATGAAGGTTGAATTTACGGACGACGTTCTGGTTGCAGGCAAAGACGAATTCGCCGTCGAGGTGGATGTTGCGCCGGTTGGCACGCCGTTTCTGCTCGCCGATTTTGGTGATGGTCGGCATTGGCCTCTAGTGAAGCTGTAGAGACAGCATGAACCGCTCGACATTCTCGGCCGCGTCGCCGACGCCAGTCTTGGACTGGTAATCGACCTCGGCCAGTTGGGCCATCGCCCGCATGACCCCTTGCTCACCCATCGCCTGGCAAACCCGCATGAACGCCGGGATCGTGTCGCGCTGCCATATCCGCAATTCGCGGGCAATGTCGGCCGGGGCGATGCCGCGCTTCTGCATCTCGACCCCCTTGCGCACGCTTTCCAGCCACAGGCAGATCCAGGTAATCCCGCGAAACTCGGCGGACTTATCCGTTTGCAGTAACTGTCGCCAGCGGCGAACGGCCTCTTCGATATTCCCGGCCGACAGGGCGTTGGTCATCTCATAGATCTTCTGCTCTTTCTGGAATGCCACGGTACCGCTGATGTCGGCCATGGTCAGCCGACCACCGGTGCCAGCAAGTGCCAGCTTGGCCAATTCGCTGTCCAGTCGCCCCAGGTTCTCTCCCACGAGGTTGGCGAGCAATTCGGCGACATCATAGCCAATGGTCAGGCCGTGGACGTTTTTCCCACGCTCCATGATCCAGCGGGCCAGTTGTTTGGGTGGCTTGCAGTCGATGATCTGGCCAGCCTTGGCGATGAGCTTGTGGATGCGCTGGTTGGCGGGAAGCGAGCGCATCCGCAGAACCAGGGTTGCGCTACTCGAAGGGGCCGCCAGATATTTCTCAAGCGACTCACGAAATCGCGAAACGAAGTCATCTCCCTCACGCACAACAACGATTTTCCCGCCGCCAAACATGGCGAAACTGCGGAGTTCATCCAGGACATCAGCGAGCTGAGCAGCCTCACCGTCGATGTCCAGGCGCAGAGTGTCAGCCGGCGCCGTGCGCACAAGCTCCGACAACTCTTCGAGTTGCAGAAACGCGTCTTCGCCGACCAGGGCATATACCGGCTTGAGCATTGAAGTGGATGTTGTACGGGCTGGCGTTTTTGGCGTCAACGAACCAATCGCTCATTCAAGTCGTTATACTATCGCTGCTTGGCCGTCCACAATGGCTGTGGCCGGTGCAGGAGGTAGGTGGCTCTTGGGATTGATGTTCGCGGTGGCTTGGGCTAGGCTGCTACGCGCATCAGGAGTTAGTCCATATGTCGTCCAACCCTTATTCTGCGTTCTGCGAAGATTTCTACGTCAACATGCGCCTGGGATCGCAGATGAATCTGCCCAACCAGCGTGAGACGGTGCTGCACTTTTTCGAAAGAATGCAGAAGGGATTTCCCGGCATGACGCGCTTCCGCAAAGAAGACAGCGGAGCCTTGAGCCTTGAGGAGGAGCGCAAGGACGCATCGTATCGCTGGCTGAGTCTTGAGCCCAAGCGGCTGGCCGCGGGGCATGTGAATCCTGCCACGATCGCCGACGCCATGCAGTTGCACTCGCTGGCCCTTGAGATGGCGCCATGCCACCTGGGGATCAGCCCGCTTGAAATCGAATATCTGGATGTTCTATTCGGATTCGATCTCACCTTCACCGGCAACCACGACGAGATCGTTTCCGATACCCTCTATGGTGAGTCTCCACTGAACTGCCTGCTCGAAGCCGAAGGTGCCAAACCGGTGGACTTCCAGCCGGTGATCACGGTCGCCTTGAGCGATGACTGTCGCCTTCAGGCCCGCCTCGAACTGGTGACGCGCACCAACGGCTACCAGGTGCGCACGGGCGACTACGAGGACGACATCATCAGCGTGTACGTCGTCATGCGTCGTTACTGGGGAGACCGGCCCAGGCAGTCGATGGAAAGCATCTGCCTTGAACTGGCCGAGAAAGCTGACGCCATCTGCATCAGCCAGATCGTGCCTCGCATCCTCCGCCCGCTGTCGGCCGCCATCGCGTCGAGATCGTAAAAGGGGAAGCAAGCACGAAGCTCGAAGCTCGAAACTCGAACCGAATTCAGATTTCGGATTTCGGATTTGAGATTTCGGATTTTCCGTTCAGCGGGTTCTATTCCTCTTCTTCCGGCGGACCTTCGGGCTCTTCATCCTCGACCAGGTCCTGCGCCAACCGGCTTAGGAAGAACGCCAGTTCCTGATCGGCCACAATCCCCGGGATCGGGTCGCGCAGGTCATAGGTATGGGTATGGTCGTCGGCCGAATCTTCGCCGCGGCGTTCGCCCTCGGTGATGATGTGATGTTCAAACGTCACGCAGTCCTCGTGGCTCTGCATGATCACCAGTTCACCCCACCGCCAGGTCAGATGGATGCGCACGGCAAGCTGATTGCCCCAGCTTGTCACGTGAAACACCACGTGCTGGCGCTTGAGAAACTCGACGAGTTCCTCCACCGCCGGCAGCACCGCCTGATTGAGGAAGTCGGCGTAGTGGCGGTTGTATTCCTGTTGTTTCTTCTCGGTCTCGCGCTCGGCCGCCAGCTTCTCGGGCGCCACATCCCGATACGGATGCACGCGAGTGACCCACCAGTCGGAAAATACTTTGTCCAGCATCCCTTCCAGAGTAAGCCGCCCAGCCGCCGTGTCAAACCAACAGCCGTGTCAAACCCACGCCCGCCGCCGCCGCGAGCCGGGTCGCAAGATTCCTTGCTTCGGGATTACAGTGGTCTCCCGGACCTGCTGTTGCCCACCCATTGCAGGCTCAGCCTTTGCCCGTATCATCCGCCCCCCACATGACTAGACCACGCCCCCTTCGCAGCACCGCCGACGGTTTCACACTTGTGGAACTCCTGGTCGTGATCGGCATCATCGCCCTGCTGATCTCGATCCTGCTGCCATCACTGGCCAGGGCCCGCCGTGCGGCCCAGCAGATCGCCTGCGCCAGTAACCTGCGCCAGCTCGGCTACGCGTTTACGATGTACAGCGACGACAACAAGGGCATATATCCCGCCCTGGACGACCGCTCGCCCCCCACGGCCGGCATCTGGCTTTGGATGGGGCGCGGATTCCGCCCAGTGCTCGAACCCTACGCTGTACGCAGCGGCGGCAAGCCCGGCGTCTTCTTCTGCCCGGCCGACCTCACCGCCCAGGCGCAATACGACAGCACCTCCTACGCCTACTCCATGGCGTTCTACCACAGCCCGGATCAGATCAACGCCATGTCCACCACCGCCAGCGCCTACAGCAACCCTCAGCCCTCCATGGGACAGAAACTCTCATCGGTACGCTATCCATCCCAGAAAGCGCTGGCCGGCGAATGGATGTCCGTGCATTATCCCCTCGTCGCCGAAAAGGGCTGGTTCGCACCCGGCGGCACGCGCACGTTCCTCTTCGCCGACGGCCACGCTGAGCCGGTCGCCGCAACCAACATCCTGCCGGCCAACGACGGCCAGCCACACCCCAATCTCACCCAAGATGGCATCCGTGGCCGGGATATTCAGTAAGCAGGTCAAGACCAGGCATATTCTGGCCACGGCCAGCCATAGACTCGCGCCATGACCAGAACTCGTCATCCTGGTTTCTGCATCATGCCTTCTTCTCTATCCCCTTCAGACGCTCCGCAAGGTGCCCCGGGGTGATTCCGTCTATGCGCACCAGTTTGCGCGGCTGTGTATGGCCGGAGATAATCGCCACCTGGCCCGCCCGCACCCCGAGCCACTCGGCAAGCACTTCCAAGACAGCCTCGTTGGCCTTCCCCTTCTCAGGGGCGGCCGCCACCTGCACCTTGATCCCTTCGCCGTACCGCCCCGCCACTCGCGTGCGCGATGCCCCCGGAACCACCTTCACCTGCAGATTGGCTGAATCACCCATAAGTCCAACCGAGTATAATGCTGCGGTATGCCTTGCCCCACCTACTATCTCTCGCGACAGCAGGTTCGACGCATCGACGCACTGGCCATCGATCACTATCACATGCCCGGCATCGTCCTGATGGAGAATGCCGCCCGCGCCGTCGTGGACGCTGCCCTCAGCATGCTCACCGGCCAGAGGGGCGACGTATTGATCCTCTGCGGCGGCGGCAACAACGGCGGCGATGGCCTCGCCGTCGCCCGAAACCTGCACAACATTGGCCACTCGGTCCACATCGGCCTGACCGTCGATCCCGCCCGCTACACGGGCGATGCCCTGATCAACTGGAACATCATCCAGGCGATGGGACTGCTCGCCGAGCCGGCCAGCGTCGGCCTTATCGCTCAGCACCGCTGGGCACTGATCGTCGATGCCATCTTTGGCACCGGGCTGACCGAACCGCCACGTGACCCTTTCCCCTCGCTCGCGGCCGCCGCCAACGGCGCAAGCGTTCCGATCCTCGCCGTCGATCTGCCTTCCGGCATGGATTGCGATACGGGCCGCCCCCTGGGCGCCTGCATCCGCGCCACCCGCACGGTCAGCTTCGTCGCACTGAAACAGGGCTTCGCCAACCCCGAATCCCGCCAATGGACCGGTGAGGTCACTGTCGGTGATATCGGCTGCCCGGCGGAGGCCATCACACGCGCGGCAACTGATTGAGACCAGTCGCGACGAACCGGAAGCGTGACGATTTAACAGAAACCCCCGGCACACAGAATGCCGGGGGTTCTCGTTTCATCGCGGGGAAAGACGAAGCGATTACTTCGCCATGTCCTTCAGGCCCTTGAGCGGGCGGACCTTGATGACCTTGCGGGCAGGCTTGGCCTTGAACATCTGCTCCTGCTTGGTGAATGGGTTGATGCCCTTGCGAGCCTTCACGGCAGGCTTCTCAATGACCATGACCTTCATCAGGCCAGGCACGACGAAGATCCCCGGCCCCTTTTTGCCGAACGCGGCCTTGATCTCAGCGCTCAGCGCATCGAACACTGAGCCGACCTGCTTGCGAGACAGTTCTGTCGTCGCAGCGATCTTCGTGATGATCTCACTCTTGGAAGCAGCTTTTCCAGCCATAGCGGACTCCTTTGTAGACGGAGGGTAATTCCTCCGTAAGCAAAACATCATAGCGCATAGCAGCAATCGCACAAGCAGGGGCCACATAAGTTTCAGTTGCGGGCTTGACGCCAAGGGCGTCCCGGTATGCGCTGCGTGCGGGCGTGCCCCAGAAATCCGGGCGACGTGCCCGATGTCCGCACCGCTCCACGTTTGCTGTTTCGAGTTTCTTCCGTTTCCGCATTTGTTTCGTATTTCGTGCTTCATATTTCGTGCTTGCTCGGATTTTCCGGCACGCCGCTGCTTGCCACCTCAGACCTGGTGCTTGTGACCGGCCCCGGTGGTTCTATAATCGGCCGCCTATGAAGGTGACAGTCAATGGCGAGCCCCGCGACCTGCCTGACGGAACGACCGTCACTGCCCTGCTGGAGCAGCTCAAGCTGCTGCCGCGCAGTGTCGCAGTGGAGCTGAACCGGCGGCTGCTGCGGTCCGAGAAGTATGAAACCGCCCTGAACGATGGCGACGCCGTGGAGATCGTCACCTTCGTCGGCGGCGGCTGAAACATCGAAAGAACATCATGGAAACACTGAAGATCGGCAAATTTGAGATCCGCAATCGTCTGTTCGTGGGCACCGGCAAATACGCCAGTTACGACATCATGCAGCAGGCCCTGGAAGCCAGCGGCTGCCAGGTGGTGACCGTTGCGGTCCGCCGCGAACGGCTGATCGATGCCCAGGGACGGTCGCTCCTGGACCACCTCGATCTGTCAAAATATACGATCCTGCCCAATACGGCCGGGTGCTTCACCGCCGAGGATGCCATCCGCGTGTCGCTGCTGGGACGCGACCTGCTGGAAAAGCAGGGCAACCCCGGCGCGGCCTGGGTCAAGCTCGAGGTTCTGGGCGACAAGAAGACGCTTCTGCCAGATCCCATCGGCACCATCGAAGCGACGAAGGAACTCGTGAAGGAAGGCTTTACCGTCCTGGCCTACTCCAGCGATGACCCACGCTCAGCAGTGCGCATCAAGGAAGCCGGAGCCGCCGCCGTCATGCCGGCCGGCAGCCCGATCGGTTCGGGTCAGGGAATCCTCAATCCGCTGAATATTTCCCTCTGCCTGGAACTGCTCAAAGATGGCGATCCCACCTTCCCGGTGGTCGTTGATGCCGGTGTCGGAACCGCCAGTGACGTCGCCATCGCGATGGAACTTGGCGCCGATGCGGTGCTACTCAATACCGGCATCGCCCACGCCAAAGACCCAGTGAAGATGGCCCAGGCGATGCGTCACGCACTAGAAGCGGGCCGCCTCTCGTATCAGTCTGGCCGCATCGGCAAGAAACGCTACGCCACCGCTTCCAGTCCGTTCGACGGCGTGATCAGCTATATCCCAGGCGAGTAGAGCCAAGGAGCGACGATGATCCTGTGTGTCGGCGCTGCGCCCACCGTGCAGCGATCCATGGTCTTTGCGAAGTTTGAGGTCGATGAGGTCAACCGCGCCTTGGAAGTCCAGCAGAACGCCTCGGGCAAGAGCGTCAATGTCGCCCGCGTCCTGATGACGCTGGGGCACGAGGTGCTGGCCACCGGCTTCCTCGGCGGCGAGTCAGGTGAGTTCATGCGGCATCAACTCGACGCCGAGAATATCCGTCACCAGTTCATTGAGGTTCCTGCTCCCACCCGCACCTGCATCACCATCACCGATAGCGCGGCCGGCACCACCACCGAACTGGTAGAAGAAGCCGCCCCGGTGTCGGCCGACCACTGGGAGTCGCTGCTCGTCCTCATCCAGCAGCAACTCCCCCAGTGCCAGGCGATGCTCCTGTCGGGCAACCTCTCGCCCTCAGCCCCGATCAATTTCTACGCCCACTGCGCAGAACTGGGCCAGAAGGCGGGCGTGGCGGTGATCCTGGACTCAAGCGGCAAGCCGCTGGAACTTGCGCTGCCATTTGCGCCCACGATGGTCAAACCCAATCGCCATGAACTGGCAACCACGCTCAAGACGGCGATCAAGACCGATGACGACCTGCGGCAAGCGATCGGCCAACTGCTGGGACTGGGCGCCAGACAAGCCCTGATCACGATGGGCGCCAAAGGCGCCGTCTTCGCAGGCCCGGGCGGCGTCTGGCGACTGATCTCGCCCAAGGTGGTTGCGGTGAATCCCATCGGCTCCGGCGACGCGGTCGCCGCGGGATTCACCGCCGGCCTGGCCGCCGGCAAGTCGCCCGTCCACTGCGCCCGGCTCGGCATCGCCTGCGGCGCCGCCAACGCCCTGACCTCCACGCCAGGTGTTGTCCGTCCCAAGGATGTTCAGCGGCTTTTGGAAGAAGTGCGCGTAGAGCCCTTCTGATCAGTCTTTCCCGTGCTACCCGGCAGGCGATGGATCTTTTCCCCCCTCGCCCTGCCCGCGGACTGCGCGATCATGAAACCCGATGATCAGCAGGACCAGCGCCACCGCCACCAGCGCAGCCGACCAGAGATAGACCCCGGTGGGGCTGGCCTTGGCAATCGGGCCGGCAGCGATATTGCCGACGATTCTCCCCAGTCCGACAATCAGCATCGTGTAAAGCCCCTGCATGGAGTGGCGGAACCCATCCTCGGCATAGCTGTTCAGCAGCACCGCCGGCGCCACATGCAGCAGCAGCACCATCGCGCCGTGGAGCACCTGCGAACCCACCGCCACCGGAATGGTCGCGACAGTCCCCAGGAGCGTCATGCGCAGCAGCACGGCCGCCGTGCAGCAGATCAGCAGATTCCGCATCCCGAGCCTGCGCAGCAGAACCCCGAAGCTGAGCATAAACGCGACCTCAAACACGACTCCGACATTGGCCGCCGGGCCAGCCCATCTAGGAGACAATCCCAAACCCTTGGTCAGGTAGATCGAGTAGAAGCCGTAGTATGCCGCCCCCGCAACCTGCAGCAGGAAACTCGCGATGCTGAACGCGATCATCCCGCGTGAGAACAGCACCTTTGCCGCGACCAGCGTCGGCAATCCGCCCGCAGGCTGCGCCGCCCTATCAGGCAGACGGGGGAGGCGGAAGGTATTCAGCCCGGCCAGTGCCGCGCAGATCGCTCCGCCGTAAAGCGCCGACGTCACGGGCAACCCACAACTCATTGCCACAAACAGCAGCATCCCCGACACAATGAACCCGATCGTGCCCCAGACGCGGATGTGATGAAACGGGGTGAGTCGTTCGCCGGCCAGGCGTGCCTGTTCCTGAAGACTGAAGTTGATGCCATCCTGCAGCGGGATCGTCGGCACCTGCGCCACGCTCATAACGAAGTAAAGCAGGAGGATTGGAGTGAACGCGGTCGCCGCCGGAAGCACGCACAGTGCCCCGGCCGTCAGGAACAGCAGCATCGCCAGCACACGCCGGGCTTCCAGATGAGCATCGGCAATCAGCGTCACCAGCACCGGCGAGATGATGATCGCCGCGCTGCCGATCCCCAGCACCCAGCCGATCTGGGTTTCGTCGATGGACCGGTCGCGCAGGTAGAGCGGCACGTAGGGCAGCAAGCACCCCATGACGCCAAACGTGAAAAAGTATTGAGCCTTCAGCCGCCGCATCGGGCGGCAAGGATAACCGAAGACGCCCGGCTGCCTACAGGTCGGTCGGCCGCCCATCAACGGCGAGGGCGGCCTGCTTGATCGCCTCGGTGAGCGTCGGATGGGCGTGCACCGTGCGGGCCAGGTCTTCGCTGCTGGCGGAGTATTCCATCGCGAGTGTCGCTTCGCCGATCAGGTCGGATGCGCGCGAGTGCAGGATGCCGATACCCAGGACGCGATCTGTCTTCGCGTCGGCGATGATCTTCACCAGGCCCTCGGTGTCGTCCATGCATCGTGCCCGGCCGTTGGCCGAGAAGGGGAACTTGCCGATCTTGATTGCCGTGCCCTGCTTGCGGCACTCTTCTTCAGAGAGCCCGACGGTCGCCAGTTCGGGATCGGTGTAGATAATGCTTGGGATGGCGTTGTAGTTGACATGCCCCGCCTTGCCGGCCATCAACTCGACGGCCGCCACGGCCTCATCGCTTGCCTTGTGGGCCAGCATCGCCCCGCCAATGCAGTCCCCGACGGCAAAGACGCCAGCGACGTTCGTCTGGTAATGCCCATCCACGCCCACGAACCCTCGCTGGTCGATGCTGACGCCCAGGGTCTCCAGGCCAAGCCCGCGCGTGGCTGGCCGGCGGCCAACGCACACCAATACCTGATCCACGACCAGTTCCACTTGATTGTCGCCGGACGTGATAGACACCTTCACGCCGCCCTCCTGCACCTGTGCCGACTCTACCTTGGACGACAGCCGGAACTCCATCCCCCGCTTCTGCATCGACTTGAGCAGGAGGCCGGCGAGTTCGCCATCGGCATTGGCTGCGACGTGATCGAGGAACTCGACAATCGTCACCTTGCTGCCTAGACGGCTCCAGACAGACCCCAACTCCAGCCCAATCGCGCCAGCGCCCACAACCAGGAGTCGCTCCGGCACGCGCGGCAACGCCAATGCCTGCGTGGACGTCAAGATGCGCACGCCATCAATGGGGAGGCTGGGAAGGGACACCGGTTCGCTGCCGGTGGCGATGAGAATTCTAGAAGCGGTAAGCGTCGTGGTCTGCCCGCTGCTGGTCACCCGCACCGACCCCACCGACGCCAACTGCGCCTGACCCTTCACATGCTGGACGCCGTGCTTCTTAAAGAGACCGCCCACGCCGCCGGTGAGAGTCCGCACGGCCTTGTTCTTGAACTCCATCAGGGCGGCCAGATCGACCGTCAGGTCGCCGACCCTGATCCCTCGCGATGCAAAATGAGTCTTGGCCAGCGTGTATTCGTGGGTGGCATCCAGCAGTGCCTTGGAGGGGATGCAGCCGACATTCAGGCACGTCCCGCCGAGGTACTGCTTCTCCACGACAGCGACCTTCATCCCGAGTTGCGCAGCGCGAATGGCTCCGACATATCCTGCCGGGCCAGCGCCGATGATGATCAGGTCCAAGGCGTCCATACGTGTTCACCTATGGCAATGAGGTTATAGGGGCGACGCCACGGACGAGCGCTCGCCCTCGCTTACACATCCAGCATCAGCCGTGTCGGATCTTCCACCAGTTGCTTGACCCGCACCAGGAACGACACGCTGTCATGCCCGTCGACCATTCGATGATCGTAGGACAATGCAACGTACATCATGGGGTGGATCTCCACCTTGTCACCGACGGCGACAGGGCGTCTCTGGATGGTGTGCATTCCCAATATGGCCGACTGCGGAGGATTGAGAATCGGGGCAGACAGCAGCGATCCGAAGATGCCGCCATTGGTGATCGTGAAAGTGCCGCCTGAAAGTTCTTCGATGGCCAGCTTGCCATCGCGTGCGGCGGTGGCAAGGCGTTTGATCTCCGACTCAACATCGGCAAAGCCCATCAGTTCAGCATGACGTAGCACTGGCACGGTCAAACCACGCTCAGTACTGACGGCGATCCCCAAGTGCACGTAATCGTGGTAGACCACGTCGTCACCTTCGAGAAACGCGTTGACGCGAGGGAACTCATGCAGCGCCAGCACACAGGCCCGCACGAAGAACGACATCAGGCCCAACCCCACGCCGTGCAGCTCAGCGAACTTATCCTTATACTTAGTTCGCAGTTCCTGAACGGCCGACATATCAATCTCATTGAATGTCGTCAGGATGGCGGCCGTGTGCTGGGCATTGACCAGGCGTTCGGCGATTTTGCGGCGCATGCGGCTCATCGGCTCGCGACGCGTGCCGTCGCCAGCGGTCGCAGAGGGCGGGACGGCAAGAACGCGCGCCCCTGGCACAGGCGCTACCGTCGGAGCCGTCGGCGATGGTGCAGCGCCTGGGAATGGCGTGACATCGCTCTGTGCCTCGGCATGGGCCAGAACATCCTCCTTGGTGAGCCGCCCACCCTTACCCGTGCCGGAGATGTCGGCGGGATTAACGCCGCTTTCGGTCACGACCCGTCGCACGGCGGGACTCAGCGGCTTCTCGGCGACCGGCTGCGACTGCGGCTGGGCTGCGGCAAGGGGCTGCGGCTTGGCAGCAGTGGCTGGCTCGGGCGTTGGCACCGGCTTGGCCGGAACTGTCACAGGGGCGGCAGATACGCTCTTGGTGGCAGGAGCGGAGGGCAAGCCACCCGCTTCGGTCTCGCTGGCCGGCGAGATATCAGCGATCACCTCGCCGATGGCGACGGCATCACCTTCGTTCTTGATGCGGTGCATGATCCCCGCGACAGGTGCCGGGACATCCACATTGGCCTTGTCGGTCTCCAACTCGCAAAGGGCATCATCCCGTTCAACGCGGTCGCCCTCCTGCTTGTGCCACTTAACAATGGTCGCCTGCGTGATGGACTCACCGAGAGCGGGGATCTTCACTTGCATGCTCATGGCCTTCCCTGAAGAGACGTTATTGCTCAGTTAGCTGATTCTAGGCGCCCCGGGCTTTACCCGCCCAGTGGCGTGCGCATCGGTCTCTGCAGGGCCCGCCATTACACGCTCATGCCATCGTCTTCATCGGCCTTTTGCTGGCTCCGCATCGCTTCCCAATCCTCCAGCGTCAGCATCACCTCTCGAGCCTGCGAGCCCTTGTAATCGCCCAAGATTCCGGCCGCCGCCATCGCCTCGATCAACCGCGAAGACCGCGCGTATCCGATCGTTAACCGACGCTGCAGCAAACTCACGCTGCCACGCTTGGTCTCCAGCACCACGCGTACCGCGTCATCAAACAAGTCATCCTTCTCCATCGACGCGCCATCGCCCGGCACGGAGCGGATCTGCACCAGTTCCGGCTCGTACTGAGCAGCCGCCATGCTCGCGACGAGCTTGACGCTGTCGCGGATTTCCTTGTCATCGATAAACGTCCCCTGCGCCCGAATCGGGCGACTGGAACCCGGCGGCATATAGAGCATGTCGCCCTGGCCCAAAAGCAGGTCTGCCCCGTTCTGGTCCAGCACGATGCGGCTGTCCATCCGGCTCGCCACCCGGAACGCGATCTTGCACGGCATGTTCGCCTTGATCAGCCCCGTCACCACCGTCGCCTGCGGCCGCTGGGTCGCCAGGATCAGGTGGATGCCCACCGCGCGAGCCTTCTGTGCCAGACGCACAATCGATCCTTCCACTTCCTTGCCGCTGGTCATCATCAGATCGGCCAATTCGTCGATCACGATCACCATGTACGGCAGCTTCTTGGGTATCTTGGCTTCTTCCTCTTCGGAGGACGGCTTGAACCTCTCGCACAGTTCTTCGCGGGTCAGTTTGTTATAGCCGGCGACGTTCCGAACGCCCGCCTCAGCCAGCAGTTCATACCGCTCGTCCATCTTCTCGCAGGCCCATTCCAGCACGCTGGCCGCCCTGCCGCTCTCGTTGATCACAGGGCACATCAGGTGCGGAATCTCCTTGAACGGAGCCATTTCCACGACCTTGGGATCGAACAGGATCAGCTTCACCATGTCCGGCCGCTGCGTGTACATGATCGACATCAGGATCGTGTTGATGCACACGCTCTTGCCCGAACCGGTGGTACCGGCGATCAGACAGTGAGGCATCGCCGCCAGGTCCGCCACCAGCGGCATGCCGCTGGCATCCTTACCCAGGAACAGCGGGATCAGCATCTTCTGCTGCTGGGCCTCGGGCGCCAGTTGCAGCAGTTCCTTCAGACGCACCTTTTCCTTCTGGGCATTGGGCACCTCGATCCCCACCGTGCTCTTGCCCGGTACCGGAGCCACAATGCGCACCGTGGTCGCCGCCAGAGCCCTGGCAATGTCGTTCTGCAGCGACAGGATCTGCGACACCTTCGTGCCCGGCGCCATCGTGATCTCATACATCGTGATCACCGGGCCGGTGTCGATCTCGACCACCTGCGCGTCAATGCCAAACTCCTTGATCGCCTGCTCGAGGATAGCCGCCTGCTCGCGGACGAATTTCTCCTGGCTCTCCGTGTACCCGTGCTCGGCCTCGGCCAGCAGATTCCATCCAGGCATGTGATACTCGCCCAGTTCCTGCGTGGTAGCGGCCGATTGCGGAGTCTGCGCCGTGCGCACGGGCTTCATCTGGCTGGGCAGGCGAACGATGATCGCCGCCTTTTCCGGCGCCTTCACCGCCTGCTCCCCAACGGGCGGCACCACCGCCAAAGCCGCCGGGGGCGGGTCATTTTCCCCCGCGTGCGCAGCATCGGCCGCCGGCATCGGGATATCCTCGTCATATTCGTAATCCAGTTCCACCCGATCCGGCGCCGCCAGGTTCAGGAACGCGTTATCCTTCGCCTCGCCGGCCTTGCTCAGGTCCAGCATAACCGGCCGCTTGAACGGCTCGTCGTCGTCATCCTGCTGCTGCGGCCTCGGGGCCGAAAGATTGTTGATCCTCGGCAGTACGACTCTCGCCCGCCCCGCCTCTGGATACACGGTGCCTGGCCTGACCACCGGCGGCTCGACGACCTCTTCCTCCCGCTGCGGCTTCAGGCTTGTCCAGAGCCGCTTGAGCCCGTCGAGTTTCGGCAGGCCCGCCCCGCCGCTATCCTGCTCGCCCTGGCTGGCGCCTTGCGGCAAGTGCGACTTGGCCGCTCCAACGACGTTGCACACCAGTTCCGGTACGCGAACCACCAGTTCGTCCGCCGCCAGGATCAGTCCGATGCAGAACGACAGTGCCAGCACGATCATCGCGCCGACCTTGGCAAACACGCTCTGCAGGAATGTCGTGGCCGCAATGCCCAGCAGGCCGCCATGCCCTTCAGGGAAACTGCTAACGCCGCCGGGATGAATGCTGTTGACCGTCGCTGCGAACGCCACCGACAGCAGCAGCAGTCCGATGGCCCGCAGCCACAGGTCGCTCACCTTGGCCCTGGAAATCCAGATGGCCAGGCAGATACCGGTAAAGAACAGAATCAGGAAAATCCCCTGGCCGATGAACAAGAAGCAGTAATAGGCCAGCAGTGCGCCCACTGGCCCGCAGAGGTTCTGCATGGGCGGATGAGGATAGACTTGGTGACTGGGCCAGTCGTCCGAATGAAAACTGGCCAGCGCCACAAAGCAGAAGACCCAGAAAGCGATGGCCACAAGGACGCAGATACGCCGAGAGACGTCTTTTCGTTCCATGATATTCCCGCCGATACATTGGATCGGCGCCTGGCGATCCATCGCCAAACGTCCACAGACCATCAACAGGATACCGCAGACTCCGGTTGATTTGAAGAGGAAAAACCCCAAATTAATGGCATTAGCGGCGAGATACGTCCAAGCCCATTACGCCCCCGTCTTCACCGAGACCAGCAGTCCATCCAGTCCGTCGCCGCGCAGAACCGGGATAAGGATCGAATTCAGCCCCGGGTGCCTGGCGACCGCCGCGTTGTAACGCGGAATGCCCGCAGTGGGCCCAGCGTCCAGTCGCAGGGTGTTATCGGCGAGAATCAGACCGCCGCTACGAACCAGGGGATAGACCTTTTCCAGGTAATCCGGGTAGCCCTCCTTGTCGGCGTCGATGAACGCCACGTCGAAAGGTGCCTCGCCGGCCGCGGTCATTTTTGCCAGCGATTCCATACCCGGCCCGACGCGAATCTCCACAACTTTACAGAGCCCTGCGCGGGCGATGTTCTTCTGGGCGATTTCCGCATGGTGCGGGTCCAGTTCCAGCGAGACCAGCCGCCCGTCGGCCGGCATCGCCCGAGCCAGCCAGATCGCGCTATAACCGCCCAGCGTCCCGATCTCCAGGATACGCCTGGCCCCGACGCTGCATGCCAGCACATGCAGCAACTTCCCCTCGGTGGCTGAAACGTTGATAGGCGGCATGCCCGCCTTCTGCGTGTCCTCGCGTGCCAGCCGCAGCGCATCATCCTCCTGCGCCAGCAGGTGACTGATATGGTCCTCGTAATCTTGAAGCGTCGGTGTCTTGTGAGCCATGCGGGGCATTCTACTGCAAAAGCTGGTCGGCGGAACTATCGGCCGCTCGGGGCGGTCTGGCGTGCGGCGTCCAGTTGGCCCCACAGGATGCGGAGGTTCAAGGACATGCGCACGAGCACCGACCCATCGGCGCGGTACTCAGTCTTGTAAACGCGGGCCTGTTGCAGGGACTGGGCAATCGCCCGGCTGGCGCGTGGCGTCTTGTCGGCGATGGCGCCCAGCGTGACACCCTGCTGGACCTCCAACGCCCGAATGCGATCCTGCAGCGTGGCGATGGCCTGCCCCTCGGCGAGGCGAGCGGTCTTGAGCGGGTTCCCGGCCGAACTGGCAACGCCCTGGGCATCGGCCAGCCCGAACACCCATTGAGGCGGCTCATCGGGCAGGGTGTATCGCACCGCGGCAGGAATCGCGGTGACTGCCTGAGCTGACGTCGGCACATCAGTGGGCGCGGGATTCGCCCCGATCGGCAGTGCGGCCGCATTGGAGCCAATCGCGGTGAAAGCCGTCCCTTTCCAAGCCGACAACTTGTCGCGAAGCCATTTGGGATCGACCGGCCGGTCCTTGCTCGCGTCCACGGCGGCGACAATCGCGTCCGCCACCGCCTCGGCACTTAGCTGCACCTTCACCTGGCAAACGCGCTCATCCAGCCACCGGACGCCACCGAGGACCTCGATGTGGGTCAGAGGTGCATTGAGAACCTCGTCCCCGCCGGCGCGCCGCAGAACAGCGTCTACCGTCCACGTGTTGTCGATCGCTGTGTGCAGAATCTCGCCCCGGAGACGGACTTGTCCGTCCACCATTGCGGCCATTTCCTGATCCGTCCTGCCTGCCGCCATACACAGCGGGCTCAGCAATATCAGGAGCAGACAGGTTGTGCGATTTCGCATCGTCATGTGTTCACGATCTCGGCCTCATCAGTCCAGACACAACAACCCTCGCCAAGTTAGCAGAAACCGGGGGGGGCTGCCCGTTCTGCCAGGAGTTCTCGTTTTGCGGCCGCAGTCAGGGGCGGCAAATCGTAGCCTATGGCATAGGAATGGGGGATTGCGACACACAAACACCCGGAACCCCGTAGAAGCGAAAGCTGCAGTCGCTTCAGTTCCGCCCCAAAGTGGGGCCGACTTCAGTCGCCCAGTCATCTGGTCCTTCGCTCGCTCTTCGTGAGCCCGTCACCCTCCGCCGCCCGACCTTCACGCTGGTGCCTTCGATGACTTACGTGCGATTGGAAAGGCAAGAGGCGCACGTTTTCCAGGGGTGGAGGGAGGGGGCCGGGAGCGCAGTGCTGATAAGGACTTAGGTGCGATTCAGGGGGGCAGAGACAAACAAAGCAGGAGACAAACAAAGCAGGACGCGGTTCATATTGTCCGGCTCATCTTGCCATCCTGCAAGGCACCGCGAGGGTGTTTCCGCCCGCGCGGCGTGATTCATCAACGGTAACCCAAACTCACAGCACCGCCAGCACGCTGTTGCTGCTTTCGCCTTCGCGGGCATGCCCGTTTTTCCGGGCAGATGCAAGTTGCGCGTCAGGGGGTGGTTGGAGCGAATACGGTGCTGAAAGATGTGTCGCCCTTTCAGGGCTCATGTGTGTGCTGACGACTGATTCCTGGGGCGATGCCCCTGGTTGTTCTACACATCTTGTGTGGAACGGTAAGTAGTGTCGCCTCTTTGAGTTGGGGCGCCAACGCCTCCCGCAAGCATCGCGGTACCTCCCCGAAAGGCTCCGGCCGGGGCGGCCGGGCCACTGTGGAACGCCCGGCCCCTGGGGCGCTGGCCTCGGGGCGTCGTGAGGCGTGTCTACTAGGCGAGAGTTCTGACCTGGGGTTCCGGGCCAAGTGAGCGCCAAGACTTGTGTAGAACAACCAGGGCGATGCCCCAGGCTTATGAAGTTCGCCCCGTTGGGGCTGAGACGGGCGCCCGTTTCCCGGTGTCCAGGATAATAGTCGATGCCGTTATGCCATTACTGGATGCAATGGATGATGACCCCTGTGTCCTGCGCGCCCAGGCGAGATGCTGCGCAGGCGGCACGTGCCACAGGGGCGGAAACTGAACAGGAGGCAGCGGAGGAAGCGGAGTTGGATGCTTTACCGGGCTTGTCCCGGAAGAGCGGCGGAGGCGTCGGGGTGGTGCGGGGGTGAGGCGTCGAATCATGGGGCCTTGGCCGGGGATGGCGTGGCGATGTCGTGTTGGTAGAATTTGAGGGGAGGAGTTCAGCGATGCGGTTACCAGCACGGCGGGGAAGTCGGTTTGTCTTTGGGCTGCACACGCAGGCGTGGATTGCCCTTGGGTGGGGATTGCCGCTGGCGCTGCTGATCACCTGGTGGAAACCGCTTGGGACGGTGCTGATGCCGCTGCCGGTGATCATTCATGAATTGGGGCACGCGGTGGCGGCGTGGGTTTTCGGTCGGCCGGCGATTCCCGCGTTTGATTTTCACTATGGCGGCGGGGTTACCCGCTGGTTCGATCAGGTGCCTGGGCTGGTGGTCGTCGTGATGGTGGCGATGCTGTATCTGGGGTGGCGAATGCGGAGGCGGCCGGTGGCCACGATCTGTGTCGGCGCGGGGGTGGTCGTGTATTCACTGCTGGCGTGGAACAAGGGGCACATGCTGGTCATTGAGGCTTCCGGGCACGGGTTTGAGTTGCTGTTTGCCGGGGTGTTTCTCTACCGTGCGTTCACCGGGCTGGGGTTGAGGTTGTCGGTGGAGCGGCCACTGTATGGGATGCTGGGGCTATGGTTCCTGTTCCATAACCTTGCGTTTGCGAACCAGTTGCTGACAAACCCGGCCGCCCGGGCGGAGTATGCGGCGGCGAAGGGGGGCGGCGACTGGATGGATTTTGCGCAGCTCTCGCGGGACCTGAACATGGAGTTCTCGCTGGTGGTGGGGTGTTACCTGATCCTCTGCCTGATGGTGGTGCCGCTGGCATTCATCGCGGCGAATGAGACGCGTGGGCATCGAGTGGCTCAGAAGGCGCTGCCGGGGGATATGGACTTGCAGGAAACGATGGGGAGTTCTCGGGGTGGGTGAGTCCGGCTCGCGCCACGGGAGGCTCAATTGGGGCGAGCGTGTGCGGCGGGGCTGGGGAGGCGGGAAGCGTCATCCGCTAACCCGCCGGCTCACGCCGGTGCCTCGTTGGTCGTCTGCCTGTCGGTCATTGTCGGCCCTTGCGTTGAGGGAGCGATAACGCCACTTACGCGAGGTCTCTGCTATGCTTAAGGCTGTGAATGGCCGCGTGAGGCCAGGTGATGTGTGGTGTTTATCTTAGAGGAAAACGGATGAAGACGAACAAGACAGCGATGTGGATGACGATCGGCGGGTTGCTGGTGGTGGCGGCCGCGTGCAGCAAGAGCGAGGACGCTGCGCCTCCAGCACGCGAGGGGGATATGGGGGCTAAAATGGTGACTCCGCAACGGGCGACAGAACCGCCGGTGCAGGAGGCTGCGAACGCCGGTGCTGATGCCGCGAAGCCCAATCTGGCAGGTGAGCCGGCGGCTAAGGTAGGCGAACCCGCGGCGGTCCCGGCGGTCCCGGCGACTCCGGTGACTCCGGTAGCTCCTGCGGCACCGCCCACAGGCACCGGCGCGAAGAAGGTTGATGCGGCCAGCGCAGGGACCACGGGCGTTGCTGGTCTGGTCGGACAGGCCACCAGCGATCTGAGCTCGCTATCGCAGGACCAGATGGTGGAGGGACTGCGGGAGGCGCTGGGAAAGGGGCTGGAGCAGGCCGTCGCCCAGTTGGGGCGTGAGGGCGGGTACCTGAGCAATCCGAGCGTTAAGATTCCGATGCCGGAGAAACTGCAGAAGTTTGAGAGCCTGCTGCACACGATGAAGCAGGATAAGCTGGCGGATGATTTTGTGGCGACGATGAACCACGCTGCTGAGCAGGCGGTGCCGAAAGCGGCGAGGGTATTTGCCGGTGCTCTGAAGCAGATGACCATAGCGGATGGCAAGGCGATCCTCAGCGGGGCAGATGATGCGGCGACGCAGTATTTCCAGAAGGCCACGCAGGCGGATCTGTATGCCAAGTTTCTGCCGATCGTGCAGAAGGCGACGGAGACGGCCGGGGTGACGGGGGCTTACAAGAAGCTGATGGCAAAGGTGAACGTGAGCGACATCAGCCAGAAACTGGGGGGCCTGGGCAGCGCGCTTGGCAGCGCCGTGCCCGACAAGGATCTGACGGATATTGATGCCTACGTGACGAATAAATCGATGGAGGGGCTGTTCAAGATGGTCGCCGAAGAGGAGAAGACGATTCGGAAGAACCCGGTGGCCCGCACCACCGACCTGCTGCAACAGGTTTTTGGAGCGGTGAAGAAGTAGACGGCGAGGGCACGCGGTAAAGAAGAACCCCGGCACGACACGTGCCGGGGTTCTTTTTCAAATCTGCGGTCTGAAAGTTCCGACCTGATCGGGGATTTCAGATGCGAGACGCTTTAGTCCAGGTTCATCTGCATCAGGAACAGGCTGTTGACTGGGAATTTCTCCAGGCGGCCCTTGAGCAGTTCGACGGCTTCGACCGGGTTCATGTCGGACAGGACGCGGCGAAGCTTGTAGACCAGGTCCAACTCCTTGGGATCAAGCAGCAACTCTTCGCGGCGGGTGCCGGAGGCGTTGATGTCGATCGAGGGGTAGACACGCTTCTCGACCAGGCGACGGTCCAGGTGCAGTTCGGCGTTGCCGGTGCCCTTGAACTCTTCGAAGATGACTTCGTCCATCTTGGAGCCGGTGTCGATCAAAGCGGTGGCCAGGATCGTCAGGCTGCCGCCTTCTTCGACGCTGCGGGCGGCGCCGAAGAATCGCTTGGGTTTCTGCAGTGCGTTGGCATCGACGCCGCCGGTGAGGATCTTGCCGGAGTGCGGGATCTCGGTGTTGTAAGCGCGGGCCAGGCGGGTGATCGAATCGAGCAGGATGACGACATCGCGGCCGAACTCGACGTAGCGACGGGCTTTTTCGATGACCATTTCGGCGACCTGCACGTGACGGCTGGCGGGTTCGTCGAAGGTCGAGGCGATGACCTCGGCCTTGGTGTTGCGCTGCATGTCGGTGACTTCTTCAGGGCGCTCGTCGATCAGCAGGACGATCAGGACCACCTCGGGGTGATTGGTGCTGATGGAGTTGGCGATCTTCTGAAGCAGGACGGTCTTGCCGGTACGCGGGGGGGCGACGATGAGCATGCGCTGGCCAAACCCGATGGGGGTGACCAGATCGACGATGCGCATGTTCATTTCCTTGGGATCGGCTTCCAGCACGATGCGGCGCTTGGGATGGAAGGGGGTGAGATCCTCGAAGTTGGTGGTGTCGCTGATGCGCTCGGGGTCTTCGCCATTGATGGCTTCGACGCGGAGCAGGGCAAAGTAGCGTTCGCTTTCTTTGGGGGGGCGGATCTGGCCCTGGACGACGTGGCCGTTGCGCAGGCAGAATCGGCGGATCTGCGAGGGCGAGACGTAGATGTCATCGGGGCCGGGGAGATAGCTGAACTCGGGGGAGCGGAGGAAACCAAACCCATCGGGGAGGATTTCCAGGACGCCTTCACCGTACATCAGGCCGTTCTGGCGGATGCGGGCGCGCAGGATCTGGAAGATCAGGTCCTGCTTCTTCATGCCGACATAGTCGGCGATGCCTTCGGTCTTGGCGATCTCCTGAAGCTGATGGACTTCCATCTGCTGGAGGTCCTTGATGTAGAGCTTGCCGCCCTTGACGGCTTCATACTTGGCGTTGGTCTCGGCGTCGAAGCTGCCGACATCCTCGCCGGTGGCCATGGAGAACGCGCTAGGAGGGAGCGGCACCGGGGGGGCGGAGGGAGCGACGGGCGGCTTGATGGCCGGCGGCGGTGCCATCGGCGCAGGGGCGATGGGCTTGGGGGCCGGCGCGACTGGCGCCGGGGTGATGGGCTTTGGCGGAGCGGCGATGGGCGCCGGCATGACGGGCTTTGGCGCCGGGGCGACTGGCGCGGGCGGGGTGGGCTTGGGCGGAGCGGCGATGGGGGCGGGTACGACCGCTCGGGGCGAGGGCGGGGTGGGCGCTGCGGGCGCGGCGGGTGCGGGAGCCGGCGCCACGTGGACCGGCTTGGCGGGCTGCTGGGACTCAACTACAGGCTGTGCCGCGTCGGGCTTTTCGACGGCGACGGCGGCTTTCTTCGAACGGGTGGTCTTAGCCATGTGGCTAGCCTCCTCTAAAGGTATGAGAACTTTGGGTATGCCTACTTCAGGGAAACGCCCTGCAAACTACAACGACCGTGGAATCGACCTTCATTCGCGACAGTGCCCAAGGGGCGCTTACCGTGCAATCCCATTCCACAAAGCATCAGGCTTTTTTGAAAATCTGGGAAATCACGGCTTCGACTTGCCTGCGGGCAAACGCCGAATCAGCGGTGTTGCAGACAGTATATTGAGACAAGTCGCGCTTTTTGTCCAGAGGCAATTGCGCATTTTCGCGTCGCTGCAATTCCTGCTCGTCCCAATCCCTGCTCGCCCGGACACGCGAGAGGCGCGTCTGGAGGGGGCAATCGACGAACACCACGGCATCGCACTGCCGATCTAAACCGACTTCAAATAGTAGCGGGGTATCCCAGACAAATGCAACTACCGCAGGGTCGTTGGCAAGCTGGGCCATAATGCGGTCGCGAGCTGCGTGGACCAGGGGATGGACCAGGGCTTCGAGTTTCTGTCGCTGGGGTTCGTCGCCGAAGATTCGCTGAGCGATGGCCTTCTTGTCGACCTGGCCGCCGGGGGTGATCACCTGATCGCCCCACCAGGAGCGGAGGGTGGATTTGAGGTCATCGCTGGCGTAGGCCTGGTGAACGAGATCGTCGGCCTTGATGACGTGGCAGCCGAACTGGCCGAAAAGATCGGCGATGTAGCTCTTGCCGCTGCCGATGCCGCCGACGATGCCGATGATGGGTTTGCCGTGGAACATGGTGGACTTAAAAGAGTGTGTGACTATACCGCCGATGCGGGGCGCCGACGAACCCTCAGAGAAATTCGGCGAGGGGTGGGACGACGGGGACAGGCGACTGGCATTCGCCGCCGGGAAGCGGAGGCAGATCGCGCAGGCGGGCGAAATCAATGGCATCGGCGCCGGAGTATTGCTGGGGCATGGTGGGATCCCATTTCTGGCAGAAGACGGCGTAGGCGGCCTGGACGACCTCCATGCGGCGGGCGTGGACGAGCTGCATTTCCTGGTTCTGGTTGCGGGCCTCGTCGGCGTAGTAGCCAGCGCCCTCGTGCAGCAGCCAGGCTCCCTTGGCGCAGACCATCTGGAAGCCGGCGCGCTGGAGGCGCAGGCCAAAATCGACATCGCCGAAGTAGCCGTAGTAGCGAGGGTCGAAGACGCCGATTTTGTCGAGGACGGATCGCTTGATGAGCATTGAATCGCCGGTGAGCAGGTGATCCTCAACGCAGGTGAGGCCGTGGGCGTGGGCGATGTAGTCGGAGAAGCTCATGACGTCGTCGAAGCTGCGGAGGGATACGGGTGGGGCGATCACGTGCTGGGGGAAGCAGTCGACATAGTTGGAGACGCCGCGGACCAGGCCGATGGAGCGGTCGATGGCCGAGACGGCCAGGAGAGTGCGGAGGTAGGCGGGGGTGACGATCATGTCGTGGCTGACGAAGAGGACTTGGTCGCCGGCGGCGAGAGAGAACGCGGCGGCGAGCCCTCGGGTGTAGTGCTGTCGCTGGGTGAAGTGGATGATGCGGGCATTCAGACCGGTGTTCTGGCGGAACTCGCGCAGCATCTGGGGGATGCCATGCTGGGGATCGGAGGCGTCATCGATGAGGATGAGTTCGGCAGTGCCCGACAGGGAAAGTTTGTGCAGGGTCTGTGCCAGCGAGTGCAGGCACTTGAGGGCCGAGGCGCGCGTGTTGCGAATGAGGACGACGATTGAGAGCATCAGGCTTTGCCTCTGTCATGGGCTGGACCGCTTAATCATAAGATGGCGGGTGCGGCTCCGTGAGCCAGGATATGGCTTAAGGGTGAAAAATGCCTCTGCGGCGCCCGATCAGCGGCCGGTGCTGGTGGGCGGGTCGCCGAAGTCGACGAGGTCGTCCTCCACAGCGGTCTGGTCTTTTGCGAGATCGTCAGCGACGACGAAGAGGTCGTCGGCGGCGGCAGGGGGGAGGGGGAGATCGGAGGGAGTGGCCGGGCGGTTAGTGGCCTGGCTGGTTCCAGAGGCATCGCCATCTCCGGGAACAGCGGCCCGGGTGATGGTGGCTGCCTGCGGGGAGACGGAGTCGTTGGGGGAATGCTGGACGTCCGCAGGCTGTGGCGGCTGGATCTCGTCGATGCCGGGGATGCCTTCGATCTGGACGGCGAAGAGCACGGGGCCGATCTGAACGTAGTCGCCGGGCTGCAGGAGGGCTTCCTGGACGCGCTGGCCGTTCTGGAAGGTGCCGTTGGAACTGCCGAGATCCTCGATGCGGAGGGCGTCGCCTTCTTTGACGACTCGGCAGTGCTTACGAGAGACTTCGGTCAGCGGAATCCGCAGGTCGCAGTCTTCGCGTCGGCCAATGACGGTGACATCACGCGCAAGCGGAAAGCTTCGCGTCTGCCCGTCGGCCTTGAACATTATGAACACTGCCTCCATGAGTATTGCCTCTTTCATTTCTCGGTCATGTGAATACTCAACGCAACGGTGGTATAACCTAACCTCTGATGGCAGAAGGGGCAAGCTTTGAGTGACGGTGAAGTTAAAACAATGCGCAAGGGTTGGATCTCGGGGGAGAGCCTGCCGGGGGAGGGATGCGTTGAAGCCCTGTATATTCACGTGCCGTTTTGCGTGCGCAAGTGCGACTACTGCGACTTCTACAGCATGGGAGGGGCGAGCGTGGCGGCGATGGAGGGGTATGTTGACGCGGTGCTGCGTGAGGCAGGGCTTTGGCGCGAGCAACTGGAGGATGGGCAACTTGATATTCGGACAGTGTTTATTGGTGGGGGAACACCGACGGTGCTGCCGAAAAGCTTGATGCGCCGGCTGCTGGGGGGCCTACGTGCGGCGCTGCCGCTGGGCGGGGTGGACGAGTGGACGGTTGAGGCGAATCCGACCACGGTGGATGTGCAGGTTTGCCGGATGCTGCTGGATGACGGGGTGACGCGGCTGAGCGTGGGGGTTCAGAGCTTGGAGGATGCGGACCTGCGTTCACTGGGGCGAACGCATACGGCGGCGGAGGCCGAGGCTACTGTGGCGATGGCCCGGGCGGCGGGGTTTGCGCGGCTGAGCGTGGACCTGATCTACGGGATACCGGGCCAGACGGAGGCGGGCTGGCGGCGGAACCTGCAGCGTGTGATTGGGATGGGGCTGACGCACGTGTCGTGCTATGGTCTGACCTACGAAGAGGGTACGCCGCTGGAAAAGCGAAGGCGGAGCGGCGGAGTTCGTAGCGCATCGGAGGCGGAGGATCTGGCGCTATTTCGGTTGACCGGGGCCGTGCTGGAGCCTGCGGGGCTGAAGCGGTATGAGGTCAGCAACTATGCGGTGGTTGGCGAGGAATGCCGTCACAATCTGACCTATTGGCGGGGCGGCGACTACATTGGGATCGGTCCGGCCGCGGCGTCGCACCTGGCGGGGTGCCGCTGGCGGACGCCGGGGAACTTGGGGGAATGGCAGGAAGCTGCGGCGAGTCGCTCGCTTCTTGTGGAGGATTTTGAGCGGCTGACCGCCGCGCAGCGAAGGGCAGAACTGGCGATGCTGATGCTGCGTATGAGGGAGGGGCTGACGTACGACACTTTTGCGCGCCTGCTGCGACAGGATGCACGTCGGGTGTTTGCGGTGCCGCTGCAACGGCTTGCAAAGGCAGGCCTTATACGGTTGAATCCGCATGGTGCTGCATTAACAGACAGGGGCATGGAAATTGCCGACACCGCTTGCCTCGAATTTTTTGCGTGATCTTGGCTTGAAGGTTAATGGCCGGAAATTTTCTTCTGTTCGGCGATGGAATGTGTAGACTGAGCGAGGGCTTTCGGTGGCGCGGGCCATCCGAAGGGTAGTTTGTGGGGCAGAGCTTGGTTTAGGCGGTCTGAATACAGGCCGACTTAACCAAGCAGATTCCCTAAGTAAGAACGGGAGTTCAGCGCGTATGTTGAAGTTTGTGCAGAGACTGGTTGCGCCGAAGCCGAGTCCGATCGGCGTCAGTCTCGGTACGGAATGTCTGCGGATGGCGCAGGTGCAGCGGATCGCCGGGGAATGGCGATTGCTGGCGGCGGCGGAAGCGGAAGTGCCCGTTGAGGCGAGGAAAGACCTGGCTTCGCGTCTGGTATTTTTTGAGGACATGGTCAAGACGATCCTGTCGCACGGTGAGTTCAAGGGGCGCCAGGCGGTGCTGGGGATGCCTGCGGCGATGATGTGTGCGCAGCATTTACGGCTTCCGAAGATGGATCTGGAGTCGCTTCGCAAGGCATTGCCGTGGGAACTTCGCGGGAAGATGCCGATCGATCCCGCGCATGCGATGATGCGGCATATCGTGGCGGGCGAGGTCTATCAGGACAAGGAGCCGAGCCTGGAAGTGATCGTGATGGCGGCGCCGAAGGAGTCTATTCAGAAGTGCGTCAAGGCGGCGGAACGGGCCAAACTGGATGTGGTGGGGATGGAGTCGGATCCGCTGGCGATCGTCCACTGCATTGGGCCGGCGTTCTGGCGCAAGGACGCGGATCCGGTGATCGGGATCGTGGATATTGGCGCCGCTGGGACCCGCCTGATGGTGGCGCAGGGCGAGAACGTGCTGTTCGCGCGGTTCATCGCCATTGGCGGCGAGCAGATTGCCAGGGCGGTTGCGGCGTCGCTGGGGATATCGGAAGAGCAGGCGCAAGCGATGCAACGGGCCAGCACGGCGCTGCGGGGGGCAGAAGCCGGCGGCGCGGACGAGGCGGGAGGCGGCGGGCGGGCGGTAGCCGTCGCAGCACCGGAAGCGGGACGGGGCGATGTGCCCGGACACGTTGCCCTGGAGCGACTGGTGGAGGAACTGGAACTTTGCAGGCGTTATCACGATGCGGCGTTTCCGAATCGCCCGATCGAGCGTCTGGTGTTTGTCGGCGGCGGGGCGAGACAGCGGGCGTGGTGCCAGTATGTGGCGAGGCGGCTGAACATTGCCGCGCAGGTGGGTGATGCACTGAGCCAGATCGCCAAGCCGGCGGATCAACTGGTTGTAGGGTCGGTGGACATGCGGCAGCCGCAGCCGGCGTGGGCCGTTGCCCTTGGACTGAGTCTTGGCAAGCCTGTGCGATCCTGACGTCGCCAGGGGCGAGAGTGTGCGTGGGAGAGTCATAGTACGGGCGTCGCAGAAGCGAGCCCCTGAGGAGATGCGGGATGAGCGAGAATAACCAACTGAGCTTCCTGCCGGACGATTACCTGGAACTCAAAACCCAGCGGCGGACGAACCTGCTGTGGGCGATGCTGTTCATCGTTGCGGCGGCGGGGATCGGCCTTGCCTATTACTATGCGGAGAACCGCATCAGGGAGGAGGAGGGGCGCAACGCGGAGGTTGGAAGACAATTTACGGATGCCGCAGCCATCATGGTGCAGTTTAAGGACTTGGAGCAGACGCAGAAGCTTCTGGATCAGAAGGCGAAGTTGTCGGGGTCGCTGGTGGAGAATGTGCTGCGAACGGAGATCCTGGCGGAACTGACGAACCTGCTGCCGGAGTCTGTGTCGTTGACGGACATGACCATGGATTCCAAGCGTGTTCAGAAGAACACAGCGCCTCTGACGGCGTTGGATCGAGCCAGGCTGGTGAAGATGGCGCAGGAGGGCGCGGTTCTTCCTGATCCGATCAGCTATGAGATGACGCTAAAGCTAAAGGGGTTTGCCCCAGGAGATCCGCAGGTGGCGCAGTACCTCAAGAATCTGTCGGACTCTCCGCTGTTCTCAGACGTGAACCTGATCGTGACGGAGGATTTCACCGAGGCCGCAGACGCTGAGGGCAAGAAACCGGCCACCCGCCTGCGACGGTTTGAAGTGGAGATGATGTTGAATCAGCAGGCGGATACCCGTCTTCCGACGACGCAGCCGGCGACTGAGCCGAGCAAGGTGACGGCGGAAGCAAAGTGAACGAGGCGCGAAATTTTGGGCGATTGGCCGCCCAGGGATGTGAACTATGAGATTTGGAAGCCGGGAACTGCTGTTTCTCGTGATCATGATCGGGTTGCTGTTGGGGGCGTGGTACTTCGTATTCCAGAAGGCCAACGATCGCCTGGCGATGTTGCGGAAGGACACGGTTGAAAAGCAGGCGCAACTGGACCTGCTGTCCAAGACGCGGAAGGACATCAGCGACATCAATAAGGAGATGGCGGAGTTGAAGAAGGGGATCGACGTGTTTGAGCGGAAGCTGCCGTCGGCCCGGGAAGCGGACGCCACGTTGCGGGCGATCTCGGACATGGCCGCCAGGAATCAACTGGACGTGAAGAAAGTCAGCTCGATGAAGGCGGAGAAGGCGGCGGGGTACATGGAGCAGCAGATGTCGCTGATTGTGACGGGCGACTTCCTGCGGTTCTACGGCTTTCTCCTGAACGTGGAGCGGCTGGACCGCATTACGCGTATCGGGCAACTGCGGATGGAGAAGATCTCGGATGTCGACGGGGCAATGACCGCCAACATGGTTTTGAGCACGTTCTATGTTCCAGAGATAGCGGTCGCAAACTAGCGCCGGGTGCGAATACGCCGATAGGAGATACCACATGGCTGAGCAGGACTTCAATAGCTTCGGAACGGAAACAGGACAGGGGTTTGACGCGTCTAGCCAGTCGCCCCAGGGGGGCGGGAGCGAAGAGTTTCTGTTTGAGGATGAGAAGAAGCCGATTAACCGCAACCTGATCGCGCTGCTGCTGATCGTGCTGGTGGGCGGCGGCGGTCTGTACGTGATGTACAGCCGGGGGAGCCTGGGAAACCAGACGGCGGAGGCGACGCTGGGCGATCCAGAGGCGATGCTGTGGCTCAACGGCGCCCCGAAGGCACTGGGGGAGATGCGGCGCAGCCTGGACGAGACGCGGCGGGTTGTGCGGGTGTTTGAGCGCATCGGGAACCGGCCGCAGGTGGCGGTGGCGGACCTCAAGGGCAATCCTTTTGCCCGCGTACAGACGCAGGAAGTGCAGGTGGCCGGGACGCAGACGCCGGTGGCACCGGACCTGGACAAGCTTCGCAAGCAGCAGCAGATAACCCTTGCGATGGAGGATCTGAAGGGGCTGCACCTGACAAGCGTGATGGCGGCGGCCGACAAGAGCTCGTGCGTGATCAACAAGACCGTCCTGAAGGTGGGGCAACAGATCGTGTCGGGGAAGACCGAGTTCACGGTGGAGCGGGTGGAGGCGTCGCGAACGGGATCGCGTGTGGTGCTGTCGGCTTACGGGCAGCAGTTCACCAAGGCACAGGACAAATCACAGCCTTGAGCGGAGCGTAAGATGTTTGGAAAGCGGACCAAGAGCGATGCGGCATCCGAAGCGGAACTCATAGACTCCGAGGAGTCTGGAGCGAGCGTCGTGCTGGACGGCGGCGACCTGGCGGCTCTGGGCGACGGCGCGTCCGGCGGGGACCTGCGCGAGGGCGGTGATGAGCTCTGGGCTCCGCGGCGGCTGGCACACCGCAAGACCATCACGCAGATACTGGTGGAGCGGGGCCATCTGACGGAAGAGCAGCTCGCCGAGGCTCGCAGCATCCAGGCGCAGACGCCAAGCAAGACAATCACGCAGATCCTGCTGGGGATGAACGCCGCGACCGAGCCACAGATTCTCTCGGCGATGGCCGAGACGATGGGGTTGCCGTTTGAGGTTCCGGATCGCGCCCTGGTCGATGACGAGATATTTGGCCTGCTGCCGATCGAGTACGTTCGGAAGAACCAGGTTCTACCGCTACGCTCCGAAGACGGCGCGATCATCATAGGCATGGTCGACCCGGCGAACATCTTCCTGGTCGATGAACTGAAGCGGCGCTTGCGCAAGCCCGTGCGCGTGGTGGTGATCACCTCAGCAGACGTGCTGCGCATCGTGGAGGCGATGAGCCAGGGCGCCAACACCGACGTGGCGGTGGACGAGATCATCAAGGACGTCGCCGAAGACGATGTGCAGTTGATCCAGGCGGCGAAAGACGACATTGCCGATCTCGAGAAGCTGGGCAACGAATCGCCGATCATCCGCTTCGTCAACTACGTGATTCACGACGCGATCAAGCAGGGCGCCAGCGATATCCATTTTGAGCCCAAGGAAAAGGCGTTCAAGATCCGCTATCGCATCGACGGCGTCCTTTTTGAGACGATGAGCCCGCCGCACACGATGCAGGCCGCGATTGTGTCCCGCCTGAAGATCATGGCGAACCTGGATATCGCCGAGCGACGGCTTCCGCAGGATGGGCGCATCCGGGCGGTGGTGCAGGACCGCAAGGTGGACCTGCGCATGAGCACTCTGCCGACGAGCCATGGCGAGAAAGTGGTCATCCGAATCCTGGACAACCGTTCGATCAGCGTGCCACTGGAGGCGCTGGGGTTCAGCGCGGAGCATCTGCGGGTCTGGCGGCAGCAGATCGATGAGCCGCACGGGATCCTGCTGGTGACCGGGCCAACGGGCAGCGGCAAGACAACCACGCTTTATTCGTCGCTGCGGGTGATGGACGGCAGCAAGCTGAATATCAGCACGGTGGAGGACCCCATCGAGTACGCGCTGGCGACGGCCAACCAGACGCAGGTGCACGAGAAGATCGGGATGACTTTCGCCGGCGCGCTGCGCGCCCTGCTGCGACAGGATCCCGACGTCATCATGCTGGGCGAAATTCGCGATCCGGAGACGGCGAAGACGGCGGTGCAGGCGGCGCTGACGGGCCATCTCGTGCTCAGCACACTGCACACGAATGATGCCCCTTCGTCGATCACGCGACTGATCAACATCGGAGTTGAGCCGTACCTGATCGCTTCGTCGCTGAATGCCATCATGGCCCAGCGCCTGGTGCGGAAGATCTGCCCGACCTGCAAGGAAGAGTACGCGTTGTCGAGCGAGATGCAGCAGTTTCTGGGCAAGCAGGGATTTGTGCTCAAGAGCGCCTGGCGTGGCAAAGGATGTGATCGGTGCCGGCGGACCGGGTATCGGGGGCGACTGGGCATCTACGAGCTGCTGGTGATGGATGATGGGCTTCGTGACATGGTGACGCAGAACCCGGATGTGACGGCGTTTCGGCGCATGTGCAGGGAGCATGCCGGTTTCGTGACGCTGCGACAGGACGGGTTTGGCAAGGTCATGGAGGGGCTGACGTCGATCGAAGAGGTGTTGCGTGTGACCGAAAGCGGGGGCGTGGAAGTTGTTGTTGGCGGCGTTGAGCTGCCGGAAAGCGCGGGACTGCAGACATGATTCATATTGACGAGATACTCAAGGCTTCGATCAGCGCCCATGCGTCGGACGTCCACATTGTGGTGGGAATGCCGCCGCTGTTTCGCATTCATACGGTGGTGACGCCGACGGATTTTCCGATCGTCACCCAGGAATATGCCCAGTCGGTGCTGCTTGGGCTGGTGGGGGCCAAGCGAGTCGATGAGTTCGCCACGTCCAAAGACCTGGATTTTTCGCACGAGATCCGAGGCGTGGGCCGATTCCGCGTCAACGCCCACTGGCAACGCGCCACCGTGGGTCTGGCGTTTCGTACGATCTACGACAAGATCCGCTCGCTGGATCAACTCTATCTCCCGGAAATCATTCACAAGCTGACGTTCCTGGCTCGCGGGCTGGTGCTGGTGACCGGGCCGACGGGTTCGGGCAAGAGCACGACGCTGGCCGGGATGATCGATGCGATTAACCGGCGTGAACAAGGGCACATCATCACTCTGGAAGACCCGGTGGAATACGCGTTTGTGAGCAACAAATGCGCCATCGAGCAGCGTGAGGTCGGTCAGGACGTGCCGGACTTTGCGTCGGGCCTCAGGCATGTGCTGCGCCAGGACCCCGATACGATCCTGGTCGGTGAAATGCGCGACCTGGAGACGACGGCGTCGGCGATTACGGCGGCGGAAACCGGCCACCTGGTGTTCAGCACGCTGCACACGATGAACTGCCCGCAGACGATCGAGCGCATCATCGACATTTATCCCGGCGACCAGCAGAACCAGATCCGTTCGATGCTGGCCAACACACTGCAGGCGGTGATCAGCCAGACGCTGTTCAAGCGGTGTGACCAGCCGGGGATGATCCCGGCAGTGGAGATCATGCTATGCACGCCGGCGATTAGAAACTGCATTCGTGAGAACCGCATCTTCGAACTGGGCAACATCATCGAGACGAATCGATCGATGGGGATGCAGACGCTGGATAACTCGATTCGTCAGTTGTACGTCAACGGGTACATCACGCGCGAAGATGCGCTGGCGCAGGCGGCGCATCCAGAGAAGCTGGAGCGGGCGCTGGTGGCCTGAGGCTCGGCGGTCGTTTTGCTGATGAGGGGATATGCCGACATACAAATACGAGTCAAAGAACGCCACGGGGCAGGTCGCCGGGGGTTTCATCACGGCGACGAGCCTGGGGGCTGCGGCCCAGATGATCCGTGGCCGCAACGAGTACATTCTGGCGCTGACGCCGGTGGAAGACGCCAGCACGAAGTCAGGGCAGATCCAGTTCTCGCTGGGCCCGGGGCTGAAGGATATCCAGAGCTTCACGAGCCAGTTGGCGGTCATGATCCGCGCAGGCATCAGCCTGCGCGCGGCGCTGGAGGGCATTGAGACACAGGTTCCCAATCCGAAGTTCCGTGAGATGGTCAAGCAGATGCGGAAGGATGTGGAGGGCGGTAAGCAGTTCTCCGACGCCCTGATGCGCTATCCCCGGGTCTTTTCGCCGCTGTACATCAACATGGTCAAGGCGTCGGAGTTGTCGGGCGGATTCAGTCGGATGCTGGACCGAATCGCCAACTTTCTCCTGGTCCAGATCGAGACCCGGTCGCAGGTGGTCGGGGCGATGATCTATCCGGCGATCATTGGCTTTATGGCGGTGACGACGACGGTGTTCATGCTCACGTTTGTCCTGCCCCGGTTTACGGTTCTGTTCAAGGGCAAGGAAGCGATGCTTCCGGGGCCGACCAAGCTGCTGATGGCAATGTCGGACTTCATGATCGGATACTGGTATGTGATCGTGCTGGGCGCGGTGGCGGTGGTCTGGGGTTTCTCGCTGCTGCTGAAGACTGATTCGGGGCGGCTCTGGTTTGACCGGACGAAGCTGTCGGTACCGGTTTTCAAGAAGCTATTCCGGGCACTTTATATCAACCGCTCACTGCACACGATGGGGCAGTTGATCAACGCTGGCGTGCCGATGCTGGACACCCTGGCCATCACGGCGGACATCAGCGGAAACCTGTTGTATCGCCGGATGTGGCGAGGCGTGTATGGCGCAGTCAAGCAGGGCAAGAAGATCAGCATGCCGCTGCAACGAAGCACGCTGCTGCCCCGGCCGGTGGTTCAGATGATCTCGGCCGGCGAGGAATCCGGTAAACTGGGCGAAGTCCTGGACGAGGTCAGCGAGTATTATGCCCGGGAACTGCGCGCGGTCATCAAGAACGTGACGGCGATGATCGAGCCGATGATGATCGTGGCAATGGGCGGCGTCGTCGGGTTTATCGCGATGAGCATCATCCTGCCGATCTTTAAGATGAGCAATCTCGTTAAGTGAGCTGCGGTGTGCGAGGTCCTGACCTTTTAAGAGACTGCGACTTATTCGCAGGATGGCCTGCCTTCTTGAAGGGCAGGCCATGTTGTTTGGGTCGGCGCTCGCGAACGGAGTTTGAGCCGCCTTTGCTGCATCGGTAGGCAGCCCATGCGATGGACGGCGGATGTCGGCTGATGTCGGCTGACTTGCCCCCAGCAATGCGCAAGGCGAGAATTGACGCCGATGAAACATCCGGCGGTATTTCTTGATCGTGACAACACGCTGATCGTCTCGGACGGCTATCTGGGCGACAAGGACCAGGTGCGCCTGATTGATGGTGCGGCGGATCTTATCGCCGCCGTTCGGCGGCTGGGCTATGCCGTGGTTGTATTCAGCAACCAGAGCGGCGTGGCGAGGGGCCTGTTCACCGAAGAGGCCGTCAGGGCCGTGAACGATCGCATGGCGGAGCTGCTTAAGCGTGAGAATCCAGAGGCCCTGATCGATCGTCAGGAGTATTGCCCGTTCCACCCAGAGGCGGTGGTGGACCAATACCGCAAGGATTCCGAGCTGCGTAAGCCCAGGCCGGGAATGATCCTGAAGGCCGCCCATGAGATGGAACTGGACCTGCCGTCAAGCTGGGTGATCGGCGATGCGGGGCGAGATATCGAGGCCGGCGCCGCGGCGGGATGCCGGACCATTCTGTTTCGCGATTCGGCGCTGCCGGCGTCACCGGCGGCGGAGCAGGCGGCTGCGGTTCGGCCGGACTTTGAAGTGGCGGCAATGGCGGATGCGCAGGAGATCATCTCTTCGGCGGACTGCGTGTCGCTGGGCGACTCGATTACCGAGGCCCCGCATCCGCCGCTGCGCGGAGGTGTGCGGCAGGTCGGGGGTGGGCAGACATTGCCGACCAGCGTGTCACAGGATTCGCGCATGGCGCAGGAATTGGGACGGATTCGTGCCACGCTAGGCAGCATCCTGGAGGAGCAGCGCAAGCAGAAGAGGCCGCCCGTCGGGGAGTTCTCGGTCAGCAATCTGCTGGGCGGGATTGTGCAGGTGGTCGCCCTGGCGTGCATCTTCGTAGCGTTCATCCAGCGGGGCAATCCGGCGGCGATGACGGCGATGCTGCTCTGGGCAGTGGTGCTGGAATTGCTGACGATCGCACTGCTGATGATGGGCAGCGGCCGGTAGCAGGTTCGTAAGAACACCAAGAGAGCCGAAAAAGGGCGCCGAAGCCTTAACACGGATGCGGATTCTACTTAGCATATGGCCCGCCCGCCGTGACACCTGCCAGCGGGCTATTCGGCTCCTCATTTGTCCCCCCCTCGGTACGCGCCGCGAATGCAGCCTCAACCACTGCCCCAAAGCGGGCTCGGCCGCTATCGAGAAGGTGATTATCGGCTGTCGCGTACCAGACACAGGAATGTATCTCTCGTTTTTTCGTGGACATGTATTGTCGAACCCGCTATCTTGAGACACAGCATCCGCGATCTGACGGTCATGGATGAGGTGGCTTCAGTCGAGGGTATGGGAGTTGGCCGAGGCCAGGGGCGCGGTAGACAGCGGGCACATGGCTGCCGCAGGCCCTCTAAATTGTTGTTCAGATGCCCAGGTAGTCCTCCCAGTCGATCTCGACCGAGGGTTCCGGACGAGCCGGGTGGACAGTCAGACTTTCAGAAGGAGTCCGTTATGCGCAAGTTGGCGAAAGTTGCGGGCATACTACTGGCCGCTGTGGCGTCGGTTTACACCGTTCAGGTGCTCAAGGCGCAGGACGCGGCGGCTCCGGCCGATGCCGTCAAACCCGCCGATGGCGATCCATTTGCCGCAGCCGCCGCGGCTCCAAAGTCCAGGCCAGGCACCGACCTGACCAAGCCGCAGATTAAGACGGCCGGCAACATGATCGAGTTCTACAGCGTCACCGATCAGCCCGTCGGCGACTTCCTCCAGCAGATGGCCGGCCTCCTCGGCAAAAATGTCCTGCCTTCCAAAGATGTCAAAGGCACGATCTCCGCCAGCCTCTCCAACGTCTCGCCCCGGGAACTGCTCGACGCCGTATTGCATCAGAATGGTCTGGCCTACCGCGAAAAGGGCAATTTCATCTACGTCTACACCGCCGAAGAACTGATGAAGATCGAGAAGAGTGAGCGGGTGATGGTCTCGCAGGTCTTCCGCCTCAACTACTGCACCAGCGACGTCGCACAGGACATGATCAAGCCCGTCCTCAGCGGCGACGGACAGATCGCCATCGTCAAGGACAAGGAGTTCCAGATCAGCGGCGACACCAAGACCGTTGAGCACACCGGCAACACCGCCGGCGAGATGATCGTCATCAATGACTATCCCGAGGTCATGGACAAAGTGAAGATGGTGATCAAGGAACTCGACAGTCGCCCGCAGCAGATCCTCATCGAAGCCACCATCCTCGCAGCCAAGTTGAATGACAACAACGCCCTGGGCATCGACTTCACCCTGCTGGGCGGGGTCGACTTCCAGAGCCTCACCGCTGCAGGCAGCAATACCAGCCAGGCCCTCAACGGGCAAATCATCGACAACGCCACCGCCGGCGGAGTCGTCGACAAGGGCTACAACGCCACCGGCACGCGCGTAAAAGACACCACCCGCCAGGGCGGATTGAACGTCGGTCTCGTCTACGACAACGTTGCCGTCTTCATCAATGCACTCGAGACCGTCACCGATGCCACCGTGCTCGCCAATCCGAAGGTGTTGTCCCTCAACCGGCAGCCCGGTATCGTCATCGTCGGCCGCAAGGATGGCTATCTGACCACGACCACCACCCAGACCTCGACTCTGCAGACAGTTGAATACCTTGAAACCGGCACGCGTTTGATCTTCAAGCCGTTCATCGCAAACGATGGCTATGTCCGCATGATCATTCACCCCGAAGACTCGACCGGCAGCGTCACGCTGAAGGGTCAAAACGCCCTGCCATCCAAGCAGACGACCGAAATCACCACCAACGTGCTGGTCAAAGACGGACACACGATCGTCATCGGCGGACTGTTCCGCGAAAATAACGTCGTCAACCGGTCGCAGGTCCCGCTCCTGGGCGACATCCCCTTTGCCGGGGCGCTCTTCCGCGACCAGAGCGACCAGCTCGAGCGACAGGAGGTCATCATCCTCCTCACCCCGCACATCATCAAGAACGAGACCGAGTACAGCGAAGCCTCCAAGGCTCAGCAGGAGCGTGCCGACAAGATGCTCATCGGCAGCCGCAAGGGCATGATGTGCTGGAGCCGCGATCGCATGGCCGAGATGTCTTACGACAAGGCCAAGACCGAACTGTCCCAAAAGTATCCCGATCGCGAAAAGGCGATGTGGTACCTTGACTGTGCCACCTCCCTGCGTCCGGTCTTCCCCGAAGCCTATGCCATGAAGGAAGCCGTCTCCAGCCAGGAAATCGCCGCCGCCGATCAAAGCAGCATTCGCTACTTTGTCCAGCGTCAGGTGATGATGGACCAGGCCGCTGCGGCAACCACGCCCGCCGTCAACAAGTAGAAGACCTTGTGAACTCAGCATGGGCGGGCCCAATACGCCCGCCCATGCCTTTTGTAGAGCCTCCCTGTTGTTGCCGCGAGGAGTTCCCATGCAACGTCTCACCTGGTGCGTGATTCTGACGCTCTGTCTTTCTTTGGCCGCGTGCGGCCAGACAAAAAAGAAACAGGAAGTCTACGACAAGTGGAACGCTGCCCGCGCTTCCGTTCAGGGGAACCTCGCCGCTGAGCAATACAAGAATGGCAATCTGCCCGACGCCCGTAAGACCATCAATGAGGCTCTGAAACTTGAGCCCAAGAACGTGGCTTATCGCCTGCTCTCCGCCCAGATCTATATCGAGGCCGCCGCCCTCGAGGCAGCCCAGGGTGAACTCGACACCATCCGGGCACTCGATCCCAAGAACGCCCAGGCCGACTATTTCAGCGGAATCGTCTATCAGCGCTGGCAGAAGCCCAATGTCGCTCTGGACTACTACGCCAAGGCCTCGGAGAAGTCGCCCGCCGAGCTGTCGTATCTGATGGCCAGGGCTGAGATGATGATCCAACTCGGGCAAGCCGCCGAGGCCACTTCCCTGCTCGAAGGCCGCCTGGCCTATTTCGAACACAGCGGGTCGGTGCGCGACATGCTGGGCGGCCTCTATCTCCAGCGTGACCGCGTCAAAGACGCCGTGGCGATCTTCCAGCAGGCGACCATTCTCTCCCCCGACGATCCCGAGATTCGCGAACACTACATCCGCGCCCTGTTTCGGGCCCAGCAGTATCAGAACTGCATCCAGGAGATCACCGCCCTGACAAAGGACGAGGCCTTCGCCAAACGCGCGGATCTACGCCTGCTCCTGGGCGAGTGCTATCTCCAGCTCGACAACGCCCGCGCTGCCAAACCCGAGTTTGAGACCGCGGCCGATCGCTCGCCCAACCTGGTCGTCGCCTGGCTGGGCGTCGCAAAGGCCTCCATCCGCCTCAACGACCTGGACCGCTGCGAGGCCGCCCTGAAAAGGGCCCTGTCACTCGACCCGCAAAACCCGCAGGTCTACATCGCCCTCGGTTATCTCCGCATGAAGCAGAACCTGAACTCCGACGCCATCACGGCACTGGAGAAGGCCGCCCAACTCGACCCCAAGGACCCGGTTTCCCTCTGCCTCCTCGGTCTACTGCACGAGCGAGCCGGCAAGAAGGACCTCGCGATGGAATACTACGCCAAAGCCCTCCAGATCAAGCCGGACGACGAACTGGCTCGTTCGCTCATGAAACGCGCAAGGTAGGCTCACCGATTAAATCGGAGATAGCACGCCGGTACTTGCCGAAAAAGTGACCGGAGAGGCCGCGCATCCCGGCGAGAAGAATGTTGCTCAAGACCGCCACCGCTGGATCGCGGAGAGGGTGTTCAGTTGCAGTCCGCTTTTTTGACTTTGTTAACCCGACCTTCGCACCTGCTCCCCTAAAACCCCGCTGGCGTGTCAGGAATGAGGCTGACACCCCCTAGGGAAAGAAACATGACGGAGACCAATTGGGCAGCACCGGCAGAGCCGGGATGTAGCCAGAGCTTGGATACCGCCGTTTGGCCGAGGAGGATGCGGGTGCAACGGGTGATCGAATTGCGCCCTGTTTGCCTTTCTGTCTCGAGTGTCGAAAGGAGTCTATATGGGACTGATTCTACTGATTGTCGTGATCCTTCTGCTGGTGGGCGCACTACCGAACTGGGGGCACAGCGGAAACTGGGGCTACGGACCAGCGGAGGGCTGGGCCTGGTGCTCACCATCTTGGTGATCCTGCTGCTCCTGGGACGCATCTAGTGTGCTGCGGCCGAAGTCCATCAACATGGGTGGCATGCTCAGGCCGGTACTCCGGAATGAGCAAGGGGCGGACATCATGGCCATCTCGGAGTACCGATCTGGCCATGCCACCCCGATTTTAAGTTGGCATCAGTGC
>JBBQTU010000002.1:0-61058 GCA_038213005.1 Tepidisphaerales bacterium | reverse complement strand
CGCCACGTGGAACGCTGGAGACGATGAACGCCTCTGCAAACGGTACCTTGGACTTCACCGCATCAAGCACCTTCCGGAAGTCGATCCCGTCCGCGCTCTTGGCGGCGAGGATCTCATCGATCGTCAGCGACTCAGTTTGTGCTGTCTTAGCCATGATACAACCAACCCTTTCTCAACCATTCACACAGCAATCGTATGCTAGGCGCGTGCGATTGTCTGTTCTATTCTGGCAGCACAACCCGTTGTTGCGCTGTCCACCTTCCGTACCTCACTTCGCTTGGCTTTCCGCCACGGGCAATTGTTGCCGCGCCCGGTGTTTGAAACTTTCAACCGGGACGCACGTTGTTGCCTACTAACGCATACGTACACTTATTCCCCTCGGTTCGCAAGAACCCGAAGGAATAAAACCATTGGCAGCAGACGGGGCAGCAACAATTCGAGCCCGCTTCATTTCCCGCCGCGCGATTCTGCCGAGATGCCATAGATATGGAACTGGTGTGAGACGGGGGCAAACCCGTGCTGGCGGCAAATCTCATCTCGGAGCGTCCGCAATGTGTCGCTAGTAAACTCAACCACTTTTCCACTGGCTATGCATATTAAGTAATCACATGCTAACTTTCCAGCGATGACTCGATAATAAGACTGTTTATTGTCGAAGGATACCTGTTGGAGGATTCCGGCATCCTGGAGATGCCCCAGCGTGCGGTAGACGGTAGCCCGGCTGGCCCGATGGCCCAGTGCCTTGAGGTCCTCGACGAGCGATTCGGCCTCAAACAGCGTGGTCTTGCGGAGCACCCCATCGAGAATCATCGCCCGCTCCGGCGTGAACTTCAGTCGATGATGATGCAGAAATTTGCGGAAAATAGCACAAACGGGCTCGTATGGCGCTGCGTGGCGCTGCGAATCGGCCACCACCCGCGGCAGCGAAGGCAGGATTTTCGAGGCAGTCGCCATTGAGACTGAGTCTAAACGCCCCGCGCACGCCAGGCAACCCGACGGCGCAGACGGCCCGCAAACCAGGCGGTTGCGCCGGGTTCTACATCTCCGGGGCCTACAACCGCTCTTCCACACATCTTGCGGAGAGGTGGCAAGTAACGGCGAGGCAGAGACTTGTGTCGCCCTTACAGGGCTCGCAGATGTTGCGGACTGATTCCTGGGGCGATGCCCCAGGCTTATGAATTACGCCCCTTCGGGGCTAAGATTACGCCCTGGCGGGGCTAAGATTACGCCCTGGCGGGGCTGAGATTGCGGCCCCTTCGAGGCTAAGATTGTGGCCCCTGGCGGCTTGTGTGGAACAGCGAGGGCGCACCAACCGCGCTCTGCGGCCGGATTTTCGGTACATTGTTCGTAGTGAGAAGCCCATGACCTTTCCTCCCGGCAAGCCGATCTTCTTCCTGCTGGTCGCTGCACTGCTCAGCGGGCTGGGCATTCTGCTATTTCACCGGGGCGGTTTGCAGCAGGCCGATCTGAGGGTCTGGGTGTTTGACGAGTCGCACGCCGCCAACTATCGCAACCCAGGGACGCTCGGCAGCAGCCTCACGAAACTCTACCAGCAGCGGACCGGGCAGACGGTCGAGGTCAAACTTATCCCATCGCGAGCCCTGGACGCTCGCCTGATCTCGCTGTTTAGCGCCGGCCGCGCCGGGCACGAACTGCCGGATGTCGTCGAGATTGAGATCGGTTCAGTCGGGAAATTTCTTCGCGGCCCGCTGGACTCAATCCCCTTGCTGCCTTTGAACGGCTACCTCCAGCGGTCTGGCCTGGATGTTCGACTCGTTCCCAATCGGCTTGCGCCCTATACGAAGGATGGCATCGTGTTTGGCATCCCGGCCGACGTGCATCCGGTCACCATCACCTATCGCCGCGACCTGTTCGACCAGGCCGGCGTCGATCTTGCCTCGGCAACGACATGGGAGCAGTTTCACGATCGATGCGTGGCCTTTGAAGCCTACTGGCACGATGCGCGTGAGCCAAAGCGGCGGGCCATAGAGCTATCGCGCACCAGCGCCAGCGACCTGATGATGCTGCTGCTTCAGCGCGGCGTGAATCTCATAGACGCATCGGGAGAAGTCCATCTCGCTGACCGGCAGGTGGCCTCCACGCTCGCCTTCTATGCGCAGATGGTCGCCGGGCGACGGGCGGTCGCCGAAGGCGCGGCCGCCGGCAGCATGCTCTGGGTCCGAGACCTGTCCGACGGGCGGCTGTGCGCTGCCCTCACCCCCGACTGGCGCGTCCGCTACCTGCGCGAGATGGCGCCCCAGCTCTCGGGCAAACTCGCCATGATGCCCCTGCCCCGCTTCGAGCCCACCGATGCTCCCACCAGCACCTGGGGCGGCACCATGCTCGGCATCCCGCGACATGTCGCCAACCCTCAAGCCGCGTGGGTGCTACTGGAGTTTCTGCTGGCAAGCCCCGAGGGACTCGCCGCCCGCCGCGAGCACACCGACATCCTTCCCCCGCTGCGGGATGTCCTGGCAGATCCGGCACTGCACGTGCCCGACCCCTTCTTCGGCGGCCAGCCCATCGCCGCGATCTACGGTGAACTGGCCCGTCACGTCCCGGCCAATCGCATGCACGCCTACACGCCGCTGGCCAGCCAGGCCCTGGCAGGTGTTCTGGGACAAGCCGTCTGGCGCGTTGAATCCGGACAAACTCAGGATCTCGAGCAAGCCTGCCAGGAGATGCTCGCCCAGGCCCAGCGTCAGGTCGAGTCGCTGATCCAGTTCGGAGGGACGCGCCCATGAAGCGCCCCCCCACTGCGAGGACCGGCCGGCTCAGTCTCTGGCAACTGCAGCATCGCTACGCGCCCTACGTCTTCATCTCGCCATTCCTCGCGATCTTCGCCGTGTTCCTCGCCTGGCCGCTCGCTCACAGCATTATCCTCGCGGGCACGTCCAGCGGCTCGACCACGCCCACGTTCCGCAACGTCGCGTTTCTCCTGCACGATCGCCTGTTCTGGGGCGCAGCCTTGAACACCACGCTCTACACGTTCATCCTGCTGCTGGTACAGGTTCCGTTGGCCCTGGGTCTGGCGCTGGCGCTGAACAGCCCGCGGCTGCGGGGTAAAGGGCTGCTTCGGCTGGCGTTCTTCAGCCCGTTCCTGATCGGCAACGTCTTCGCGGCAGTCCTGTTCGCCCTGCTGCTGGACGCCCGTCACGGCCTGCTCAACCGCATGATCTCATTCGTCGGTTTTCACACAGTGGAAATCAACTGGCTGGGCGATCCGCGTCTGGTCATGGTCTCGGTGCTCCTGACCAGCGTGTGGCTCACGACGGGGTTCGCGATGCTCTGTTTTCTGGCGGCCCTGCAATCGGTCAACCTCGACCTCTATGATGCCGCGCGGGTGGACGGGGCCGGCGCCTGGGCGCAGTTCTGGCACGTCACCCTCCCCTCCATCCGCCCGGTCTTTTTCTTTCTGATCCTGGCGGGAATCATCCAATCGTATCAGCTCTTTGAACTGCCCTACATCCTCTTCGGCGGTCCTGGGCCCGGCTCGCGTGCGCTGACGATCGTGATGTACCTTTACGCTACCGGATTTGAAGCGGGCGACTTCCACTACGCCTCGGCGATCGGCTGGGCCATGGTCCTGCTGCTGGCCCTGTTCACCGGCATCCTGCTGGTGATCTACCGCCGCTCTGAGCGTCTTGGATCGCGGTAGCAGGATGGGCGTGCTCAGAAATCCGGGCAACGCGCCTGATGTCCGCGCCGCTCCCGTTCGCTGTTTCGAGCTTCCTCAGTTTCTCGCTTGTTTCGTATTTCGTGCTTCGTATTTCGTACTTGCCCGAATCTTCGGGCACGCCCGGTGCGGTTGCACCCCGTGGCGTCTTTCCGATATGCTGCAGGGATAATGACTTACGCAGACGCATGCCTTTCCCGCCTTTAGCTGCCCGGGCGGCCCCGCGCTTTGGTGACCTCCTGTTCGTCTGTCGCAATTGTTCAACCGGATGCCATACCCATGAGTGACGCAACCCCAAATGTCCCCCCGGCCCTCATTGCCCGTCTTCACCAGATGGCCGGGCAGTTCGACGCCGTTCGGGAATCCCTCAATGACCCCGCGGTGCTCGCGGTCCCGCAGAAGACGATCGCCCTGATTAGAGAATCGGGCCAGCTTGAGGCGGTGGTCGGCCGGTTTCGCGAGTATCAGAAAGCGCTTGAGGAGGTGGAGCAACTGAACCAGATGGCTGGTGCCGGCGAAGCTGAGATGGCCGAGCTCGCCACCGCAGAGCTTCCCGCGGCCCGTCAGAAAGCCACCGCCCTGATCGAGGAGCTCAAAGACCAGTTCCTGGCGGCGGAGGACAACGCCATTGACACGTTCTTCCTTGAAATCCGCGCCGGCACCGGCGGTGAAGAGGCCGCACTGTTCGGCCGCGACCTTTACGAGATGTACCGCAAGTACTGCGACTCCAAGGGCTGGACGTTCCAGGTGACCGACTTCTCGACCAGCGAACGTGGCGGGCTGAAAGAGTGCATCGCGCACGTGAAGGGGCGCGGGGCCTATCGCCACCTGCGATTTGAAGCCGGGGGCCACCGCGTGCAGCGCGTGCCTGAGACCGAGGCGGCCGGGCGAATCCACACGTCGGCCGCCACCGTCGCGGTCTTACCGGAAATGCCCGACGTGCAGATCACCATCGATCCGAAGGACGTGGAGGAGTGCGGGTGCCGCGGTGGCGGGCCGGGCGGGCAGAACGTGAACAAGGTCGAGACCGGCTGGCAGCTCTTCCACAAGCCAACGGGCATCCGCTTCAAGATGACCGAGCTAAAGAGCCAGCCGCAGAACAAGGAGCGCGCCTGGGGCCTGTTGCGGGCGACGTTATACGAGCGCGAGCAGCAGAAGCAGCACGCCGAGCAGATGGGCACGCGCAAGACGATGATGGGCTCGGGCGACCGCTCGCAACGTATCCGGACCTACAACTTCCCGCAGAACCGCTGCACCGATCATCGCCTGGGCGGTGAGGGCGGCGGCGAGAAGAACTTCAACCTCGACCGAATCATGCTGGGCGTCTTGGATGACCTGATCGACGCCCTGCTCGAACTGGACAAGCAGCAGCGGCTGGAAGCCCTCTAGCTCGCGCCAAAGGTTCTGGCATCGCAGATGCGGAAATAGTGATGGCCGACGATCGTCATGCGCACGGCCAGCGCGAACAGCGCCGGGCGATGGGTTATCGTCCAGGCGAGCAACCGCCAGTATTGCCACCGTTCCCGGCTGAAAAGCCCCAGGTGGTAGGTGGATCGGAAGAAAGCCCGCAGATTCTGGAAATCGATCGGCATACCGGTTTTGGGGCTGCGGTACTGGCGAAGAAATGTGCGGACGCGCTGGTAGTAGGCCTGCGGCGAATAGATCCCGCGCAGCAGTTCGGCATAGCCGGCGCTCAGGCTCTCGATGCCCATCGTCGGAATGATGTTGGTCGAACCGTCGACGTTATCGCACGTGGAATCGCCAAGGAGGCGCCCTTCGGACTTCATCCGCTGGTACAGCCGCGTGCCCTTGAGAGCCTGCAGCAAGCCAACCATCGCGGTCACGATCCCGGTCTTCTGGATAAACTCCACCTGCCGCTGGAAGCTCGACGGGGTATCATGGTCAAAGCCGACGATGAAGCCGGCTTGCACCTCCAGGCCGGCCCGCTGCAGAGTCCTGACATCGGCCGCCAAGTCCCGGCCGCGATTCTGGCGTTTTCCGCACTCGGCCAGGCTGTCGGCGTCGGGCGTCTCAATGCCGACGAAGACCGTGTCAAACCCGGCACAGACCATGGACTGCACCAGTTCGGGGTCGGCCGCCAGGTCGATCGAGAGTTGCGTCTGCAGAGGCGCCGGACCGCTGCGTGCCTGCCACTGCTCCAGCGCCGGGAGCAAATTGCGCACCGACGGACGATGCCCGATGAGGTTGTCATCGACGAAGAAGATCGGCCCTCGCCACCCTGCGGCGTGCAGGGCGTCGAGTTCGGCGATCATCCGGTCGACAGGCTTGGTACGAGGCTTTCGCCCCAGGAGCGACGTGACACTGCAGAAGTCGCAGTCAAACGGGCAGCCGCGAGAAAACTGCACCGGCATGGAGCAGTACCGTTTCTGATTGACCAGGTGCCACGCGGGGATCGGCGAGTCCGCGAGGTTCGCCAACTCCTTCGTGCGGTAGATGCGTTTGGCGCGGTGAGCCTGAAGGTCGGCCAGGAATGGAGGAAAAGTCAGCTCGGCCTCATTGAGGATGAAATGGTCCACCCCCTCCAGTATGGCTTCCTCGGCCGAAAACAGCGGTCCCCCGGCGACGGTAAGCTTGCCGGCCGCCTTGGCCTCCCTGATGACCTGCTGGGCCGAATCCCGCTGCACGCCCATGGCACTGACAAAGACGCAGTCGGCCCACTGCAGGTCGGTGGGGGTCAGGGCACCAATGTTCAGGTCCACCAGGCGCACGCCCCAGACCCGCGGCAGCATCGCCGCGACCGTGAGCAGCCCAAGTGGCGGCGAGACAGCCCTCTTGCCTACAAACCACAATGCATGCGAATAGCTCCAGAACGTGTCTGGAAATCTCGGGTAAACTAACAGGACGTTCAACGGACCTCCGGCTATTGATGTCCGATTATAGGCGGGTCAGGCGGCGGACTGGCATTGACCAGCCCCACGAGGTGAGAGTCCTCTAACGGTGCCGCAACGCCACCCAAACACAGCCAAAATCTTACGATCATAGATACGCGACGGCGCATATGCAATGGATATTTGCGCAGGATATTTGCGCAGCTAAAACAGGCGGGCCCCCTTCCGGGAGCCCGCCTGCGGTTATCACTGCCGATTCCGGCGAACCGAAATCAGTCCAGATCTTCGGGAATCTGGTCCAGGTCGCGACGCGTGCTGGGCCGGGACACAGGTTCGGTATGAACCGATTCTTCGGCGATCAGGTGACGATCCCCGGCGGGCTTGGTGGGGATAACCAGCAAAGCATCCGCAATCGGGGCGATGCGGACCTTGGGCTGGGCGACCGCGGCACTCGCCTTGGAGCGAGAAGTTGTCGCGCGGCGAGACGGCTTCGCAGCCGGCGCCACGTCGCCCGGAGCGGCCGCTTCGACGTCCGCCTTCTTGCGGGTGCTGGGCCGGGCAGCGCGAGGCGCGGCCGCCTTGCGCCGCGGCTTCTTGGCCGCCGGCTCGACGATAGCTGGCTCGCGAGAGGGGGCCTGACTGATCCCCTCAGCCTGCGGCGTCGGTGGCTGGACCTGCCCGGCAAACGCTGGGTTCGGCTCGGGCTGCCGCGGCGGACTCTGCTCGAATTCGGCAGCATGGCTCTGCGTCCACGGCTCGGACGGGGCAACGGGAGCAGCGGCCGGGACTTCGATCCAGACGTTGGACGGAAGCCTGCTGGCGATATCCCGCTCGCGATCTTCGGGCTGCAGACGATTGCCGTCGGGCTCATGCTCACCCATATCGGACGGCAAATGCGGCTGGTTCGGCTGGTTCGGCTGATTCACCGGCCGGACGTAGCGATCAACGCCGCGCCCGCGGCCGCGACGGCCACGCCGACGCGGCGGCTGCCCGCCCTGGATCGGCAGATTTCCTAGCGGCGGCATCTGGCCACCGCGGGGCTCCATCGGCCCTTGCGGAGCGTGCGCGATCGGGGCACGTTGCGGCAATTGGCCCTGACGGGGAGGCTGACCCACCGGTAGAGACGGTGCCGGCCGGGGACCCTGCCCAACCGGCTGCCCTTGACGCGGCAACTGCGGCTGGGGACCGCGCGGCTGAAACTGCTGCCCACGGGGCGGCAGCGCGCCAGCGCGTGGGGGCATCTGGCCCTGACGCGGAGGCTGGTTGCCCTGTGGGGGGCGTTGACCATCACGGCGGTCATCACGACGGTCATCGCGACGGTCGTCACGGCTTCCGTCGCGGCGGTCATCACGGCTGTCGTTACGGCTGTTGCTACGGCTGTCGTCACGGCGATCGTCACGGCCGCCCTGATTCTGCATCTGGCCACCACGAGCCGGGAGCGACGGGCGACCCGACCGCTGTGGCCTGCGGCCGCGATCGTAGTCATCGTCCATGCCTTCAGGGGCTGGCCCGAGGATGTGGTCGGCGTCTGCGTCTTCGTGCATGTCCTGGTCCTGGGCCGAAGCATCTTCGATGTCCGGGCCAGAGGACTCTTGATCTTCACCCGGCAACTCTTCGGCCGCCAGGGCCTCTGGGCGGACCTCGTCGGCAAAGCCGCCCTCTTCCTCGTCCCCGTCCTCGCGGGCATCGAGATCGTCTTCCATCTCGTCGATTTCAATCAGTTCGTTGTCCACGCCGGCAGGCGGGTGAGCGCCTTCGCGCCGGTCGCGGCCACGTTGTGCGCCGCGCCTTCCGCCTTGGCGTTCAGGGGCTTTGCCGCCCTCCATGGCCGCCTGCAGTGACGTCAGCGGCGCGGGAATCAGATCGGGCAACAGCACGATGCCGTCCCGGCTGTCAAAGAAGGCCAGCTTGAACTGGTCCAAGCCCAGGCTGTCGTCGGCGCGAACGACCAACTGCTTGCCGCTGGCATCCTCCAGCGCGGCCAGTTGGCGGCGCTTGCGGTTGTTCAGATAGAGGGCCACTTCGTTATGCACCGTCAGTTCGATGCGCTCCACGCGCTGGTCGTAAGCGGCGATGGTCAGGCGGCGCATGATGTCCAGGCTCATGCTCTCAGGAGTCTTGACCTGGCCCGAGCCATGGCAGTGCAGGCAGTCGCAGTACATGGACCGCTTGACGCTGGGGCGCATGCGCTGGCGGGTGATCTCGATAATGCCGAACTGGCTCATGCGCAAGACCTTGGTCTTGGCGCGGTCCTGCTGGAAGAGGAAGTGAAGCCGCTCTTCCAACTCGCGGCGATGCCGGTCGTAACGCAGGTCGATAAAGTCGCAGATGATCACGCCGCCCATGTCACGCAGGCGGAGCTGGCGACAGATTTCGTCGGCGGCTTCCATGTCGGTCTTGAAGGCAGCCGTCTCGGGATCGCTGTGATCACGGGACTTGCCGCTGTTGACATCGATGGCGACGACGGCTTCGGTCTGATCCAGCACGATCGAGCCGCCCGAAGGCAGCGGGACGTGGCGGGAGTAAACCTGCTCGACTTCCTTCTCGATCTTGTATTTGTGAAATAGCGGAATCGGGTCGACATAGAGCTCGACCTTGTTCTTGGTGCGCGGGCTGTTGAGCTTGATGAATTCCTTCACGCGCATGGCGACGTTCTCGTCGTCCACGATGATGCTCTCGACCTCGGGGGTGAAGACGTCGCGCACCGTGCGCGTCACCAGGTCTCCCTCGGTGTAGAGCTCCTGCGGAGCAGGCAAGGCAAGCTTCTTTTCGATGTTCTGCCAGAGGCGGGTGAGATAGGCCAGGTCGCGCTGGATCTCGATCTTGGTCTTGCCGACCCCCGCGGTGCGGATGATGAACCCGCACTCCTTGGGCGGCTTGAGCGAATCCAGGATCTGACGCAGGCGGCGGCGCTCGGGCTCGTCCTCGATCTTGCGGCTGACGCCCATCTTGGCCATGCCGGGCATCATGACGATCATGCGGCCGGGGATGGAGAGATAGGTTGTCAGGGTCGGGCCCTTGGTGCCCAGGCCTTCCTTGATGATCTGGACCAGGATGTCATCACCCCGGCGCAGGCAGCGCTGGATGGGCGGGCGATCGCGGCGGGCTATTTTGCAGCCGACTCGCTCGACCATCTGCTCGTCGCCGCGCCGGCCAAAGTAGGTCGGCTGGAGATCGGAGATGTGGAGGAAGCCGTTGCGTCCCAGGCCGAAGTCGATGAACGCGGCCTGGATACTGGCCTCGACGTTGACCACGCGGCCCTTGTAAATGTTACCGACGTGGCTGGTGAAGCTGGTGCGCTCGATATAGAACTCATCCAGCTTCCCGTTCTCCATGAGGGCGATTCGGCATTCTTCACCTTCGGAGACATTGATCAGCATTTCTTTTGGCATACAGACAGACTCAAATTGCCGGATTTACCGATGTCATTCATGTTCATCTCAAGCAGCCGCCCTTCTGCGCCGGTAACCGGCAACGGATGAAGCGCAGGGAAGGCATGCTCAAAAGGCGTCGGGCAGAATCTTCCGCGTTTCTTCGCGGAGGTAATGAAGAACCTGCCGTTCGCTGTCAAAACTCATCACCTGCTTAGCCACTTCCCGGGCATGCTCCATCGTCGTGGAGCGGATGATCGTCTTTACCTCGGGAATATCCGGGCCGTTCATGCTGAAAGTCTTCAGCCCCAGGCCCAGCAGCAGCAGGGTGTACATTGGTTCGCCAGCCATCTCGCCGCATACGCTGCAGGCGATCTGGTTGCGCTGGGCCGCGTCGATCACGTCGCGGATCAGCATCAGCACTGCGGGATTCGCCGGGCTGTAAAGCCCGGCCACCTTTTCGTTGGTCCGATCCACGGCGAGCGTGTATTGGATCAGGTCGTTGGTCCCGATCGAAAAAAAACTCGTTTCCCGCGCCATGTGGTCGGCCATGAGGGCGGCCGAGGGCACCTCGATCATCGCGCCGATCGGAACATCCTTCCGGCACTCGATGCCCTCGTCCTCAAGCTCTTCCATCACATCGCGAAGGACCATGGTCGCCTGGCGCAGTTCCATGATGGTGGAGATCATCGGGAACATGATCCGCACATCCCCCAGGACCGTCGCCCTGAGGATCGCACGGAGCTGCCGCTTGAACATGGGAATGTCATGCAGGCACAGGCGGATCGAGCGCGCCCCCAGGAACGGATTGCGCTCCGGCGTGCCCTGCATGTTCCTGGCATATTTATCCGCACCCAGATCCAGCGTGCGGATGACCAGCGGACGTCCTTTGAGCCGGCGCAGTGCCTCGGCGTACGCCCGATAGTGATCCTCTTCCGTGGGCTCGGTTTCCGAGGCCATGAAGAGAAACTCGGTGCGATACAACCCGATGCCGCCGGCGCCGTGATTGAGGGCGTCGTCCACTTCCTCGGGAAACTCGATATTGGCCAGGAGGTTCACCGCACAACCGTCGCGCGTGACGGCCGGCAGGTCGCGGACGGCCCGCATCTGCGTTTCCAGGCGATTCAGCCGGACCAGGAATTCGCGATGCTCCGCGATCGCCTGCTCATCCGGGTTGATGATCACCACGCCGCGGTTGCCGTCGATGATGACCATGTCGCCGCCGGAAACCTCGGCCGTCAGGTTGCCCAGCCCGACAACAGCGGGGATCCCCATGGCGCGGGCGACGATCGCCGTGTGCCCGGTGCGCCCGCCCACATCCGTGGCGAAACCTCGGACCTTGGTCTTGTCCAGGGCGGCCGTTTGCGAAGGCAGCAGATCGTGCGCGATCACCACTACGTCATGGTCCAGATGGGCCAGGCTCTCGTGCCGGCCGCCGATAAGCTGGCGCAGCAGCCGCTTCTCGATGTCGTGGACGTCCTTGATCCGCTCAGAGAGGAACTTGTCCGACATCTGCGTAAACATGCCGGCAAATCGCCGCATGGCCACGCTGACGGCATACTCCGCCGTCGTGCTCTCCTTCTGGATGGTCGCAATAACCTGGGTCAGGACCGTCTGGTCGCGAAGGATGCCGAGATGGAAATCGAAGATCGCTGCGATCTCGTTGCCGTGTTTCTCGGCGGTAGACGCGCGAAGCTGGGTGAGTTCCTGAACACTCGCCGCAACGGCCTGGTTGAATCGCTCGATCTCGGCGGGCACTTCGGCCGGGGCAATCTGCCGGCGGGGGACGAGCACGTCCTCCGCATCCAGCACCACCGCGGTGCAGATGGCAACGCCCGGGGAAACGCCAATACCCTTTCGGATCTCCATTACTATTCTTCGAAGAACTTCTTCTCGAACAGGTCTACGAGCTGCTCGACGGCTGCCGGGGCATCGCCGCCATCCGCACGGATGACCAGTCGCGTACCCTGAATCGCCTCCAACGTGATCATCTGCATTACGCTCTTGCCGTCAACCTCGCAGGCCCCTTCGCCCAGTTTCTGGACGACGATTCCCGCCTCGAACTTATTGGCAAGCTCGACGAACTGCATCGCCGGCCGGGCGTGGAGCCCCAGGGAGTTGGCGACCATCACTTCCTTGACAACTGTCGGCATGGAGTCACGTCCGGCGGCACAAGGCCTGCTGCACACATGCGGACGAAGACTGCTTGAGATCGGCGGCCTCGTCCGCAACGGCCGTCAGATCAGACAAATGAGTTCTTACTTGCCCTGGTCGGCCTCGTCCAGCAGATCCAGGATCTGCTCCCGGGTCGAGGATTGGCGGAGGAACTTGCGGAACATGTCCTTCTGCAGATTGCTGAAGATGATGTTCATCGCGGCCAGGTGGTTCTGCGGCTCGTTCTCCGGACTCAGCAGCAGCACAATGCTGTAAACCGGCTGATGGTCCAGCGAGTTAAAGTCGATGCCGCCGACGCTACGGCCGACGGCGGCCACCATCTTCTTGACCTTCACATGCTTCACATGCGGCACGGCCACGCCTTTGCCAAAGCCGGTCGAGCCATTCTGCTCGCGCTTGACGACGGCTTGGACGACCTCGTCCACCGCGGCCTGGGACAGCCCATCGGCACTGGCCAGCGACTCCACCAACTCCTTGATCGCGCCGTTGCGGTCTTGAGCCTGAATGTCCGATACGATCGCCTCGGCGATAACAAAATCACGCAGTTTCATATCCGCACAATCCTTCTCGCCTCCGGATTCGCCGTAAGCCTCTATGCCTGAACTGCTGAACGATTCTCAGTGTCCGGGTGCTTGCGGTTCCGGTGCATCTCTTTGTGATCGGTCAACTGCCGTTCCAGCTTGTGGACACAGCCGTCGACACACGCGTAGGCATCACCTTCGCCATGGCTGGCGACGAAAAGGCCCTTGTGTTCGGCGTTCACAATCATCTCTAGTTTAACCTTGTCGTTGCTGGCGTCAAAGACCACCTCGATCTCCTGGATCCGATCGTAGTGCTTTTCCAGTTTTCCTGCCTTCTGCTCAGCGTAGCTCCGAAGGGTCGGGGTGACATCCATGTGACGTGCGGAAATTGTTACAATCACGAGGCTGCTCCTTTCGTTGCTGCGGAACCGGCAAACGCCAGTTCCTCCCACAAAACCAAGCCCGCGCGGCCCATGCTCGCTCTCGCCATCAGGCGCCTCGCATCACCGAGCAGGCTCTACGGAATATCTTAGGACACTATATGGCCCAACGCCGCGCACCAAGTTCGCATTTTTCGTTAAACAGCAGTTTCTGGAAACTGTTATAATCCTCGCCGTCCACATCCCGTGAACCCAATTTGGAGAAGCCGATGAAGCGATGGCACAACGTCCTGATCGTCCTGGCAATGACCGGCCTGCTGATCTCGCCGGCCCTGGCGGGCAAGACCAAGCCCGCCACCGGACCCAAACCCCGCAACACCCAGAAGCCCGCCACCCGACCCGCCGCCACGAAGACCGTCCGCGGCGAACTCACCAGCCTGAACGTCGAAACCGGCATCCTGACCGTCAAGACGCAGCGCAAGCAGCAGTCCGAGGACGTGACGCTGACGACCAACGACAAGACCGAGTTCGTCATTGACAATGTCGGCGTCACACTGGCCGACCTGAAACTCGGTATGACCGTGCGAGCCACGCTGGATGCCAGCGACATCGTCACCAAGGTTGACGCCCAGCCGCTGACCAAGCAGCAGAAGAAGCGAGCTGCGGAAAGCACTGCAGAAACTCGAACCCAGAAATCCGAATGAAGCCCGAAGCCCGAAATCCGAGGTGGACATGGGTCATTCGGCATTCGGATTTGATTCGTCATTCTGGTTTCTGCATTCTGCAATCCGTTCTTCCGGAACGCGGATCACCTGCAGTCGCCCGTCCAGAAATGCCTGGAGAAAAAGGGCCGCCGCCACGGCATCCAGTTGCCGCTTCTTCTGGTCGCGAGTGAACTTCTGCCCGCCTCGCTTGCGGGCGACAAAGGTCTGCTCGGCCTCAAAACTGCTCAGCCGCTCGTCAACGTAAACCACCGGAACGCCCGTGCGCGTCGCCAGCGCCCGCCCCCACCGCACCGCATCCCGGGCGGCCGGGCCGATCGAGTCGTTCATGTTCAGCGGCAGCCCCACCACCAGCCGCCGCACGTCTTCCTTCACCACCAGATCCGCGATCTGCCCGATGGCCTGCTGCGTCCCGATGACATTCAGCACGTCAACTGGCGTGGCAAAGCGCCCGCCCTCATCGCTGAGGGCAAGCCCCACCCGCCTGGTCCCAAGATCAATCGCCAGTGTTCGCACGGCCGGGGATTGTAATACGGACAACCCTCTCCCGCACGGCCGGACAACCGTCGGGGAAAACCGACCGGCACCCAGTTGAGCCTGCCCTGTTCGCCGACACCCGAGTCTGGTCCCTGAGGCGTCTCGGGATCGCGACGTACCGGGCCGCTCTCCGCGATTGGGCGGGCCATTGCGTAATCCGCCTCACATTTCGCCTGGGCATTTGAACCATTTCCTCGCCCCCCCGTATCTATTTCGGACGCCAGTGTCATCAACATCACTTCGCGATGTTTGACACCAGACGCCCGGATTCCTAATCTGCTGCACCTTACGGTTGCGAGCCCCGTTAGATTCGGCTCGCGTATCTAGAAATGGAGTTGGACGATGGCAGTACAAGTTGAGAAAGAAAAGTGCTCGGCCTGCAAGGCATGTGTTGATGCCTGCCCGAGCCAGGCGATCCTGGTGCCCGATCAGTTCGCCTTGGTCTCTGAAAGCGACTGCATCGACTGCGGTGCCTGCGTTGACGCCTGCCCCACTGGCGCGCTGACCATGCCATAAGCTGGCCGCCTTCAAGTCAGACGATTCAATGGACAAGCCTCGCCCCATGGGCGAGGCTTGCCCTGTTGATATAATCGTTGATATGCAGCAGCGAACCAACAGCACGCACCCTACGCCGCCGCCCGACATTCTCAGCGGAACCCTCACCCCTGAGATGACCTTCGCCCAGAAGGTCTGGGCTCTGACCTCCCGCATCCCCCGTGGCCAGGTCACAACCTACCGCGAGATCGGCGATGCGCTGAGCACCCGTGCCTACCGCGCCGTCGGCCGAGCCCTGCATGACAACCCCTACGCGCCCACCGTCCCCTGCCACCGGGTTGTCGGCAGCAGCGGCAGCTTGACCGGCTACGCCCACGGCATCGCCGAGAAGCAGCGCCTCCTGAAACAGGAAGGCGTACCGTGCGAGAAGGATCGGGTCGTGGACCTCGCGGCCCACCTGTATCACTTTGCCTGATGCGCATTCAGATACGTCGCCGCAGCCCCGATGACGTTGATGTCATCCGCGAACGCCGACCGCTCGATCTTGCAGCGATTTCGCGTGAACTCGAAGCTCGACACCTCATCCAGCCCCGCGTTGATGCCGGGCATCAGGTGCTCGATCGCCGCCGACGCCCCGCCGCCCAGGATCACCTGTTCGGGATTGAACGTCTCCAGCAGATGCGCGATCCCGCGCCCGAGATACGTGCCCACCGCAAACAGCGTCTCCCTGGCGACCGCATCCCCCTTGCCGGCCGCGATGCTGATCTCCTTGGTCGTGAACTCGCCGCTCAGGCTCGTCTTCTGACCTTTGGCGATCTTGTCCCTGGCGATGCGGACAATTCCACCGGCCCCGGCGTAGGCCTCGATGCACCCCTTCTTGCCGCACCCGCACGGTGCACCATTGGAATATTCGACCTTCAAGTGTCCCAGTTCTGTCGCCGCGTTATCCGCGCCAACCAGCAGATGCCCGTCGCACACCACGCCGCCGCCCACGCCCGTCCCCAGCGTCAGCAGGATCAGGTTCTTCACGCCCTTGGACGCCGGGCTGAAAAGCCATTCCCCCAGCACGGCCGCATTGGCATCGTTCTGAATCTCAACCGACAACCCGGTCAGTTTCACCAGGCTCGCCTTCAGTTCAAACCCCGGCATGTTCTTCAGGTTGGGGCTCGTGCGCACCAGCCCCTTCCACGGGTCGATCAGCCCCGGACATCCCACGCCCACGCCGTCCACCTGGTAGCCCGCCGCCAGTTCCTTCACCGCCACCGCGATGCGCCCAGCCAGTACCATCGCCGGGTCGGCCGACTGCGTTGGAATCGACGCCTGCTTCACCACCGCAAACGCCCCGCCGTTCTGAATCAGGCCAAGCTTCACGCTCGTCCCGCCAATATCCACTCCGACAAGAAAGCTCATTGAATCTCCAAACGTACAAACCCACAGCCCCGCCAGGCCTGCCATCAGACCCGCCGCCAGACCGCCGCTAGATTACGGCTTCACGCCCCATCCGCAAGCCGGATCATCCTCACTCCTCCACGACCTTCCTGGGCCGCCCACGCGGCCGCAGCGTGCTCTCCATCGACATCGCCCGAGCCGTCCGCATCACCCATTTCTCCTGACCCAGCGGCCGGCCGCGCACAATGCTCACCCGCATCCGCTCATCCTGCTCCTCGTTCGGCCGGTTCAGCAGCGACACCCAATTCGTCGGCCGACTCACCGGCCAGCGATCATCCGCCAGCAGCCATTCCGGGCGATCCTTCTGCCGCCGCTTGAAGGCGCTGCCCCACTGCCATGTCTCCGCCCGCTCGACCTCCTTCGCCACCAGCGCAGTCCGCTCGACAAACCGGCACGCCATCAGGAGCGACTCATCCTGCTGGATCGGAAAGCTCTTGAATCGGCTCTGGTACAGCGCCCCACTGCCCGCCAGGTCATTTGCCGCATGCCACCGGCGCGTCTGCGTCACCGTCAGCAGCCGCATGAACTCCGACAACTCGCCATCCTTCCTCGGCCAGAGCACCAGTTGCCACGAAGTGGGCAGCAGGCAATAGGAAAGAATCCGCATCGGCATGCGCTCAAACGTATCGGCGATCGCCTGCTCGAACGCTACGTAGTCGGCGTCCTTGCGGCATATCTTCCACCGCCCCGCCGCCTGGTTCATGACATGGTACACATACCCGCCCGTCGAAGCTCTTGATCGTCTTGGCATCCCCGCAGCATACCACAACTCCCCCCCCATGCACACCGCTCCCGGCCCCTTATCCATTGACGAACGGCACAATGCGGGGAACCGCCCCATCATCTGCCCGGATTAACCACGACGTCCACCGGCCGAATGTCCGCAGTTGAAAGCCGGCACGGCAGGGCGTCTGGCCATACCACAACAAGAGTCGATGCCATTACTGGATGCGCTGGCTCATGACCCCTCTTGCTCTGCCTTTCATCCGTCCAGGGCTCATTCTCCCCCGCCTCAAAGATCGTAAGATATGAGCCAGACACAGGCTTTTCGGTCGAAACAAAAGCTGTGAACGTCGTTGACAAATGGAGTTGGCGGCAGTCAGGGCTACTTGAGGCTTCCAGTGGTCTTGGCTCGTTCGGCGATGCCAGTGAGTTCCGCAGTTGTCTGGTTCAGGGTTTTGCCGCCGGTGAGTTGCCACATTCTATCGCGATAGGCGAGCGGATCGATGCGGCCTTCGCCGAAGTCGGCGGAGAGATCGCGGACGGCGAGCATGTGGATCTTGGCGGCATCGATGTTCTGTTGCTGCAGCAGTCGCTCAGCGGGGCCCGCGAGGCGATCTGGCTGGGCATTGTTTCTATTCATTTCTGTTCGTCCTCTGCCTGGTTCGCAGCCGGCTCCCTCGGGGCGACTTGATTGCGTGGCGAGAGAACTCTCTGAGCGCACGGGAACTGAGCAGGGTATTCAGAAACTCCGCAGCCACGCTCTCACTTCATCATGCGTCATCACGTCGTACGCAGTGATTCGCCCCTTCTCAGCAAAGAATACAAGGCGCCAACGTAGTCCGGCTCGGCATTCAAAGAGGTCCTTGCGTAACCGTCGGATACCCAGGCCTGAATGCAGGTGGGGCAAGCCAAACCCGTCTCGAAGCGAGCATAGGGATTCCGATACCAGATTTCGCTCGGCCACGCTCAGTTTTGCCGCGCGCTTTCGAAAGCGAGGGTGAAGCTCGATCCTCATAGGTTGCCCGTGAAGGGTTGTGTTTGGCCGGCCGCCCTCGCCCTCTTCACATCGGCCTTGGCCGCTTTATAGGCACGATCCGCCTGCTTTTCGCTCGCGCCGTATTCGTGCAGGGCATAGTCCTCGGAGTGTACGGCCACCGGGCGCAGAGCCACCACCCGTCCATCGACCAGGAAACCCACATCCTCGCCTCGTAGTGCGCGCTTGAGCCACGCCCCCAGGTTTTGCCTGCCCTCGGTTATCGATAAAGTCTTCATAATGACATTATAGAATCTCCAGGCGGGGTGGCAACCAGGATAGTCAGACGTGATGTTAGAAGGTCTGGGGGCCAGAAGCGACAGGAAGCCCCTCGCGGGCCGGCATCCTACATGGCGGCGATGAAGAGGACAGCAATGGTCCCTGCCCGGCTCGAACGGGCAACCCCTTCGGTGTAAACGAAGTGCTCTGGCCAATTGAGCTAAGGGACCGATGGCGCTTGGGCATAGTAGCCAACCAAGGGGCAACGTGCCAGTCGGCGACACATCGGCAGCACATGCGTCGGCCCGGCAGGCGTCGGCCTAGCCCGGCTGGGTGTGATGCTGATTCCGACGGACGCGAAGAACGGACGCGAAGAACCTTGACGGCGACACTTAACGGCCAGACGCTGGTACTGGGGCGCGATCGCGGATAGGCTGCGCGCGCGCTTACCAAAGTGCGGTTTGGCCTATGCGACGAACTCTCTCATTACCGACGATACAGAACTGGTCCTGCCATAGCTGCGGGAACTGCTGCCGCGAACATGAGATCGTCGTCACCGACGCGGAGAAGCAGCGGATCCTGGACCAGAAGTGGACGCAGGCGGATGGCGTGCCGGAGGGCATGAACGCGTTTGAGCGGGCCAGCCGGGGGACGGTGTATACGTATCGGCTGGCGCATCGGGCGGATGGGGCGTGCGTCTTCCTGGACGAGCACAATCACTGCCGCATCCATGCCCGATTTGGCGAACCGGCCAAGCCGCTGGGATGCCGGGCGTTTCCGTTTACGTTTCAGCCGGCCGGGGATGGGATGATCGCGGTGGGGGTGCGGTTCAGTTGTCCGTCGGTGGCGGGCAATGAAGGGCGGGCGGTGGCGGAGCAGAGGAGGGATCTGCAGGAGTTGGCGGACCTGGCGGTGGCGGAGGGCGACTGGCCGGCCCCGCCGATTTCGGCGACGCAGCAGTTGGACTGGGCGGACACGCGTCGGATCATCGACCGTCTGCGTGAGGTGCTGTGCGTCGGCGAGCAGCCGGGGCTGGTAATGCGGCTGGTTCAGGGGTCATTCATTGCGGGGATGCTCGGGCGGGCGAATTTTGAGAAGGTGAGGGGGCGTCGTCTGGATGACCTGCTGGATACGCTGATCGTCGCGGCGCCGCATGAGACGGTGGCGAGCGTTTCGGACATCCCGGCACCGACTAATCTGGGCAAGACGCAGTTCAGGCTTGTGGTGGCGCAGTATGCCGTGCGCGACACTCTGGCGGCCGGGGGGTTGGCGTATCGCCTGCGGAAGATGCTGGCGGGGCTTCGATTGACGCGCGGACGCGGGGAGACGCCGGCCATGCAGGAGGTGTTACCGGCCGTCCCGTTCGCTGATCTGGAAGGGCCGTTTGAGGCCGCTTCTCCTGAGATTGACGCGCTGTTCGCCCGCTACTGGCAGGTGAAGCTGATGGGCTTGGATTTCTGCGGCCCGGCGTGTCACGGCCTGAGCGTTATCGAAGGGCTGCAGAACCTCATGCTGATGTATCCGGTGAGCCTGTACGTTGCCCGCTGGATGGCCCGGGGCCAGAAACGCGCGGCGGTCAATCTGAAGGATGCCGAGGCGGCGCTGGCGATCGTCGACCACAACTATGGCCGGTCGGCGATGATGGGGCGCGCCAACTTCCGTCAGCGCGTCCGCTGGCTTGCCGATCACGACGAGATCGTGAAGCTTGCGGCGTGGTATAGCCGCTGATGGGCGGTGGCGCCCGGTGCGGTTCAGGTATGCCTATCACGACTACCTGCAGGTGCTCGTCCAGGACACGTGAACGGACGTGGGTGCTGCCCGCCAGCCCCAACACGTGTCAGCGCGTCTTTGACCAGACTCCGGAGACACTTATGATGGGCGGACGAGATAACCCATGAGCATCATCACGCATCCCTATCGTCTGCGGAAATCGCTGCTTCTTCTCTTGGCGGGCCTGCCGGTCCTGGCGTTTGTCGGCTGCGCCCAGCAGGCTGGCGTGAGCGCACCGAGTCAGCATCAGGCGGTCGAGACGTATGTCCGGGGGGTCTATGCCTACCAGACGGGCAAGAAGGATGATGCGATTCGCGAACTGCAGGATGCCATCAAGGCCAATCCGCAACTGATCATGCCGCGCATCCTGCTGGGCGGACTACAGAAAGATCGAAACGACTATCAGGCGGCGGCCGAGCAGTATGAGGTTTTGGTCCGGCTGGACCCGTATTTCGCCGGTCATGAATACAACCTGGGCGTTTCCTACCAGATGCTGCAGCGGCTGCGTGATGCGGAAAGGAGCTACCAGGCGGCGATCAAGCTGGCCCCGAAGAACTTCGGTGCCTACATGAATCTGGGGCTGGTTTATCTGGCACTGGGCGATGCTGACAAGGCCGTGAAATACACCGACATCGCGGCGACGATGAATCCCACGTCGGCCGAGGCGTTTGCGAATCTGGCGGCCGCCCTGGACGCCCGCGGCGACTATGTGCTGGCCGAGTCGGCCTACCACAAGTCGCTGGAGGCCGCGCCGTTTCAGTCCGGCACGCTGGTGAATTACGCCAACAACCTGCTGGCCCAGCATAAGCCGCGCGAGGCCATGGCGGTCTTGGACCAGGCGATGAAGCTTGAGGAGACGCCTTATATCCACAAGCGCAAGGGCGACGCCCTGGCGATGGATAACAAGCTTCCCGAGGCGCTGGCTGAATATGACATTGCGGTACAGAAGAACCCGAAGTATTACGCGGCAATGAATGAAGCCGCCATGGTGCTGATCCAGCAGTACAAGGCCGGCATGGAATTGGACATGCCCACGCGGGACCGCGCGATCGCCCTGTGGCAGAAGAGTATCGAGATCAACCCGGATCAACCCGGAGTGAAGGCAGCACTGCAGGAATGGGAAAAGCGGATGTTCAGCAAGTAGGGCGTCTGGAACTGCTCTATGAGGATGCGCGGATCGTGGCGGTGAACAAGCCAGCCGGTCTTGCGACCATCCCCGGGCGGGCCGAGCCGACGTGCGCGCAGTATCTGCTGGGTGCCCAGTTGAATCTGCCCATCAAGGGTGAGGCTGACCCGCGCATCCGCGTGGTGCATCGCCTGGACAAGGACACCTCGGGCGTGCTGCTGTTTGCCAAGGACATTGACGCCCAGCGGCATCTGTCGCACCAGTTTCAGAACAACGCGATCCGCAAGGAGTATCTGGCGCTGGTCAATGGCCGGCCGCATGGCGACGAGGGTGACATCGACGCTCCGATTGACGTGGACCGCAGCCGGCCGGATCGCATGCGTGTGGCCAAGAGAGGCCGGCCGGCGCGCACGCTGTGGAAGGTCGAAGAGACGTTCCATGGGATCACGCTGCTGCGATGTTTTCCCAAGACCGGCAAGACGCACCAGATCCGTGTGCACCTGCTGTCGATCGGACACCCGCTGGCGATCGACCTGCTCTACGGGCCGCCACCCGAGGAGGGGCAGGAGCCGGGGCTGATGCTGAGCCGCTTCAAGAAGAAATATCGGCTGGGCAAGTTCCAGGAGGAACGCCCGCTGATGTCACGGCTGACCCTGCATGCCGAGCGCATCGGGTTTGATCATCCTGAGAAGGGGCCAATGGAGATCGTCTGCCCGCTGCCCAAGGATTTCCGCTCGACGCTGAACATGCTGAGGAAGTACGCACGGGCGTAATCAGGCTTGCGGTGCCTTGGGCCTGACGGTGAGTACGGGCACTTTTACGCGGTGGCGGACGGCGTCGATGGTTTCGCCGTGGACGACGTCGCCGACGGCATGGTGGCCGTGGCCGCCCATGACGAGCATGTCGATGCGTTCATCCTTGACCAGGCGGACGATTTCCTGCGGGACGTTTCCGTAGCCCAGGACGGGGATGACGTTGTCGGGCATTTTGGCGTCGGGGCGGCGCAGACGGTCGGCCAGCGAATGGAGATAGCTCTCATCGTGGCGGGCTTCATTGTCGTCGCTGTAAGGGCCGAAGACCTGTCCGCCGACGCCTTCGACGACGTGAAGCAGGATCAGTTGAGCGCCGTGCATCTTGGCCAGGGCGATGGCTTCGGCGAGCATGAACGAGTCGGTCTGTGCGGCCTCCAGGGCGACGCCGATGCGTCGGAATACCTGGGCCTGGGCCAGGGCGTCGTCGATGACTTTTCCGGCCTCGGCGGCGGCGGGGGCCTGGGGTTCGGTGTCGGGGCAGAAAATGAGATAGAACAGCAGGGCAAACAGGCCCAGGACCAGCGGGCCGGCAGTTGCCAGGACCACCCATCCATACTTGCCGGCGTCGTGGGTCCACTGGGTGAACTGGTCGTAGACGAGTTTGCCGTTGAGCGAGATGATGACCAGGGCGATGGCCCAGGCGAGGATCTTCAGCCACCAGCGGTTGGCGAAGTCCTTCATCTTTCTGCGGCTGCTGGTGAATTTCACAAGCGGCACCACCGCGAAGGGCAGTTGGAGGCTCAGGACCACCTGGCTGAAGATGAGCAGTTGCTCGGTGCCGTGGTCGCCGGTCATGCTGATGACCACCATCGCGGGGATGATGGCGAGGGATCGAGTGATCAACCGCCGCAGCCAGGGGCGCATGCGGAAGTGAAGGAACCCTTCCATGGTGATCTGTCCGGCCAGGGTGCCGGTGATGGTCGAGCTTTGGCCTGCGCCGATGAGTGCGATGGCAAAGAGGATCGGCGCGACGGATGTGCCCAGGATATTCTCCAGCAGTTTGTGGGCATCCATGATTCCTTCGACCTTTACGCCTCCCAGTGCGGCGGCGGCCATGATCAGGATGCCGGCGTTTACAAACAGAGCGGCGTTGAGCGCGATGCTGGAATCGATCAGATTAAATCGGGTCCCCTGGGCAATGCCCGCCTTGGTTCGGTTGACGTTGCGGCTCTGCACGAGTGACGAGTGGAGATAGAGGTTGTGCGGCATCACCGTGGCGCCCAGGACGCCAATGGCGATATAGAGTGCTTCGGGGTTCAGGCCGCTGGGAATCAGCCCGGCGGCAATGCCGGAGATGGATGGTTTGGCCAGGAACATCTCGACCACAAAGCAAGCGGCGACCATGGCGATCAGGCAGATGATGAACGCTTCGAGCCTGCGGATGCCCGAGCGATGCATCGCCAGGAGCAGCAGGACATCCAATACCGTGATCGCGACGCCCCAGATCATGGGGATACCTGTCAGCAGGTGCAGGCCGATGGCGGTGCCGAGGACCTCGGCGAGGTCGCACGCAGCGATCGCGATTTCGCACAGGATAAACAGGCACCAGCGGACGAAGGGGTTGTAGTTGTCGCGGCAGGCCTGGGCGAGATCGCGGCCAGTGACCAGGCCGAGTCGGGCTGCGAGGGTCTGGAGGAGGATGGCCATGAAGTTGGCCATGACCAGAACCCAGAGCAGGCGGTAGCCGAACTGCGAGCCGGCGGCGATATCGGTGGCCCAGTTGCCCGGGTCCATGTAGCCCACTGCGACCATGTAGGCCGGGCCGGCGAATGCGAACATGCGCCGCCACCACGGTCCGCCGGGGATGGTGACGGTCTTGTTGACCTCTTCGAGGGACCGTGCGCTCAGCGAGGATGGCGTAGCAGAACTCAAACGCGTGTCCTTTCAAGTGACAGAACCACAGCCCGCGAATTGTAGCACAGGCTGGACGCTATCGTCTAAAGGATGAAATCCGTGCGCAGGAAACGGGAGTAGCGTTCGGCGACGATCTTCTGGATGGTCTGGTCGGCGAAGATAGACGGCGGCCGGTGAGATTCGGCCGGGCAATCGTTGCACGAGCGTGTAATGCTCTTGCAAGTGACGCCACAATTCGGGCTGGTCGCGCTGGATGAAGGACTCGTAGAACGTTACTGCGACAAGTGGCTGTGGGGCGCGGGCCTCGGCTTGTTGCAGGGCGTCCAGGGTCATTGCGACAGTGTCGATTCCGCCGTAGGCGGCTCGCGCTTCGTGCGAGGCCATGTAGAGGCCGATCACGTGGCCGGCAGGGGTGGCGGTTGAGCGGGCGAGTTGCGAGGCCTCGGCGATCGGCTGGGCGGGGACTGTGGCGATGTCGTAGTCGCGAAGGCCCAGGAACAGGAACATTGCGACCCACGCGCCGATGGCGGCCCATTTGCCCAGGCTACGTCTGCTCGGGAGAGTCAGGAGTCCGAAGGCGCCAAGGCAGAAGAGGGGGATGCCCCAGAGGGCGGCGCGGACTTCGCCGGCCGAGGGGATCAGCAGCGGCACGAGGAGGGCGAATGCCTGGGCGACGGCGAAGGTGAGGATGGCGGGGCGGAGTTGGGTCCATCGCCAGGCGCCGGCGGCGCAGACGAACAGCGACAGGATCAGGTAGACAGCACTTGGCAGGTTGTCGCTGGGCAGATCGTCGCCGGCGATGGCGTGGCGCAGACTGCCGAGGATGAATGCGGCGTAGGTGGTGCCGGGCTGGCCGGGCGAGGACCAATACTGGTTGGCGCTGGCAAGGAAGGGGAGGTAGAGCAGGCCCGCGCAGGCGATTGCGATTGTGGTGATGGTGAGCCATCGCCGCAAGTCCTTGCGGTAGTCGGGCAGGAGCATGGTAGCGCCGTGGCCGACGATGATGCCGATGGCCAGCGGGAGGGTGTAGATGGCGGCGACCAATGTGGCGGCGTAGGCCAAGCCGATTCTGCGCTGGGCGAGGAGCTCGGTCGCGACGATGGCGAGGGTGAGCAGCAGGGCGTATCCCCTTGCCCAGCCGCTGAAGGAGATTGCCCAGGGGTGCATGGCGAGGAGGAGGCCAAGCAGCAGGGCATATCCCGGGCGGGTACGAAGCAGTGGCCAGGCGAACGCCACGGCGGCCGCGATGCCGGCGAGGAAGGATGGGATGCGGGCGGCCAGGGCGAGGTCGCTGCCGCTGGCCAGCAGGTCGACGGCCTTGGCGAGCAGGGAATAGAGGACGTGGTTGTTGGGGGAGTATTGGCCGGCGACGATGGTGGCCCACGGCTGGGAGATGGAGTTGGTGATGGTGACGATCTCATCGTACCAGAGGCTCTGGAGCATCTGGGGGAATCGCAGGAGGGCGGCCAGCAGGCATAGCACGGCGACCACAACGCTCGGGCGGAACGGCCAGGGCGTTGCGACGGCGGGGCGGGGGTTGTCCGCAGGGCTGGTCATTGTCATCAGTCTACCCAGCGGGGCCGGGCAAGCCCAACAGGAGGAGGAGTGGGACTTGGAAGGCTGCGGGTCGGAAGGCTCAGGGCAGGGTCTGGCCGGGTCAGATGCGCGGGTTTTTCGGGGAGGGGGTGGGGGGTAGCGCGAGACGTTGTGGCATAAGGACTTGCGCGGCAGCCGGGGGGTCAGATGCGCAAGTTTCTTTGGGGAGGGAATGAGAACGTAAAACATGGAACGTAGAACGTAACGCATTGTGGGCGGGGGTTGGAGGTGGTGTTGGCGCATGGGGTTGGGGGTGGAAGGCCTGGGAGGTTTTGGAAGGCAGCCAACCTGGCATTATCAGACTAGTGTTAGGGTACATTAGGCAATGGCCAGCGGCTCCTTGCGACGGGGGCAATACCGGGCGAGCGGGCAATGGATTCAAACTGTCGTTCGCTGCAATGCAGCGAACAGGTGCGGTATTCGGATTTTAGAGCAACCGGCCGGGCTTGCGGCCTGATTGAAAGCCAGCAGCGGAAGGCTGCCACACTTCAGGGTAATTATACGCTTGAGACTGGTGATTGTTCAAGCGGCATTTTAGGATTATGGTAAAGGTCTGTCGGTAATGGGTTTAAGCTGCTGTGCGAACCACGGCCCCAGCCCCAGAGGATGACCTGCTGGTCATGGTAAGCGGCACCACACTTGGGGCAGTGGCCGGTCGGTGGCAAGCCGGTGAGCCAGGATCCGCACTGGCCACATCGTGCGAGCGAGGATGAGGTGACTATGTCGAGATACGGGCATCATAAGGCGAGGTGTGGCGGAAGCACGCAGGGTCGGTAGCAACTGAGCAGAGGGGCCGGAGGCGATTCGGGCGGATTGCGTCGACCGTCGGTGCGACAACTGCGAAATGGCCGCCACCTGGCAGCCAAGACAGACGCCCAGCTATCCGGCCAATTCCACGCCATCCTTGATAGCACGTTGCCGCAGTGCTTCGATTTTCTGCAGAGAGGTCGCGCTGGGTCTGAGCAAACCGATTTCCCACTTGGAAACAGTGAGTTTGCCGACGCCTGCCTGGCGAGCCATCTCGGCTTGGGTCATTCCGAGGGCCTCACGCAATACGGTGATGTAGCCTGGGCTTGGGGGTGTGCGGAGGCAGGAGAAGAGGACCTGCAGACGATCAAGAAAGCGCACGGCGTCGGGCAACAGCAATGTCGAGCCATCCCGATCCTCAGCGGTCCATCGTCCGGGAATCTCCACGGCCAGCGTTCGTCCGCCTGGGAGTTTCATCGCCCATGGCACATCGGCGCGCTGTACCTGCTGCGCCCGCGGCCGTCCGCGCCGCCATGTCTTTTTCTGAAGGGTGGCCATCTTGCACCTCACAGCGTGTAAATCGTCACCAGCACGACCACGTTCCCCTGCTCGTCCACATCCATCACACAAACCAATTCCACACCCAGTCCATCCCCAGCCTGCCCGCAAACGATCCACTTGTCTCTCCCATACTCATCCTGCCTGGCCCAACGTACGTCTCCAGGATCACTCGCGACGGCGAGGATATCGGCCCAGACGAGTCCTCGCTCAGCCATTCGCCAGCGAAAATGCAGTGTCATGCGATAGCGATCTGTCGCAAGACACTGTCGGATCAACGCCAGCGTTTCATCCTTGCCACGCCTCATCTACCTTATAAATATACTCCGCAGTATCCTCTGCTTCAAGCATGTTGGCATGGCTCTGCTGATTTCGGCGAAGGGCTCGGCAACGCCCAGCGGTCCCAGGCCGGAGTCTTTCGTCTCCAACGTCCGCTATCCGCCATCCGCTCTCCGCTATATTATTCCCCCCATGCGAGCCGATGACCGATCCAATAACCAACTGCGTCCGATCGTTGTTCAGCGCAACTTTACCAAGACCCCGGCCGGGTCGGTCTTGTGGAGCCAGGGGGACACCGTCGTGCTCTGCACGGCATCGGTCACCCAGCAGGTGCCGCCGTGGTTTAAGGATGACCGCCCGGGCGGGTGGATCACGGCGGAGTATGTGATGCTCCCGGCCTCCACGCCGCAGCGCAAAGACTGGCCCAAGCTGGGGCACACCGACTCGCGCGGCACCGAGATTCAGCGGATCATCGGCCGGTCGCTGCGGGCGATCATCGACCTGACCAGAATCGGCCCGCATACCATCGCCCTGGATTGCCAGGTGCTGCAGGCTGACGGCGGAACGCGGACGGCTTCGATCTGCGGGGCCTATGTCGCCCTGGCGGATGCCATCGCCAAGCTCCCGCCCACGCTGCCGCCGGCCATGCCGGGGCGGAACGGGGTCATCCCGGCGCGCTTTGACCCGAAGTTTTATGATCCGGCCCACGCGCTGATCGACCAGCTCGCGGCCGTCAGCGTCGGGGTCATCGGCGACGAGATCCGCCTGGACCTGGCATATGAAGATGACTCGATCGCGGCCGTCGACCTGAACATCGCATACACGGTCGGGGGCAAGTTCGTCGAGGTGCAGGGGTCGGCCGAGAATGGTGCAGGCTTTGACATGAAGAGCCTGACGGGGATGCTGGAACTGGCAACCCAGGGGTGCCGCGAGATTCACGAGATACAACGCAATAGCCTGAAGAGATGACTCGCCACCGCCTTAACCTCTGTGTCAGCGTGCTACTGGCACTGTGCCCCGCCATGGTCTGGGCCGAGTTGCCATCGCAGCCGGCGACACAGCCCACCAGCCAGTCGGCCAGCGGCTTCATCGCATACGGCAGCGGGTCGGCCGAGGCGCGCACGCCCGGCTTTCACAAGCTGATCTACACGTGGACGGAGGACGGGCAGGTCCGGTATATCTCCTTTTCGATCTACCTGCCGCAAGGCTACGGGCAGGACGATCGGCGCTGGCCGATGCTGACGTTCCTGGCCGGGCTGGGCGATCGCGGCCGCGACCCGGGCATGGGCATGGCGGTCGGAGCGCCGCTGGAGGTCGGCCGGAGCGAGGAACTGGGCAAGTGGCTGCCCATGATCATCCTGACGCCGCAGTGCCCCAGTGACAAGGTGTGGGATTCACCGGGGATGGCGCAGACCGTGCTGCGCCTGGTCCACGCGGCCATCGAGCGTTTCTCGGTCGATCCGTCTCGGCTTTATGTCAGCGGGTTCTCGGATGGTGGCAAGGGAAGCTGGGTGCTGGCGGCCGAAGAGCCAGGGCTGTTCGCGGTGACCGTGCCGATCGTCTCGCGCGAGTACAACGCCGACCAGACGGCCCAGCGTCTGGCGGGCACCGGGATCACGTGCCTCGTTCTCTCGGGCATGAAGGACCCCAAGAGCGAGCCGGCTTCAGCGCACATGGTCGACGCCCTCCGCAAGAACGGTGTTGACGTGGTGTACGGGCCGGTGCCTGACGCCGAGCACTTTATCTGGCGGGCGTTTTACAGCCAGAGGACGTTCTACGAATGGCTGCTGCTGCATCGTCGCGGGCAGGCGGCTCCAAAGGACCGCGCCACCGGCGAGCAGTTCGTGGAGCTTTACACGACGCATCAGCAGCGCTCATTCGGCCAGCAGATGTTCGACCACCGACTTCAGAGATCGCTGAACCTCTTTGAACCTTACTGGTTCGTCGACAACTGCGGCGAGTCTGGCAGCGTCGGGCTCCAGCCACGTATGCAGGAACGCCGGAACGTCTATGTCACCGCCCCGCTGTCGGCGGATATCCCCTGCCGCCTGCAGACGACCCGCCAGTTGAGCAAGGACAAGTGGACAGACCTCGCGGTCGAAGCAGGCCATCCACCCAAGGGCGAATGGGAACTGGTCGTGCGCGTCAACGAAGAAGAGCAGAGCAGGACGGTCGTCAATGATCAGACCGCCCCGAACGGATGGATGCAGGTGAAGGTGAGCCTCCGGCCGTACGCTGGCAAGGAGGCTCGCCTGCAACTGATCCAGCGCGCCACCGGAAACAGCGCGGCAACGGGGTACTGGGCCAGCGTGAAGCTGATCGAGACAAACCGCTAGCAGGAAAGTCCGCGACGCACATTTAGCGTGGCGCACAGCGTCGGGTTCTGGAAAGGTAACATTAAGCGATATGACAATCGCAATTATGGGTTTTAACGCAGACAACAGCGCAGCGAGAGGCAGGTACGCATCGCACGTGGGGGGGGTAGGTGGCTCTCACTTTCGGCCGCGTTGGAGCAGGACGGCGGCGAGGATGATGATGCCGGTGACGGTGCCCTGGAGGTAGGGGGAGACGTCGAGCATGTTGGTCATGTTCTTGATGACGCCGAGCATGAGGACGCCGATGACGGTGCCGAGGATGGTGCCGGAGCCGCCGCGCATGGAGGTGCCGCCGATGGCGACGGCGGCGATGGCGTCGAGTTCCATGAGCTGGCCGGTGCCGGAGGCGGAGACGCCGTTCATTCGGGAGGCGGTGAGCAGGGCGGCGACGCCGGCGGCGAGGCCTAACAGCGTGTAGGTGAGGACCTTGATGCGTTCGACGGCGAGGCCGGAGTAGAGGGCGGCTCGTTCGTTGCAGCCGATGGCGACGACATAGCGGCCGAAGCGCGTGCGGCGGAGCAGGATGTGGAGGAGGATGGCCAGGGCGATGAAGATCACGACGGGGTAGCCGAACTCCAGGGCGAGTTTGTGCTCGGTGTCGACATAGAGGCCGGGAATGGGGATGCCGGCGGTGCCGAGTTTCTGAAACGCTTGGAGGTCCTGGGGGACGGTGTACTGTCCGCCGTCGGCCAGGGCCAGGCAGAGCGAGCGGAAGATGGCCATGGTGCCCAGGGTGGCGACGAAGGGGGCCAGGCGGCCCTTGGCGACCAGGAGGCCATTGAGCAGGCCCGCGAGGAGGCCTGCCAGGAGGATGATGACGAAGGCCGCGGCGAGGGACATGGCCATGTGGCCGGCGAGATGCCAGTTGACGAAATGCTGGGCGAGGTAGAGGGTGACGCGTCCGTCGTCGGGGGCCATGCCGGCCTGGATGTTGACGTTGGCGGCTTCGAGGATGGGGCGGGCGTCAAAGAGAATGCGCACGAACCAGACGCCAATGCCGGCGGAGAAGGCGACGATGGCGCCCACGGAGAGGTCGATGCCGCCGAGGATGATGACGAAAGTCATGCCCAGGGCGACGATGCCGACCATGGCGTTTTGCCGCAGGATGTTCAGGACATTCACAGGGCTGATGAAGGTGTCGGAGTGCTTGTAGAAGTGCTCGAACAGGGCGGTGCCGATGATCAGTAGAAACAGCGCCGCCAGGGGAGCGAATTTCTGGAGTTGCTGGAGAGGCGTGCGGGGGTTGAGCAGGGTGTTGTCGGCCATGGGCGGTTTGGGGTGTCTGGTTTGGGAACTGGAAGCTGTGCCGCCCCTACGGGGCTCATTTCCTTGTCGGGTTAATTATCCCCACGGCTTACGCCGTGGGCTACTGCATGTCGCCCCTACCGGGGCTGAAGAACGGCCAGCGGTCGCCCCCACGGGGGCTGGAGAACACCAGCGGTCGACAGTGTCATGGGCGCATCCATGGTTAGCGGGGGCGGGGCAATAGTCAACAGCGGGCCGCGGCGGTAGAGTTGGGGGTATGTCGACTATACCTGCGACCATGGTTGGCGCCCGCCTGCATGGGGCGCGTGATATGCGGATCGAGAACGTCCCGTCGCCGGCCGAGCCGGGGCCGGGCGAGGTGACGCTGGCGGTGGGCACGGTGGGGATCTGCGGGAGCGACCTGCACACGTACACGGACGGGCGGCTGGGGGAGACGATCCTGAAATCGCCGGTGATTCCGGGGCACGAGTTTGCGGGGGTGATTCAGCGGGTGGGGACGGGGGCGGTCGATGGGACCGGGCGGGCGCTGGCGGTGGGGGCGCGGGTTTGCGTTGATCCGGCCCAGGCGTGCGGGAAGTGCGACCTGTGTCAGAAGGGGCACCCAAACCTGTGCCGCAAGCTGCGTTTCTGCGGGTTGTGGCCGGATGATGGGGCGATGTGCCAGTACATCAATGTTCCGGGCGACACGTGTTTTGTGATGCCGGATTCGATCGACTTTGCGCAGGGGCCGCTGCTGGAGACGCTGGGGGTTGCGCTGCACACAGTGGATCTGGCGAAGGTGCGGGTCGGGCAGAGTGTTGCGATCATTGGGGCCGGGCCGATCGGGCTGTGCATTCTGCAGGTGCTGCGGCTGACGGGCGCGGGGCCGATCTACATCGCGGACAAGCTGGCGTCGCGATGCGAGTTGGCCAGACGCTGGACGGACAGTGTGATCGATTGCAGTGTGGAGGATCCGGTGAAGCATCTTGACCGGGCGACGGGTGGGCAGGGGGTTGATATCGCGATCGAGGCGGCGTGGGCGGATTCGTCGATCCAGCAGGCGGCCGAGATGCTGCGGCCGGGCGGGCGGCTGGTGCTGGTGGGGATTCCCGGGGATGACCGGCTGCAACTGAAGCACTCCACGGCGCGGCGGAAGGGGCTGGATATTCGCATGGTGAGGCGGATGAAGCATGTGTATCCGCGTGCGATTCAGTTGGTGCAGGAGGGGAAGATCGACCTGAGGCCGCTGCTGAGCCATCGATTCCCGCTGGCGCGGGCGGCCGAGGCATTTGAACTGAACGCCGCGTATCGCGATGGGGCGATCAAGGTGATCCTGGATGTGCGGGAGTGAACAGGACGGTGAGGTAATACTTCCAGAATGCGGCGATCTCGCGGGCGAGGTATCGCGGGGTCTGTGCGAGATAGCGGGATTCGGTGGCTGGGACGGTGAAGAGTTGGAGGTCGCGCCGGCCGACGGCGAGTTTGATGCGGGGAAGGTGCCAGTGTTGGGAGACGGCCAGGATGCGGCGCAGTTGACGCTGGTGGGCGATGCGGTCGAGGTTGCGGATGCTGGCTTGGGTGTTGAGGCCTTGCTCATCGCGAAGGATGGCGGATGTCGGAACGCCGAGGGCCTCGGCGAGGTTCTGCATGGCGACGGTTTCGTGGGTGGCGCCGTCGCCGGGACCGCCGGTCATGATGATCAGGGGCGCATAGCCCTGCTGGTATAGCTGGCAGCCGGTGCGGACGCGATCGGCCAGGGCCTGCGACGGGCGGCCGTCGGCGTAGGTGCGGGCGCCCAGGACGACGATGGCGTCGGCGGGACGACGGTAGTCGGTCTTGCCGAAGAGGAACATCTGAGCGAGCGGGAAGAGCAGCACGAATGCCGCCGCAGCGAGGATGAACGCGGGTATAGCAGAAGGGCGGGGTGGGGCGGCAGGGCCTGGGGCGCGAAGGACTGACCACGCGATGCTGGCCAGCAATGCGGCGACCAGCAGTGAGAAGGGCAGGGGGATTGTGGTGTGGATCACGCCGCGGAAGAGAATGCGGTAGAACGCGGCGGCATTGGCCAGGGCGATGAGGGTCATCGCTCCCAGGCAGACGAGAGTCGCCAGGCGTCGCCAGCGGCGGCAAGCAGGCCGGATCGACCAGGCGAGCAGCAGCAGGGCGGTGAGGCTCATGAGCGCATCTTGCAGCATCTCGGGCAGGGCGCGAGTATCGATCCACCAAAGATTCGGGTCGAAGGAAGGTTCGCGGAAGCTGGCGAGCAGATTGACGGCGGCAAAGCAAGCGAGACAGAAGGCCAGGCCGCGGAGAATGGGATGATGCCATTGCATGTTCGTGTGTGGAGATGATATCGTTTGCGGGCGGATTAACTATCAAGGGAGAAGCGATGGGAATGATATCGACGTGGATGATGCTGCTGGTGATGTTGACTCAGGGCGGCGGGGGCGATCTGCTGGACCAGGTTTCGACGGATGCCTACTGGCAGTCAAAGTCGGTGACGGTGGGGCCGCAGGCGATGCGGGAGGCGGCGGTGGCTGGGAAGAAGGCCGATGTCAGCCGCGAGATTGCCCAGTTGAGTTCTGCCGATGGGGAGCAGCGGGTTGCGGCGATGAAGGGCATTATCGCCGCGGGGCCTGGGGCGCTGCCGCAGCTCGAGGAGCTTGCGGCTTCGACCGATCCCAAGCTCTCGAAGCTGGCGGCGAATCTGTCGCAGCAGATCAAGAGGAAATCAAATGACGGGGCGATTCGCCAACTCATGGCGATTCGTACACTGGGAGAGCTCGGCGATAAGGAGTCGTTGCCGATGCTGAAGAGATTGCTCGCGTCACGGGAGGCGTTCGTGGCCGACTATGCCGGGACGGCGATCGCGAGGATTGAAGGCAATCCGGTGGCGCGGGCGGAATTGGCGCAGGCGGATCGGGAGAAGGATGTGAAGGTGCTGCCGGGCAACTGTGGGCTGGTTGCGCAGGTGAGTCTGGGCAGCGGCGGGACTTCGCCGCTGGGGCTGCTCGCAGCGCACAAGCAGGATGCTCCGGCAACGCAGCCTGCCCGGATGGGGCGGATGGATCGGCAGATGATTTCGGCAGCGGAGATGGTGGGGAATGTGCGGCTGGCGTCGCTGACTGTGGGAGTGGGCGAGGAGGTGGGACCGGCGAAGGGGTTTGTCGTGCTGGTGGCACGCGGGCTCTATGACCGGGCGACGGTGAGCAGCCTGCTGAGCCGGCAGGGCGGCAAGACATCGGTGGTTGGCAAGACGACGGTGTACACCATGTTCAGCTCGGTTCGCTTGATCCTGGCGGAAGACGGGCGGGTCATTCTGATCGCCGGGAGCAGGGCGGAGGAGTTGCCGGTTGAGGCGGTGGTGGCGGCGCTCGAGGGCGGGCCGGCCGGGGCGGCGACCAATCCGGTGATGACCAAGCTGCTGAGCGTGGTGGATCAGAAACTGCCGGTGTGGGCGGTGGCGCGGATGACCGATGGGTACAAGGCGCTACCGCTGCCGCCGACGATGCCGTTGCCGTTTGAGTCGATGTCACTCACCGGGCAGCGTGGCGGCGGCGCGTTGAAGCTGCATCTCCAGGCGCGTGGTACGGACGCCGGCGCGATTCAGGTGGCGGCACAGGCGTATCAGGATATGATTGCCAAGGCTGCGGCGGATATGCAGCAGCCGGCCGAGCGAGTGCCGGCTGCCCGGGTGATGCGCGACTTTCTCCTGGGTATTACCGTGCAGGCCAAGGAAACCGAGATGACGATGGAAGGCGATCTGCGAGTGGATGAGCTGTCGGGCGCGTCGCTGATGGGTTTCTAGTGTGCGGCAGTGAGGCGCGAGGTGAAGTAAATCGCAGCAATCAAAGGCTGGCGGAACGGACCCGAAACAGCGAAAATAGGTGGGTCTTACCGTACGGAGGAATGCGATGCGAATGGCATTTGGTCTTGCGGGGTTGCTGGTTACCGTGGCGATCCTGGTGTACGTCTGGAGCTCCTATACGGAGCAGACGGCGCGTTCGGGCATGATCGCAAGAGGGGCGGCAGAGCAGATCGCGGGCGTGGAGTCGGGCGACCTCACCGGGCACGTCTCGGAGCACATTAAGCTGAGCGAGTATGCCGGACCTGACGGCAAGCTCAAGGCGGTTACGGTGAATCAGATCGATAGTGGCAGTTCGATGCAGGCGTACTATGGCCTGCGGCCGGGCGATCAGATCATTGAGGTCGGCGTGATGAGGGTGCGGGATATGGACGGGGGGCTGGCAGTGGCGATGGTGCAGGAGGCCTACCAGCGGAAACAGCCGCTGGCGGTCGTGCGAGACGGGCGGCGCCTGGAACTGCCTCAGGCGAGAAGTGCGCCTGCCCCGGTTGCGCCGCCGGTGGCGAATCCACAGCCTGCGACGCCTGCGTCGCCGGCGGCTCCTGTGGCGACTCCCGCGCCCGCGCCCGTGGCCACCCCGGCGCCTGCGGCTCCGGCGCAACCTGTGGCGCCCAGATCGAACCCACTACATCGGCAGTTGGACGCGATCAAGAATTACGGGCAGTAAGAAAGGGAATATCTATGTTCGTGCATAATGTGCTGTTCACGCTGAAGGACGCTGACAAGGATGCCCTGACGGCGAGCCTGATTGCCGATGTGATGACCTATCTGAAGGTCATCCCCACCGTGCGTTGTATCGCCGCGGGCAAGCCGACGCCGCGTACGCGGCCGGTCATCGACAGCGCCTATGACGTGGGGCTGTGCGTGGTGTTTGACGACAAGGCCGGGCATGACCTGTACCAGGATCACGCCAGCCACGTTATTTTCAAAAATCGCCAGGCGGCCAACTGGGCTCAGATTCGCGTGATTGACTTCGAGTGAGACTTGCGGCGTGAGGTCTCCAGCTAACGCAGTACGGGGCTTGCGCGTGCAGGTTCTGCCAAGTGAAGACGCGAGGGATGCATTTCCCCAGGAAACCCCTCCCAGCCTCCCCAAGGGGGAGGAGATAGAAGCGGTTCTTGGCGTGATAGTGACCCTCGCCAGAAAAACCTGTGGGCGAGGCGGTGGCTTGCGCCGACTCTCAGAGCCCCGTTGCCTTGCGGACGATGGGCTCCCAGCTTTCGTCAACATGCAATCGGCGGAAAGTGAGCTGCTGGCGGAAGGCTTCGGGCAGCGTCGAGAGGCTGGCGAAGGGAACGCCCCGGCCGTCTTCGCCGATCACGTGGATTGGGCGGACATCCATCCTGCTGGTCTGGTCGTACATTTCGTAGAGGGTATCGGCCGGCTCGTCGTAGAAGAGATCGTAGTCGGCGTCACCCCCGCCGGCCGAGATAGCCGCTCGCACCGCAGCGACCGCTGCCCCGGCCCTGGCGTCGTCCCAATCGGCGGGCAGTTCGATGGCTTTGAAGAGCCTGCGGTAGAGCAGCCCGCGGCAGAGGCGCGACAGGATGGGATCTTCGCTGCGGGTCCAGACCTTAAAGCAGTGCGTCATTGAGATGTCGTCGAGATCGGTGAACTGCTCGATGGACAGTTGTCGGCCGAGCAGGGCTGCCTGAATGGTCTGGTCGCTCCCGGTGGCCTCGAGACGCTGCTGCACCGCCAGGCGCCTGGCTCGCTGCAGTGCCAGCCTCACCATTCCCTCGGCACTGCGGACGACCTTGTGGAAATAGACGTTTCGATACATGTGATAGCGTGACTGAAGGAAGGCCTCCACCGCGCTGACCCCCTTGGCGTGGACGGCGAGGCGATCGCCGCCTGGCTCGACGACCAGGGCGTGGAGCAGCCACTCCAGGTCATAGTCGCCGTAACGGCTGCCAGTCATGAGGTTGTCGCGCAGCAGGTAGTCGAAGCGGTCGGCGTCGAGCTGGCTGGACACGATATCGCTGAGGAAAGACGCATGAGGGCGATGTTGCAGGAGATCGGTGACGCCTTGGGGCAAGTCGCGGTCGTATGCGCGCAGAAGCCGGTTTACTTCACTGTCCTGATCGAGGATGACGCGGCAGGTGAGCTGTTCGTGCTCAACACCGCTGACGCGCTCGAAGACGTGGCTGAAGGGTCCGTGGCCCAGGTCGTGCAGCAGGGCGGCCGACAGGCAGATCGCGCGCTGAGCCTCGGTGATCGCAAAGCTGTGCTGGAGTTCTGCCAGGATCCGCCGGGCCGTTTCCATCACGCCCAGTGAATGGCTGTAACGTGAGTGGTCGGCTCCGGGATAGGCCAGCGAGGTCAGGCCCAACTGGCGAATACGCCGCAGACGCTGGAATTCGGCGGCGTTGATGAGGCTGAACAGCAACGCATCCAGCGGCCGCTCCGTGTGGAACGCGATGACATCGTGAACTGGATCACGGACGATTTTTTCCGCCATGAATATTCCCTGGAGGTCTATTGCTGAACCGGCCGCCCCAAGATGATATAGTGCTGGCGTTGCCGTTGGAACCAGGACGGGACCAAGTGCATGGTGGGCGGGCCATTGATGACAGCGTGTCTTTGACGGTCCGCACCCTACGGGCCAGGCAGGAAGGAATCGGCGATGTCGGCATGCAAATCCGTGGCCACGCTCTTTGTGGCACTGTCGATACTGCTTCTGGCAGGATGCCAGACCAGGCTGGCTGTCTCGGCACCGACGTTTGATCCTCCGGTGATCCGTCCGGCGGTGCGAGCCGTGCAGCCGGGGCCAAAGTCGGCCGGCTCGGGGGTACCGGCGATTCCCGGAATCGTTGCGGTTCAGGGTCCGCTGGCCGGCAAGGCTCTGACGCCGCGTGTTACGCCGCGGCCATGGAAGTACATCGTCATCCATCACAGCGACACGCCGTACGGCGGGGCCGCACGGTTTGACCTGGCCCATCGGCAGAAGGGCTGGGCGATGCTGGGTTATGACTTTGTCATCGGCAACGGCACCGACACCCGCAACGGGCTGATCGAAGTTGGCCCGCGCTGGCCAACGCAGATGACGGGCGCTCACACGGGTACGCCCGACCATCGCTTCAACGACTATGGCATCGGCATCTGCCTGGTTGGGAACTTTGACGAGGCTCGTCCCACGGCGGCGCAGATGGATTCATTGGCCAGGCTGGTTGCTTACCTGCAGAAGACGTACGGGATCTCGTCGCAGAACATCGTCGGGCATCGGGACTGTAAGGCAACACGCTGTCCCGGGCGGTACCTGAACATCGCGACGGTCCGTCAGATGGCGCAGCGGTATCTGCAGAGCGGCACGTACTGACGCGTACCGCGTCAGGCTCGCTGGGTGATATAGCCGCACAGGCCATCGATGGTGGCCTGCTTGTTGCCGACGTGAAACGCGTTCACATCGCCGATTGAGATGACGCCCATGACCAGGCCGTCCGGGCGGCGGACGGGTACATGGCGGATTCGGCGTTTCCGCATCACGTCGGCGATTTCGTCCAGGTCCGTCGTCGGCTCGCAACAGAACAGGTCGGTGGTCATGACCTGCGACGTGAGCGTGGTCGAGGGGTCTTGTCCCTGGGCGACGACGCGGGTGAGGACGTCGCGTTCGGTGAAGATTCCGTCGAGCCGATCGGCGCTCATCACCAGTAGTGCCCCGACATGATGGGTGTTCATAACGCGGGTAGCGGCCAATACGGTGGCGGTGGGCGGGATGGTGTACAGGTCGCCGCTCTTGAGACGCAATAGATCCGAGGCGCTGGGCATCCAAGCCTCCTTAGGTTTGAAACTGTGTCAATCTAAGCGCGCGGTGCCGGCATAAGCAAGACTGTGAAACATTTCTCAAACTGCGATGTGACCAAGAGTTGAGGCGGGTGGGGCGAGGCCGCAGGGTTCGGAGGGTGGACACGAAATTACCAAGATATGATCGGCCCCTTCAAGATGCCGTGGCCAATTGCGGTAGGATATTCCGCGGATGCCCGGGGGCCTCGGCGTGTGCCAGGCCCCACCGGGCCTTCACTTCCCATCCGCGTGTGATCTGGGTCCCGACCGCCTTGCGTAGGTTTGTCCATCCACGCGGCGGATCAGACCTTTGAGACTCAGGAGCGTCAGTTCCTGGAGGACATGGTGCGCTGGGAGTGCGGTGCGCTCGACGATCTGATCGACGTTGGCGGGGTCTTTGCTCAGGTGTTCCAGGAGGAGTTGCTGGCGCTGGGTGAGCGACGGGATGGGGTCTTCCCGGGTCGGCGTCTGCGGGGCTGGGATTGTGGGTTCGGGGTCGGCTGAGGCTGGGACTCCAGCGTCGAAGAGCGTCGTCTCGTGGGCGCTGGCGGGTAAGGGGTCCAAGCCTTCGATGAGGTCTTCGAGTTTCTCGACCAGGACGGCGCCGTCGCGGATGAGGAGGTGCGGGCCGGCGGAGAGGGGGTTGTCGATGCGGCCGGGGATGGCGAAGACGGGGCGGTTATGGTCGTCGGCGGCCTGGCGGGCGGTGATGAGAGCGCCGCTTTTGACATCGGCTTCGACGACCAGAACACCGCGGGACATGCCGCTGACGATGCGGTTGCGGCGGGGGAAGTTCTCGGCCAGTGGCGAGGTGCCCAGGGGATACTCGCTGATGATGGCGCCGCGCTGGGCGATCTGGTCGAAGAGGCTGGTGCTCTCGGGCGGGTAGACGACATCGACGCCGCAGCCCAGGACGGCGATGGTCCGGCCGGCGGGGTGGGAGAGGGCACCGCGATGGGCGGCGGAGTCGACGCCGCGGGCGCCGCCGCTGATGACGGTGAAGCCTGAGCCGGCGAGGAGGGCTGCGAAGCGGTCGGCTTGCTCGCGGCCGTAGTAGCTGCACTTGCGGCTGCCGACGATGGCGACGGCGTTGAGGTCGCGGTCTTCCAAGGATCCCTTGATGTAGAGGACGACGGGCGGGTCGGGGATGCTGCGGAGCAGGAGGGGATATCGCGGGTCGTCGCGGCAGAGGATGGTGACGCCCAAGCCGGCAGCGCGGTCGAGTTCTTCGTCGACGAGCGTGGCGGCCTGCCGGAGAGACTCGTGGACGCGGGTCGCCTTGGCGCGGCCGATGCCTTCGACGCTGGCGATGAGCGTCGGCGATGCGCTGCAGGCGGCGGCAGGGCTGCCAGCGGCGTCGATGAGACGCTGGGTGAGGATCGGGCCGATGCCGGCCGTAAGTGCGAGTTGCATCCAGTCGCGAAGCGGCATCTGCTACCTCCTTAGGCACCGTGAAAAATAAGTTGACCGATCTTGCTTGACCTTGAGGCCGTGCTCTTCGTTGCTCGCTCGTTACAGATCATTGATATGCTCCTCGCTCGCACCTGGATCACGACCTCAATTGCGGCGCAATCTCAGTCACCTTATTTTTTCGCGATGCCTTAATGACTCCACTGCCCGGTGGACGAGTTCTGGGGCCAGGTCGTCGCGGATCACTACGTGGCCGATACGATCGGGCAGCACGAAGCGGACTTTCTTGCCAGTGACCTTTTTGTCGAACGCCATGGCGCTGATGACGGCGTCGAGATCGAGCGTTAGTTTTCCGGTGGGCAGGCCGGCGCGGGCGATGACGCTGATGATTCGATCCATGGCCGCGGGTTCCAGGATGCCCAGGTCGACGGCGGCGCGGGCGGCGGCGACCATGCCCAGGGCGACGGATTCACCGTGCGAGTAGGTGTAGTTGGAGATGGTCTCGATGGCGTGGCCGAAGGTGTGGCCGAAGTTGAGGTGTGCCCGCTCGGCCTTTTCGAAGGGGTCGGCCTCGACGACGCGGGCCTTGATGGCGATGTTGTGCGAGAGCAGGTCCACGAGGTAGTCCATGTCCAGTTGCAGGGCGCGGCTGATGTTGGATTCCAGGACGCCGAAGCCGGCGGCGTCGCGGATGATCTCATGCTTGATGCACTCGGCGAGGCCGCCGCAGAGTTCACGGCGGGGAAGGGTCCGCAGGACAGCCGGGTCGACCAGGACGCCCAGTGGTTGGTGGAACGCGCCGATGAGATTCTTGCCGCAGGGGTGGTCGATGCCGGTCTTGCCGCCGACGCTGGCGTCGACCATGGAGAGCAGCGTGGTGGGGATCTGGATGAAAGGCACGCCGCGGAGGATGGTGGCGGCTGCGAATCCGGTCATGTCGCCGACGACTCCGCCGCCGAGGGACACCAGGGGCGTGTTGCGGTCGATCCTGGCGCGAAGGAAGGTGTCGTAGATGCGGGCGATGGAGGCCAGGGTCTTGTGCTGCTCGCCGGCGGGGAGGACGCAGGTGACGATCTCGAACCCGGCCGACGCGAGCGAGGCGGAGAGGGCCGGGAGGTGCAGGGGGGCGACGCTGGAGTCGGTAACCACGCAGAGCTTCTGGGCGGCCGTGAGGGAGCGAATCATCCCGCCTGCGCGTGGGAGGCTGTCGCACTGGACGGTGACGTCGTACGACTGGGCAACCTGCACGTGGATAACTCGGCAATCGTGGGGCATTGGTGAGCATTCTACGCAAGTGACAGCAACATTCCACGTGGCGGCGGGAAAGGACGCGAGACGCCGCGCAGGCGATCGCGGTCGGCAATCGCCTGCGCGTGAGTTGCGTGAGTTGGCTGCCTCTTAGTAGGACTGTGCGAAGATGACTTCCGTCGCCGTGTCTTGGCCGCTGTAGATGCACTTGCCGGTGCCGCCCCCCTGGTCGAAGGGGATGCAGCGGACGGTGGCCTTGGTCTCTTCCTTGATCTTCGCTTCGGCGGCCTTGCCGGGCTTGAACCAGCAGCGGACGAAGCCGCCCTTTTCGATCTGCGACTTCAGTTCGTCGTAGCTGTCAGCGCGGTGCGTGCTGGCTTCGCGGAACGCCAGAGCCTTGCGGTACATGTCGGCCTGGACTTCGTCGAGCTTGTCCTGGAGCCACGCCTGCGAGGCATCGCCGACGGGCACGATTTCCTTGCTGCGGTCCAGTCGCTTCTTGAGCACGAACGCGCTGGTGTCGACATCGCGCGGGCCGACCTCGGCCCGGAACGGGACGCCGCGCTGTTCCCAGTAATATTGCTTATCGCCGGGGCGGCTGTCGCGCCAGTCGACGACAATCGCCTGGTGCGTGGTCTTGTCAAAGAAGTAGCTTTCGATGTCGTTGCGGGTCGAGCGTTTGGCAGCGGCGGCCACCTCGGCTTCACCGACCAGCGACACCAGGATCTTGTGGATGAACTCGCGAACCTTCTTGGCTTCCTCATCGCCCTTGAAGATCGGAACGATGGCGAGCACGTTGGGAGCCACGCGCGGAGGAAGCACCAGGCCATCATCATCGCTGTGTGCCATGATGGTGGCACCGATCAGACGGGTGCTGACGCCCCAACTGGTTGTCCAGGCATGCTGCTGCTTCTGATCGCGGCCGAGGAACTTGATGTCGAACGCCTTGGCGAAGTTCTGCCCGAGGTTGTGGCTGGTGCCGGCCTGCAGGGCTTTGCCATCCTGCATAAGCGCCTCGATGCAGTAGGTCGTGACCGCGCCGGGGAACTTCTCGCTGTCGGTCTTGGCTCCCTTGATGACGGGCAGGGCCAGGACGTTCTCGGCGAAGTCGGCGTAGACGTCGAGCATCTTTATAGTCTCGGTCTGAGCCTCGCCCTCGGTTTCGTGGGCGGTGTGCCCTTCCTGCCAGAGGAACTCGGCCGTTCTCAGGAACAGCCGCGTGCGCATCTCCCAGCGCATGACGTTGCACCACTGGTTGTAGAGGATGGGCAGGTCGCGATAGCTCTGGACCCACTGGCTATACATGTGGCCGATGACCGTCTCGCTGGTGGGGCGGATGATCAGCGGCTCTTCCAGCGGACTGGCCGGCTTGAGCGAGCCATCGGGCTGCTTTTCCAGGCGGGTGTGCGTCACGATGGCGCACTCCATGGCGAAGCCCTCGATATGCTCGGCCTCCTTGGTCAGGAAGCTTTGGGGGATCAGCAGGGGGAAGTAGGCGTTGACGTGCCCGGTGTCCTTGAATCGCTGGTCCAGTTCACGCTGAATGGCCTCCCAGATGGCGTAGCCTTCGGGGCGGATGACCATGCAGCCCTTGACGGGTGCATAGTCGGCGAGCTGCGCCGCCTTGATGACGTCGAGATACCACTGGGAATAGTCCTGCGCACGGGGCTTGATGTTCTTTGCCATAAGGGGCGATAGGTTAGCGGAAGATGGCGCAAGAGTCAGCAGACGCACGCAAAAGGTGACATAGAGGGCGTGCCCGTTTTGTCAGGCAGATGCAAGTTGTGCGTCCGCGGGGGGGGGGAGCGAATGCGGTGCTGAAAGAGATGTCGCCCTTTCAGGGCTCATTCAGGGTGAATGGTTCTTACCCAGGGCTGCGCGAGTACGCTTACCCTGGGCTCAGGAATGCCGCCCCGTTGGGGCTAAGAAATCGCGTGCCCGGAAAAACGGGCACGCCCGACATAGAGGACCAGTCTGCGCCTGGCGGCGGCCGCTGACTCGTCTGTTCGATAACGGGCTTCTGATGGTCTCCGGCGGTTTGCTCAGTGTGGGCGAGAGACAATCTTTACCGTCACCTTGCCGGCCTTGTCGGTCTCGCTGGGTACAAATCGCGGATTGGCCTTGCTGATCCTGGACGCCAGCGTGCCGATGCGGGCGTTAGCGATTGCGGCCTGTGATTCAGTCAGGCGTTGGTCGGCCAGCACCAGGGCGGCCGCTCGCGTGCGGCGGTCGGCCAGATGATCGGCGCCGGGACGGAACAACTCCAGCACTCGATCCAGTGCATCTTCGGTCTGTGTGATCGCCCGGCAGGTGCTGCGCAGCTCGTCGAGCGTCGGCCGGACCGCCAGGGCGCTGTACATGGCAAGTTCTGTGCGGACGCGGGATTCCTGCTCGCGGCGTCGCTGCATCAGGCGGTCACGTCGGTCGCGCAACTGCGTGACCAGGGCCATGGCATCGTCGGCGTCGGGGTTGGCTCTCCGGGCTGCCATTGTGACGTCATCGATGCCCAAGTCGTGACTGATGGTGATCTCGGCGTTGCGGTCAAAGCGATACGGTTCCAGAGCCGCAGCGAGTCTGGCGACATCATCGGCCTCGACTGTAGCGCTGCCGGCGGCGAAGTCCAATTCGACGGTCGTCTGCCGCGTGGGTTTCTTTTCTGATCCGCCGGTCAGGCTGCCGATGAGTTTCATCGGGGCCGATGCGATTGCGGTGGCGATCACATGGCCGGTGGCGGCCAGAACGCTGCCGACGATCGCCGTGCGGGAGACCTCGCCATTGCGGATCGAAACGGACAACGGCAGCGTGATGGAACCGTCAGCGTCCTCGACGAGGTTGATGGCCGTGGTCAAGGGCGCAGACAGCTTCAGCAGTCGCCGGATCGGGCCGTTATCGTCCTCGGAGATCGAGAGGTCGTTGACGACCGTGCGCGTGTTGATGAGGATGTTCTGGTTGTTGCCGATGCGCACGTCAGTATCGACGTCGAGCATGCCGCGACGGAGGGTGATGCCTTGCTCTTTTGCAAGCCCCTTGAAGGCCACTAGCTCCATGCCGCTGATGGAGTTCTTCACCCAGCCGGTGCGCTGTGGGTACAAGGTGAGTTGTCCGTTGGTCGTGATCTGGGCGAAGACAGGGCGCTGGTCGCTGCCAGTGGCGTGATGCTTCTGGTTGGGCAGCATGACCTTGCCGGCGGTCAGCGTCGAGCTAAACCGCATCGTGCGCTTCTGCGAGGTGGCAAGACTGCTGATGTCGAACGCTTCGACCTCCAGCCCCGTGAGCGGGAAGAGCACCTGCGGGTCCACCGAGCGGTCCTCGAAAGACGTGTCGATGCCGCTGATCGTGAGCTTGCGGATGAGGATTTCGCCCTCGACGGGAGGCGGGCTGGAGGCCGCCGCCGGGGCAGGCGTAACGGAGGCAGCGGGCTTGGCCTGAGCCACGTCGGGCTGCGCCGTGGTCGCCGGCTGGGTGGCCGGTGTTGGCATGAGCACGCGCAGGCCGAGCACATGCAGACCGTCCTTCTCACGCCAGGCGTGGAAGATCGGCTTGGTAATGTCGACCGAGGGGATCACGATGCTGGCGTTGCCGGGATTGACCTTCACCGCGGGTATGTTGATCTCGCTTACGCCCAGCAGGACAGGTCCCTGCTGGTCCTTGAACTCAACGTTGCGCAGCGCAAACGCAATTTCGAAGTCGCGGGCGAAATCCAGTTGCGTCGGACCACGCCGCTCCACGCGCATCGTCACGTCCATATCCGCTTTGAAGGTGGCATTGACCAGCGATGAGCCGTCGATCAGGCCAGCCGTCTCCGGCACGAATTGGGAGAGTTTGGCGCCGTGGATGCCGGTCACACTCTTGCTGATCCTGGCGTACGGCTGCGCGGCGAAGGGAGCCGCCAGCATGCGGACGGTCACGTTGTCGATCAGATCGTCGACGCCGAGTGTGAGTTCCAGGTCGTTGGGCGGTTGATTGAGCGGATCAGGACCGAGCCACGCGAGGGGGGCGCGATTGGCCAGGCGAATGTCCCGGACGACGATTGGCGCAGCGGCCGGGCGCATGTCGTCGACGAAGCGGCATTGGTCCATGCGGAGATCGAGCGTATTCAGCGTAATCAGCGGCATCCTGGCGCGGCTGGCGGCGACGAGGGTGGCGACATCGGCGTCGGCGCGTCCCGTGGCGGGACGGGTTGCAGAGTGGACTATTGGCTCGGCGGGCGGTGCTGGCGGGGCGACGCGGGTGGTTACGCCTGCCACGGCAATGTTGCCGTCAGGTGTGCGGTGGGCTTCGAGTTGCGCTCCGAGCACTTTCAGCGAATCAAAGGCAAGCAGGGCCTGGTCGGCATCCAGGCGAGAGGCAAACAGCGATGCCTCGCCAATACTCGCCAGAGGATAATCGCCTTCGGAGAGTGTGACATTCCGTGCGGCGGCTTTGAGTGATACGCCGCCCTTGTGCGCCGGCGTAATGTCGGCGGAGAGGTCGGCGGTGAAGCGGCCGTCGCGCAGGGTACACGCCAGAGTCGGCGGCAGATAGGGCGCGAGCGTGCCGATCTGCTGTCCTGTGCCGCGAATTGCCCAGTCGAGCGACTGGTGGTTCGGGCCGGTTTGTATGGTGCCCTGGACCGTCATCTTCTGGAGGATTCCATCCGCCCACGTGGTAATCGACAGCTTGGCGGGCTGGGCATCTTTGCCGAAGGTCAGGCCATCAGCGGCGAGGTCGGTGTGTACGATGGCGGCGGCTGCCGGGCGGACCACGCCATCAGTCCAGTTCAGGCGGGCATCTTCAATGCGCAGCGAACCCACGGTGGCCACCATCGTGGCGGCAGCCGCCGGCGCTGGCGATGTGGCCGGGATTGTGGGAGCCGTCGCGGGGGCAGCAGCGGGCTTGGCACCGGTCAGACGCGGGTCCAGACGCAGACCGGCGCTCTCAAGACGGCCCTCCGCATCGCGAGTGACTGCCAGACGTGGATGGGTGATCTGTACGCGGTCCACCACGATGGCATTCGGACTTACAGTCAGAGACCCGACCTCAAACAGGTCAATGCCGCCCAGTTCCCGCTCGCCGTCGGCCAGGACGAGATCGCGCACGCAGACCGATGCTCGCGAGTTGCTGGCCGCAAGCTTCACATCGGCGCGAGCCTGGAGTTTGAGCCGGCCGTTCTTTACGACCGGCTCGATGCCGATCAGCGACAGGTAGGGGGACAGCGCTGCGCCGGTGAGACCGTCGCTGTCGAGCTTAAGGTCAATCGCCGCCGCATCCATGCCCGGGGTGACGGTGCCGGTGATATCCACGCGTCTGGCCAGACCGGGGGCGCGCAGCCATGCCTTGAGTCCGGCCGGGATCGCTGGACGCGTGGTCGGACCGGTTGCCAGGTCAATGCCGGTCAGTTCAATGCCGGCGTCCTGAACTTCCATCGTGACGGTGGGTTTGACGGTGGCATCCGTCAGACGGAGCTTGAGATCCTTCCAGGTGAAGCGATCGATCGCGATGCGCGGGATGGGCAGGGGGGACGTGGCGGGGGCGGTCGCCGCAGGCGGCGTCGAAGCGGCGATGACCTTGCCCGGCTTGGCAGGGACGGTGCGGAAGCCAAATGCCTGCATTGATCCGGAAGCATCCCGTTGACAGGTCAGGGCGGGGCCGGTCAGGTCGATGGCGGCGATGTGCACTTCAAGCGTCCGCGGGTCGATGCGGCAGCCGGTGATCTTTGCGCCATTCCAGCGGAAGAGTTCCTGGGAATCCGTCAGACTGAGCTGCTTAAGCTGGATGTCGCCCTTGAGCCAGCCATCGGGTTCAGTGGCGAAGCCGCCGCTGATCTCGGCGAGCAGGACGCCATCCTTGAATTCGGATTCGATCCCCAGAGGCGTCAGGTAGGGCTTCATCGCGTCGAGCTTGATACCGCTGATCTGAATCGTGGCCTGGGCGTTCTTCTGGTGGGCGAAGGGCGTCGCCCTGGCGACGACCTGGACGCGACGAGCGATCCCCGGCAAGGCCATGACGACGGAGAACTCCGACGGCTTGTCAGGGTTGCGCGGGTAGTTGGCGATATTGGCTAATCGCAACTGGTCCAGAGAGAGCGTCAGGTCCGCGGAGCCCGCGACTGCGTCGTCGCGAAGTGCGATGTTGACGTCGGATACGGTCAGACTGTCGAGGCTGAGTAGCGGCAGGGCGGGGCGTGTGGTGGGGGCTGATGCGGTGGCGGGCTCGCCGCCGGCGCTGGCGAGTGCCTGGGCTGCCAGCGAGGTCGGCAAGGCAGCCGCGGCCGCGGCTGCTACGATCGGCTCGATGCCGCCGCCATGGATTGCGCCGTCGGCGGATCGGCCAACAAGCAGGCGTGCGCCTTCGATGGCGATGACTCCGGCATCAATGCGATCGGCGTCGACCCAGGGCGCGTCAATCACGACCTTGCGCATGGATGCGATGGACCTTCCGTCGGCCACCATGCTCAACTTTGCCAATTCGCAGTGAAGCTGAATCGCCGTCAGCGAGGCGGAAGCGGGCTTGGTCTGCAGGGTTATCTGCGCGGTAACGTCGATCTTTTCGGCCGTGGGGCGGATGCCCAGCAACTGAAGGTAGGGAGCCAGCGGTTTGGGATTGGCGCCCCATCCTTTTACGCTGAGCACCGCAGCGAGATTCCGGCCGGCGCTCTTGCCTTCGCCAACGATGCGCAACTCGTCGAGCAGGTCGTTGGATCGCACGGTCAGCTCGAACTTCGCCGGGCGCGTGTCACTGCCGAGATTGTTCAGGTAAAGGCTGACTTCGATGGTCGAGCGGAACGCCGGCTGCACCATGGCATCCTGTACGTGAAGACGCAAGGGCGCAATGCTGATGGATTCGGCTTGGAGAGGCGAAGTGAAGTCCAACTGGCCTCTGGCTGTGGCCACTGCCTGACGCTGTGGCTTGGTCGCCTGCTTGGACTGTACGAAACGCTCGATCAGCGGGATCCGCCCGTCGGCCGTGCGATCCACGTAGACGTCCAGGCCCTGGACACTCAGTCGCCAGATGGTCAGCCGGCCGCGGAGCAGGTCCCATGGGGAGATGTCGCCGCCGGCGGTGCCTATAGTGAGGATCGACTCGCCGCCGCCTTTGGGGGTGAGGTTCATGTCCCATATCTGGGCGAAGCCGCCCAGGAGGCTCATCTTCACGCGGCTGTAGTCGCAGTCCATGCCATACAGTCCGGCGGCCTGGTTGATGGTAAAGCGCAGCAGGAGTGCCATTGTGATGCGAAGGGCGATAACCGCAATGAACAGGCCGATCGTGACCCGCTTGAGGCGCTTCCGCCATTTCAGATAACGCTGGCGTCGCGGCGAGGGCTGGGCGGCGGGACTAGTGCTGGGACTGGACTGACTCATTGCTGCACTCCTGACGGGTTCATCTCATTCACCGCCTTCTCGATGGCTGCACTGCGCTGCTTCGCGTCGCCCAGTGGGTCATATCCCGCTGGCTGGCGGCCATGTGCCTTGAGCCAGTCATAGGCGCGCACGCGAGCGGCCGGCGAGCTGTCTTCGAGTGCGATGAAGTTTTCGGCGATCAGGCGGTTGTCAAAGTCTTTGCGACTTGAGAGGTTGGCCAGAATCTGCTCCATCGCCGCCGGGCTGCGCCCGGCTTCACCCGCCAGAGTGATCAGGACACCCGTGAGTTCGGGCGACAGGCGTTTCTTCATCGCGGTGCGGGCGAGCAACTCGAAACCGATGCGGTCCAGTTGCCAGCCCGCCTGCTGGGGCGTCCACTGGTCCTGCCGGCCGATGGCGTCGGCGATGGAGAGGGAGAACTGGTTCAAGAAGTCGTCATCGGCTGCCATGGCCGTCTGTTCGGCGAGGCGTGCATCGGTCCGGCTGGCGAGATAGACGATGGCGGCGCGGCGATTTTCACCGTAAGCCATAGCCTCGATGACGCGGGTCACGAAGGGCTTGTCCAACGCGCCGGGCGGCGGCGCGGCTTGGCGGGCGGTCGCGGCGGCGGCGGCGGCTTGAAGATCGGCCAGCATCATCCCGGCGGCGTCTTCAAACGCACGGTCAGCGCTGGGGAGGGACAGTTCGATGATGGCCGCGATTGAGTGAATCTGGGTTCCAGCGGCAGTGAAGGGCGTCAGCAGGACGACTGACTGGCCCGTAGCGTCCATCGGCTGGCTGATCAGAGCGGTCTCGCGGGTAGGGACGCTTTCGGGGCTCGGCGTGGCGGTCGAATCGCCTTGGGAGGCTGGGGGCGGTTCGGGCGAGGCGCTTTGGGGGGTCTGCACCAGCAGGGCGAGTTCGACCGGCGGCGGGGGAGGTTGATTGGTTGCCCGGGCGGAAGGGGGGGCGGGGCGATAGACCGCAACGCGCAGACGGCGTGCATTGCCCGTGGTCGCGCTGCCCGCGGAGAGTTCCTGATATGCGGTCACACCGGCGCACACAACGCCGCGGAAGTTGGCCAGCTCAATCGTCCGGCCTTGGTTCCCGGCGTCCGTGTCGCGGACAAAGGCCTCAGCCTCGGCGCCCATGCCGTAGCGCGCGGGCTGCGTGACGCTGGGCGTCGCCAGGAAGGGGTCGTCGCCCTCAATGGTCGCCAGGAGTCGGGCATGAGCGGCCAGTGGTTCCAGGACGGGCGCTACCGGCTGCTCCATTCCAATCAGGCGAATGTGGACGGCCCACGCATCCTGCTGGATGAAGGGCTGAGGCACAGGCTGGGCACCGGCAAGGGGGTTGCCCACATAATGTCCATGGCGCGTCTTGATGCCTTCGGCCGAGAGCGGCGAGGGCGGCTTTTGCGCAGCGCAAGAAGCCAGAATTAAGGCCATTGCCAGAGTGAGGCCGCGCTGCGTGATGGCTCGCAATTCGTTGCCGAGAGTAATCTTACACCTCCGCAGAAGACGTTCAGGTGATCTTAGCGCAGGTTGGGCATGATCGCCAACGCCTGAGTTGTCCAGTGTCTGGCTTGTCCCAGTCAGTCGGTCGGGCGGCCAGCGGACAGGCCTTCCACGAGTCGGGCATACGCGGGCATGTCGAATTTCCGCTGGAGTCCGGCGGCGTTCATGTAGCGGACGTTGCCGAAGATGGGGCGGTGAGTCCAAGGGCGGTCGTGCAGGCCGAAGCACCAGGCGACGCCGGTGTAGCCGTTGGCGTCCCGGCCGTCCAGGAAGTAGCGGTTGTTGAGGTAGAGCAGGTCGGCAAAGGCCTCTCGCGGATCGGCGTTCCATTCCAGGACCTTCTTGCCCCAGTACATGCGCATGTAGTTGTGCATGTATCCAGTGCAGGTCATCTCGCGCATGGCGGCGTTCCACCAGGGATCGTGGGTGCGGGCCTGCTCGAGGTCCTGGCGTGTGTAGGTGAACGGCCGGATGTCGCCGGCCGCCTGACCCAGTGTGCGCTGTGCCCAGGCGGGCAAGGCGTCGAAGGTATCGTAGGCGGGCGTGTAGAAGACGTGGTTGATCGCCAGTTCGCGGCGGATCACCAACTGCTCGATCAGGGCATCGGTGTCCGCCTTTGGCGCGCCGGCGGCCTGCACCGCCAGGACGATCTGCAGTGGGGAGATCTGGCCGAAGTGCAGATAGGCGCTGAGCATGCTGGTGGCGGCGGCCGAGGGCTCGTTGCGGGCCGTGTCATAAGCAGTGAGCTGGTGCTGGATGAACTGCTGCAGCCGCCGCTGGGCCTGTTGCTCGCCGCCGAGTAGTCGATGGGAGGGTGCAACCGAGCGATCGAGATTCAGTTGCGTGAGCGTGGCGTTGACGTCCCGCACGTCCAAGTCGCTGGGAAGGTTGAGGTCAAGCGAGGAATGCCCGGGTTGCTCCTCGGGCACATTCTTCAGGTAGCCGCCGAGGAGCCGGGTGATCTTCGGGCGGATCGTTCGGGCTGCAAACTCAGCGTGGTCGGAGACGTGCTGGACAGGGACGACGATGTCGGACTCGACCTGCGTGACGCGGACAGATGACGCATCGGCCAGTTCATCACGCCAGCGCCGCTGGTGGCGGAGGTAGCCGCGATCGCAGACCACTTCGGCGGCATCTCTGGCAAGGTCGATCGCAACCTGCGCCGGGTTGCCGTGTCGCGCGACGAAGGCGATGCCGCGGGCCTGCAACTGCCGCGACACGTCCGCGAGCCCCTGTACCATGAAGGCGTAGTGGCGCAGGTTGGCGTCGGGGTAGTCGTCCATGAGTCCGAATGCCACGACGACCGGCAGACCTGACGCGTTGGCTCGGCGGATCGCATATTCCAGTGCGTGGTTGAAGCGAGTCCGCTGGGAGGCCTGCATCCAGTACAGGACGTAGCGGCCCTGACCGACGGGGCTTTCGCTGAGGGTTGTCAGTCTGGTCGACTGGATCATGACAGCATCCTGGCGAAGAGAGGCACAACTCGGCCGAAGCGGCCGAGATCGCGGAGCATCACGTCGCGTGCGTGCCGTAGCGTTGGCGCGTGAGCTGCATCAGGAAAGCCTGGGTGCCGATGTCCGAGTCGGTGGCGCCGGTGCGCTGGGTGTAGGAACCGTCGGTGTGCATGTCCCAGGCTTGACGGCGGTCGGCGAGCATGATCTGGAGGATTTCCCAGAGGCGGTCGCGAAGCGGGCGGACGCGGATGGGGACGCAGACCTCGACCCGGGCCAGGAGGTTGCGGTACATCCAGTCGGCCGAGCCGATGTAGAACTCGCCGGCGGCTTCTTCGGCTGCACCGTTGCGGAAGTAGAAGATGCGGGAATGTTCGAGGAAGCGGCCGATGACCGAGGTCACGCGGATGTTATCCGACATTCCGGGCACGCCGGGGCGAAGGCAGCAGAAGCCTCGGACGATGAGGTCGATCTGCACGCCGGCGCGGCTGGCTTCGTAGAGCAGGCGGATGGTCTTGCGCTCTTCGAGGCTGTTCATCTTGGCGATGATGCGCGCCGGGCGGCCAGCCTGGGCGTGCTCGATTTCGCGGTTGATCATGGCGTGGAATCGCTCGCGCATGTTCACGGGGGCGACGAGCAGGTGCGTGTAATCTCGCTTGAGGGATCGGCCGGTGAGGTAGTGGAACATCTCAACCAGTTCGCCGGTGATGTCGCCGTCGCAGGTGAAAAGACCGAGATCGGTGTAAAGGCGGGCGGTCTGGGAGTTGTAGTTGCCGGTGCCGATGTGGGCGTAGCAGCGGATGCCGTCGGGATCCTGCCGGACGACCAGGGCGGTCTTGGTGTGGGTCTTGAGGCCCACCATTCCGTAGACGACATGGACGCCGGCCTTTTCGAGTTCGTGGGCGAGCTGGATGTTTCGCTCTTCATCGAAGCGTGCCTTGAGTTCGACCATGCAGACGACCTGTTTCATGGCCTCGGCGGCGCGGATGAGGGTGCGGATAAACGGGCTCTCATCGCCGGTGCGATAGAGGGTCATCTTGATGGCGAGGACCTTGGGGTCTTCGGCGGCGGCCTTGATGAAGCGTTCGACGCTGGCGTTGAAGCTGTCGTAGGGGTGATGGACCAGCAGGTCGCCGCTGCGGATCAGGGCGAAGATGTCGGCATCGTCCTTGTCGGCCAGGAGCGAGGGCGGGGTCATGGGAGTCCAAGGCTCAAAGCGGAGCTTGGGGAGGTTCAGGTCGGCGATGAGGCGCAGGTCCTGGTATTCGAGTTCGCCCTGGAATTCGTAGATGTCGTCGGGGGCGAGTTGGAGTTCCTCCATGAGGAATCCGAGGATCCATGCATTGGGATTGGGGCCGTGCTCGAGACGGACGGCGCTGGCGAAGCGGCGCTGGCGAAGCTCTTCTTCGATGGCCTCGCGAATGTCCTCGGCTTCCTCTTCGTCCAGTTCCATCTCGGCGTTGCGGGTGACGCGGAAGAGCATCACATCGCGGATGATCATGCTGGGAAAGAGGTCCTGAAGGTGGTTGCGGATCAAGTCGTAGAGGCTGTAGAAGCGGACGTCGGCGGCGACTTCGCCGGGGAGCTTGATCCAGCGGGGAAGGCCTTCGGGGATCTTAATGCGGGCGAAGAGGTCATCGTCGCGGTCGGGATAGCGAAGCACGACGCCGAGGGACTCGGAGAGATTGCTGATGAAGGGGAACGGATGGCCGGGGTCGACGGCGAGGGGGGTCAGGATGGGGAAAACTGAACTGCGGAAGTATCGCTGGGCATCGTCGCGCTCCGGGTCGGAAAGCTGTGTCCAGGTGAGCAGTTGGACGCCGTTCTGGGCCAGGGCGGGCTTGATCTGGGTTTCGTAGCAGGAAGCCAGGGCCTGGGTGAGGGCGACGATGGTCTTTCGGATCTCGGCCAGGGCGCGGTCGGGGGCCAGGCCGTCGGGCGTGCGCGGGGGAACGGAGGCGTGTCGTTTCAGTCCCCCGACCCGCTTCATGAAGAACTCATCAAGGTTGCTGGTGAAGATTCCGAGGAAACGAACGCGTTCGAGCAGGGGGGTGCGAGGGTCTTCGGCCTCGTGGAGGACGCGGCGGTTGAATTCTAGCCAGGAGAGTTCGCGGTTGAGGAACTCCCCTGGGGAGACGTCCAGATCGGCCTGGTCGGGTGCGATTTTGTTTTCCAAGCTCTGTTCCATGGGTTGCGGTGCTGCGTTATCGGGCCTGCGGGTGATGCGCACCCCGCTGGGTCTTAGACTTACGACCTGTTGGTTAAGATCATACTAAGACGCGTGGGAAGCTGACAGCGCCGTTATGCGTCCTGGCTTGTGGCCAGTGGCCGCCACCGCAGCGGTATGCTTATCGGCAAATGCGATTGCGTTGGCAATAGGGCCTCGCCGTCCAAAGAATTTGTTTGACAACCGGCAGGCGGATGGTAAGTTTTCATTTGATTTCAAGTGACATACTTGAGTTGACGTGTGGGACGAGTGTTCGTGCCACAGTGAACCGGCGAGGATGAGGTGGTTTGGCCGGTTTAGTCATTGTTCCACCTCACCCATGCATTTAAGGAGGCTTTTATGTCTGTTTTGTCTTCGAAGTCGGCGCTGTTGGCCGCGGCCGCGTGCGCCTTGGTCGCAGGGCACTCGGCAATCGGTGCCCCGGGGATTCCTGTTTTCTCCTCTCCGGATTACATCAACAGCATTGAGGCGGCGGTAGCTGGCGGCGACAGCACTCTGGTGGGTGGCAACATGGGCGGTGAGGGAGCGGCGAAAGCGATCGATGGGAATCTCGCATCGAAATACCTGAACTTCGGCATCAATGATTTCACAAGAGGAATTGATACCGGCTTCTATATTACGCCAGTCTATGGCGCGAGTATGATCGGCGGGGTTGCCTTTGCCACGGCAAATGACAACCCCGGCCGCGATCCGTTGACCATCACCATTGAAGGGTCTAATGCAACAACCGACCTGACGTTGAGAGCAAACTGGACGATGATCTATAGTGGCCCGAGCGGTCTGCTCACCGATCCCAACCGCCAAACATGGGGGCCAATGCAGACCTTCGCCAACAGTGCCTCCTACACCAGCTACCGCGTGCTGGTGACTGAGAGGCGTGCGCTGCTGGCCGATGAGAATTCCGTTCAGTATTCCGAAGCCCAGGTGTATGTGGTCCCTGAGCCGGCTGCGGGTCTGACGCTGCTGGCCGGTTCCATGCTGGGACTGGTGCGCCGGCGCAAGACCGCCTGATGTCTGGGGTTAAGCGGAGCGGCCGACGCTGCGTGGTCGCAAGTAACGCCAACCTGTGAATGGCAAGCAAATTCGCAAATGGCGGCGGACCCAATGAGGAGTCCGCCGCCGCTTGCGTTTGTTACAGGCGTGGCCAGATTGTTTTTAGCGGACTGAGCGTCTTACCTTTACCCGGCTGCGCTGGCACGGGCTGGATGGGGCAATTACGCTGGGCTGTCGCCATGGTCTTGGCATCAAGCCATTGAGTTAATTGTTGCGCTGGCAGCAGATTTGGAACATCTATGAACCTCGTGTCCAAGACGATTATCTTTGCCCTCTTTGGTTTGCTGTTTACCTATCAGGCCAGGGCCGCAGAGCCATTGAACCTGCCGATCACCTTTGAACTGGATCGCGCCTCCACGGTGACGGTGGTCATTGAGGATGCCGCGGGCAAACGGGTGTGTAATCTGGCGTCCGCGGTGCGGCTGGCCGCCGGGAAGCAATTGCTCAGTTGGGACGGCTACGACGACGGCGAAGTGCAGCCGGACGGATCGACGATTCGTCGCCGGGTCGCGCCGGGCAGCTACCGCGCGCGTGGGTTGACCAGTGACGGTATCCGGCTGATCTATGAGTTTCCGGTGAACAGCCCCGGCACCCCGCCGTGGTTCACCAAAGAGCGAAACGGCGCCTGGCTGGCCGACCATACATCGGCGCAGGCGGTGGTGGCGGTATCGGCCTCTGATACGGGCTTCCTGGGCAAGGGGCAATCGCGGGTGATATTTGCGGCGATCACGGCCGAGTGTGGCGACGCTTTCATGGCGCTGGACCTGGCGGGCAAAAAGATCATCGGCAACAACGACTTTGGCTGGACGGGCGCTTATGCCATGGCGCTTGACCGGGGTCCGCTGGCTCCCGGAAAAGCCGGCGATCCCTGGCTGTACTGCGTTGTGCCCGGAGACGATACGGTCAGTCTGAACCTGTTTACCCACGACGGCAAAGCCGTATCAGCGTTCAAGCACAAGGCCAGGAACAAGGTGACGTGGAACGGTGGCAAGACCAGCGATTCGATTGCCGCCTGGAATGGCATCGTGGTCATCAGCGTTCCGCACGACAAGGAACTCCTTGTGGTCGATCCGGTCGCCAAGCGACTGCTCGGTCGGATCGCTCAGGATGATCCTCGCGGGGTTATGTTCGATAATCAGGGACGTTTACTGGTGGCATCGAAGAGCCAGATTAAGCGACTGACCCTTGATCTGGCCAAGGCGACGGTGCTGAAGGAGGAAGTGGCTATTGGCGGCGATCTTGAGGATGCGCAACAGATGACCCAGGACAAAGCCGGCAACCTTTATGTCGGCGACTGGGGCAAGAGCCATCAGGTGAAGGTATTCAGCCCGGCCGGCAAACTGCTGCGCACCATTGGCAAACCCGGCGGGCCGCAGTTTGGCGGCGGCTTCGACAATGAACGCCTGCACAACCCAAAGGGTTTGGCCATTGATGATCAAGGCCAACTCTGGGTGGCCGACGCCGATCACCTGCCTAAGCGCATCACCGCCTGGTCCACCGCCGACGGCAAGCTGGTTCGCGCCCTCATTGGCGGCCCCAAGTACGGCGGCGGCGGCACCTTGGATCCCGAAGACCGCACCAAAATGTACTACGGCATCTTCAACGGCGGCTATAGCATGAAGCTGGACTGGGCCAAGGGCACTGCCGTCGTAGACAATGTTTACTCCAGACCCGAGCAGTGGAACGGAACGGATCGGGACAAGTCCGTTGGATCGCCACCCGAGGATGTTTTTCGGGTTGGTGGCAATACCTACCTTGTAGACAATATCAATGGCGGGGGGGGGAATCCCGGCGCGAATTGCATCTGGCGTCTGGGCGATGATGGCAAGGCATGGCCGGTGGCGATCGTTGGTGGATTGCAGCTTCAAGAGGATTCGAATGGGGCCTGGAATGCGGCACGCAATCCCGGGGTCAAGGAGTTGTTCAAAACCAAGGATTTCAATGATCTGATGATCTGGTCGGATCGCAATCTCGACGGTCGTGCCCAGCCTGACGAGTTTGTCTTCTGGCGAACCGACACGCCGTATCTTTATGGAGCGAGATTCAACGCGGATTTTTCATTCATAACCAGAGGTTTTTCCGTGGCTGCACCGGACATCCTGCCCAATGGCGTGCCGGTTTGGCCGGCCGAGCGCAAGCCCGTGGAATTGACCGGCAAGGACCGGCCCAATAACGGCGTGAATGCCGGCGATGGCTGGGTTCTCCACGTGGGCGATACCGTAGGCGGTGACAACAACTCGCGGCCGGGCCGCTATAATCGCATCCTTGGCTACCATAACGGTCAGGTGATGTGGGACTACCCCAGCCTCGACGGCCCGGTCATTCCCTCCAATCCCGGAACGATCATCATGGCCCGTCGCTTCATCGGGATGCCTTTCACATCCAGGCAAGGCGAGGCCGGCGAGATTTTCGGCATCAACGGCGAGAAGGGCAGCATGTACCTGATGACGACCGATGGGCTGTTCATCCAGGATGTCGGTGGCGACAACCGCATCGCTCCCCACATGGGCACAAAATACCCTGTCGCTAAACGCGGTATGGTGGTCGAAGGCGTATCGTTCCATGATGAGCATTATTGTCCGAGTCTGTCGCAGACCAAGGAGGGCGATGTCATTCTGATCGCCGGCAAGGAATATAGCGCGGTCCACCGCGTCGACGGCCTGGCCAGTGTTAAACGCCGTGATTTCGCCACCGTTACACTCGACGCGGCCCGTCTGGCCGGTTTGCCGGAGACGATCACTCTGCCGTCGCGATCGAAGGGCAAACTGTCGCTCTCGATCGCGTTTGGCGGCGCTGCGCCGCAGGTGGATGGCGATCTTGCCGATTGGAAGGAAAGCGTGGAGTGGGCCAAACTCGACGATCGCGCCAGTGCCGCGGTGCGCATCGTGGGTGATCGTCTCTACGCCGCGTGGCGTACCGGCGATGCCAACGCGCTCGCCAACGCCAAGGGGGAGCCTAAGCTCCTCTTCAAACGTGGCGGCGCCGTTGACCTGATGATCGGCTGCGATCCCAAGGCCGCGGCCGGTCGGCGTGAGCCGGCGGCGGGCGACATCCGCCTGCTTGCCTCGATGCAGGACGGCAAACCCACGGCGGTCATCTATCGCGCCGTCGTACCTGGAACGGCCGAGGCGGACCGGGTGCCATTTGAATCACCTGTGGGCCGCGTGGTCTTTGACCGGGTGGATGACGTCAGCGACAGCCTGCAACTGGTTCAGAAAGATGGCGATATCGAATTGTCCATCCCGCTGGCCGTGCTCGGACTGAAGGAGATTGGCGAAGGTGTCACGCTGCTGGGCGATATCGGCATCCTGCGCGGCACCGGAGCAATGACCACCCAGCGTCTCTACTGGAACAATCTGGACACCTCAATTTGCAGTGATGTGCCCAGCGAAGCCCGGTTGCAGCCTGCCAATTGGGGCACATGGCGACTGATCCCGACAGCGATGTTCAAACGCATCGAGGCGGTTGCTCCATCCAAGGATATGCTATCGGGCCTTTCCTGGAGTTACATTGAAGGCAAGTGGGATGCCGCGACCGACCTGTCAAAGCAGACCGTTACCGCCAGGGGCAACGCGAAACTGCCCGACGCAAAGGATGTTCCCACCTCCTCGGCGACTTATGCGGTGATTTACGAGGGCTTCATCGAGATTCCTCGCGACGGAGTGTGGACCTTTTCCAGCAAGCTGAACGACGACGGTTTACGCATGTGGGTTGCCGGACGTCTGGTTCTGCAAGACACTCAGGACCGTAGCAATGATATCCAAAGCCATCCGCTTACTCTTGCCCCAGGCCTGCACCCGCTTCGTATCGAATTCATTCAGAAAGGGGGCGAGGTTGCCCTGCAGATCGACTGGACCGGTCCCTCGCAACGCACGACAAAAATCCCCGGCACCGCCTTCGGACGCAAACCATAGAGTGGCAGCCGACGATCAGGGAAGGAAGAACGCCAACCCCGACAATAGCCGGTATCACCAAGTTGGTTTAGAGAGATTAGGGAATTGTGGACGGAGCGTTCTGATGGTTCCTTCGACTTGAACGCTAAACCCTATAGTTTTTCCGGCGCAGACCCGGGAATCGATCGCCTGCCATCCTCCAGCCAGTGCAACTGCGTGGGAGTGAGGCGGATGGCCAGGGCGGCCAGGCTTTGGTTGAGGTGCTCCACGCTCCCTGTTCCGGTCAGGGCGACCACCGCGACGCTCTGGTTGGTGAGCCAGGCGAGGGCCAGTTGCGTTGGGGTGCAGCCAAGGGTGGCGGCGAGTTGCTGCGCGCGAGTGTGGCGGCCGTGGTTGTCCGGCGTGTCGAAATCGCCGCCGCTGATCGGCCGGGAGAAGAGCCCGCCGCCTGTCGCAGTGTAGGCGACGATGGGCATTTTGCTGGTCAGGTACCACGCCTGATCCTGCTGAGTCATGTAGCGGCAGACGGGGTCGGGGCCGATAGGGCGGTTGGGGGTGGCAAGTGACCATTGGATCTGCGAGGCGCAAAAGCCTTGCCAGCCACGCGCGGCGGCGACGGCGTTGGCCTGCTGCATGCGCTGGGTCGACCAGTTGCTTGCGGCGATGTATCGCACCCATCCTCGGCGGATCAGGTCGTTGAGTGTTTCCATCACTTCGTCAACCGGGGTGATGCCATCGTCGCGATGCAGATAGTAGAGATCGATCTGATCCATGCCCAGGCGATCGAGGCTTTTCTGGAGGTCAGACTCGACGACGTCACGCCGGAGACATTGCGCCGGCCGGGGGTAGGTTGGCCCGGCATCGCAATGGGCACCCTTGGTGGAGACGACGACGTCCTTGCGCACACCATGTTGGCGGATGAGTTTCCCCAGCGTCTGCTCGCTCTTGCCGTCGCCATCGGGCAGCCAGAAGGCGTAGCAGTGAGCGCTGTCCAGCAGATTGCCGCCGCCGGCGAGATAGGCGGTGAAGAGTCTTTCGGCGTCGGCAAAGGGGCGGGATGATCCCCAGTCGCCTGTCCCGAGTCCGAGGCGAGAGACGCGCAGATCGGTTCCGGGGAGGTTGAGTGTTTGCATGATGGGGCAGCAGCATACTCTGGAGGTGAACTGGCAGGAAACCAGGAGAGCTATTGGCGGCCGCCGCGATTGGTGCGGGGAAGTCGGCGGGGGCGGTGCCAGAAGGCGTAGGCGAGGAGACCACCGGCGAGGTAGGCGACGGCATCCCACGGGTCGGAGGTGGTGCGGTAGATGGGCAGACGCGGGAAGATCAACTCGAAGAGGATCGAGAAGATCAGCCAGTTGTGAATGACTTCGAAGATCGTGGGCGGGAGGTCGTGGCGACGGATGCGCAGGAGCGATTGGATGCGGAGGATGATGGGCAGAAAGAGTGGGAGGCAGAGCAGGTCGTTGAGGTAGTCGTGGACGAACCAGCCGCCGATGTGGTGAGGTTTGAGATACCAGCGGCTGAGGCAGTAGAGAGCGATCGAGGCGATGCAGATTGGGTCGGCGAGGTAGCGGAAGGGACGAGGAGATGAACGGGAGGGCGTGGCGCGGATGTTGGACATGAGAGGTCGGGCCTGCGATGTGGTCCTAATGGGTGCTGTGGAAGTATTTCATTTGGGCGACGCTGAGCCAGCCGGCGACGACGATGGACACGATCGTGGCGAGGATAAGTGTGATGATAGAGTGGATGATGATCTTGCGGCGCGAAGGGAATGGGCGCGACAGGTAGGTGCGGAGATCCATGGGGTCGAAACGGCGCTTGCACCGCACGCAAAAGAAGCAGCCCAGTGCACCAACGTCACCGGATTGCTTGAGGTCGGCGTAGCAGCGTTTACAGAACATTGGGTTAGTGGTTGGCATTGGCACCTTGCGTGACAGCGGGACGCGTTGTTGGGCTTGGCGGAACGATGGGGGCGGGTAGACGGCCGTCGTAGCGCGGCGCGTGGATGAACCAGCCTTCTCGCGCGGGCGTGAACTCGTATTCCACAACGGCACGGCCCAGGCCGAAAGTGACGGACGTGGTACTCAGGATGTTACCGGTCGGGTCGGAGTTTCTCGGGAGGTACGTCCCACCGAGCTCCCATGTGCCGCTCGGTAGGGAGCCGTTGTCTCGTTGATAGGCTTTGATGGCCGCGATCGCAGTGGTGCATTCTCCTTCGGCTATGGCGGCATAGTCGGCGGGGGTGGGGCTGAAGAGACTGTGGAACATGATGAGGTTGGGGCCGGCCCAATAGCCGATCAGGCCTAGGACGACGACGTGCCCCAGGTAATAGAAGAGCCGGCGAAGAAGCCAGCGGCGGTCTTCGGGGGTGGACTGGTAGCGCGGGAGCTTTGTTTCGTAGTCCAGCATTCGCGCAGTGATTATAGCGGAAGAGTAGCGGGAAGGGGTATGGCGGCGCGTGCGATAGTGCAAGATGCGCCTGCGGGTCCTCCGCCGCAGAACGGTCAGCAGGGCGGCCCTGGAGGTGGCGAAGACGGCGCAGGCGTGCCGGGTAGGCCTGGCGGATCTATGCCCAAGCCTGAGCATGTGACGGTTGCATAGCACTGTTTCAAAAGGCCGATGCCGCCCCTTAACCGGGGGCGGCATCTTGCTTTGCGGCCGCTACGGCGTAGATTTGACTATCAATGCGAGTCTATGCGTGGGTCATGCTGTTGGGCGTTCTCCTCTCGGGCGTGGTCTGGGGCCAGGCTGAGGGGGAGGTCGAGAGCGTCGGCTTTCAG
>JBBQTU010000001.1:0-62210 GCA_038213005.1 Tepidisphaerales bacterium | reverse complement strand
TCGAGGTCGCGAGGGTTGCCTGGAACCACTGCAGAAGGGAACCGACTTGGAGAGGGACGGGAGGCAGCGCCCTAGGCGGCCGTGCCACGAGTGGCCCGGCCGCCTCGGCCGGAGCCTTCGGGGAAGTCGAGGTCGCGAGGGGTGCCTGGAAGCACTGCAGAAGGCCAGATAAGGTGACATCCCACACGAACACCTAGATGGGAATCGTAGAAACATTCAAAAGCAACATCCCAAACAGTCGAAATGGACATCCCACATTCCCCTGCGCATGCCTCAATGCTCCTTCCATTGCCTTGCCTTGGGGCCGGTCCCAGTCCCGCATCGTCCACTCCAGGCCCATGCGTTTCACCGCATCCACCCGATCCATCCAATTCGCCGGGGCGTCGGCCCGAAAAACGGCACAGGTCTCACATTCGACTTGACCCGGCCACCTCCCTATCTTACACTTAGAACTGTTAGCTGTGGCGCCCAGCGTGCGCGCCGACTCTGGTGCTCTTTGAAAAGTGAATATCCGGTCATTAACCGCCGATAATCGTACCAGCCAAGTCCGAAATTGCCCTTCAATGTAAATACCTAACAGGTGTGATTGTGCTCTCTGGTCGCCCGTTACGTTCGCAGTTTACCCGCTGCGGCGGGCTCTACGTTTTTACGCTCTTTCCCACCCGTCCCGATTCCACTTACATTCAATCGGTTCGGCCACGCGAAACTTGCGCGTCTGACTCCCTGATTCGCACGTAAGTCTTTATTGGCACTGCTCTCCCGACCCCCTCCCCACACCCCTGGAAAACGTGCGCATCTTGCCCCTCCGATCGCACGTAAGTCTATCAGACATGGGAGCGGATCAAAGGGGCGGCAGAGGCGGCGGCCCCACTTGAGCGGAGCAGAAGCAAGCCACTTGGGCCAGCCTTTGACGCGTTATAAAATCCCCCCCCCGCGCGGTGTGCGCTTGAGCAGCGGCGGTATGTTATGATGGCACCCAATCATGGATACGGGTTTTTCACGCGTTCGCGGGCTGGTGGTATTGCTCCTTCTGGGCACGGGTATGGTTGTGTTGGCCGGGCGGGTGGCTTACCTGCAGACCTACGGCCGCCAGCGGGTCATACAGAAGGCCGAGGGGCAGCACCATCGCACGGAATGGCTGCCGGCCCGGCGGGGGAGCATCTTTGACCGCAACGGGGCCCTATTGGCCTGCACCGTGCAGAACCAGGGTGTCTTCGTCGATCCTTCGTTCATGACGGAGTATTTCCAGACCGACGGCAGGTCGCTGACGGAGATGGATCAGAAGGTGCGTGCGCTGGCGGGGATCCTGGATTGGGATCCGTTCAAGCTGGCGGGGCTGATCTCGGAGAAGTCCGAATCGCAGTATCTGAAGATCGCCGCGAGTGTGGACGAGACGACCGTCAGCGCGATCCGCAAGTTGGACCTCCCGGGCGTCGGTTTCTTTCCGGTGGATCAGCGGATCTATCCGATGGGCGCCGTCGCGGCCCACATCCTGGGAGGCGTAGGCAAAGACGGGGACAGCCCGACCGGCACCGAGCGGCAGAAGGGCCTTGAAGGCGTCGAACTGCGTTTTGAGAAGCAGTTGGCGGGGCGCGTGGGTCAGCAGCGGGTGCTGAAGGACGCCCGACGCCGGGCGATTGCCGTGAATGAGGATGATTATGTGCCGCCGGAACACGGGCGGCATCTGATGCTCACGATTGACGCGAATATCCAGATGATCGTGGAGCAGGAACTCACCGACACCTGCACGCGGACCAAGGGCAAGCGCGCCGAAGCGGTGGTGCTGGACGCGAAGACCGGCGAAGTGCTGGCGCTGGCGAACTGGCCGACGTTCAATCCGCAGGATCTGAATGCATCGACGCCGGAGGCCAGGACGAATAACGCGCTGGTGGCGCCATTCGAGCCGGGGTCGGCGATGAAGCCGTTTATCGCCGGTCCGGCGATGGCCGATGGAGTGGTGAGCTGGGGTCAGATGTTCCCGATCCACTCACTGTCGTGGAGCCCGGGCTACAGCAACCGGCGGATCACCGATACCCATGGCTACGGACCGCTATGCCTTTGGGATGTGCTGGTGAAGTCGAGCAACATCGGCAGTTGCATGGTGTCCGAAAGGTATGGCAATCCGAAGATCTACGCGGCGCTGACTGCGTTTGGCTATGGTCAACTCACCGGGATCGAACTGCCCGGCGAGAATCGAGGGCGGGTGAAGCCGCTGGCCCAGTGGGGCCGGGCGAGCACGGATTCGGTGGCGCAGGGGTATGAGGTGATGGTCACGCCGCTACAACTGGCTCGCGCGATGGCGGCGTATGCCAACAGCGGGCGATTGATGCCGGTGCACATCGTCAAAGGCACGCTGGATGACGCGGGCCGCGTGATTCCGCAGGCGGCCGGCGGCGCGGGTGCGCCGCGGCAAGTGGTCGATCCGGCCACTGCGCTGAAGATGCGGCGGATCCTGGCGGACGTGCCGCTGCGCGGGACGGCGTCGATCATCAAGAGCAAAGTGGACAACCAGTGGAACGTGGACAACTGGTGGGTCTGGAACATCTTTGGAAAGACGGGGACGGCGCATATTTCCGAGGGACCGGCAGGGTACAGCTCGACGCGGTTTAACAGCACCTTCCTGGGCGGGGCGCCCTTCGAGGACCCGAAGCTGGTCGTGGCGATGATCGTGCATGACCCCGATCGCGCGATCGCCCACTTTGGCGGTGCGGTGTCAGGCCCGGGCGCTGCGAGGATTCTGACGCGCTCGCTGGCGTACATGCAGGTCCCGCCTTCGCCGCAGTTGCCGCCCCCGCCGGTGGAGGTGGTGAGCCACCTGGTGAACTACCAGGCGAATATCTACAACAAGCCGACCACGCAACCGGCCAAGCCCGCGGGAACAGCCACACCTGTGCGGCACTGATAGAGAGCCGAATGCAGCACCGACACTGAATGCAGAATGCAGAAACCAGAATGACGAATCAAGTCCGAATGACCAATTCCGAATTCGGATTTCTGGTTTCGGGCTTCATTCGGATTTCTGGTTTCGGATTTCTGAATTGCGGCAGGGTTTCTGCCCGCACAACCCGGTTCCATGATGCTTACGTGTGGTAGTCGGCATTGATACTGACGTATTCCTTAGACAGGTCGCAGGTCCAGACCGTGCTGGCGTTCTTGCCCAGTTTGCAGTCCAGGTCGATCACGACCTTCGCCGCCTTCATCGACTTGCTGGCAGCCGCGGCGTCGAACTCGGCCGGGCGGCCGGAGCGGAAGACCACCGTGTCCTGGAGTTTCAGGACGGCTTTTTCCGGGTCGAACTGCTCGCCGGTCATGCCGGCGGCGCAGAGGATGCGGCCCCAGTTGGGATCGTTGCCGTTGACGGCGCACTTCACCAGCGGCGAATTGGCGATTGAGCGGGCGATGATCCGGCCGGAGTCGTCGCTCTTGGCGTTGCGAACGATGACCTCGATGACGCGGGTTGCGCCTTCGCCGTCGGCGGCGATCTGGTAGGCGAGCTGCTTGCACAGATCGTTCAGGGCGGCGGCGAATGTTTTGACGTCCTTATCGACGATGACCTTTGCCCCGCCGGCGCCGGACGAAAGGATCACGCAGGTGTCGTTGGTGCTGGCCTGGTCGTCGACGGTGACGTTGTTGAACGAGAGGTTGGCGGCATCCTGCATCAGCTTGCGCAGGACCATGGGGCTGACCTGGGCGTCGGTGGTGAGGTAAGCCAGCATCGTGGCGTGCGGGACGGCCAGACGCGGGCCGATCATGCCGCTGCCCTTGCAGGCTCCGGCGATGATGACCTTCTCCTTGCCCATCTTGAACTCAACCGCGGCGTGCTTGCGCTTGAGGTCGGTGGTCATGATGGCCCGGCCGAAAAGCTCGGCATGTTCGGCCGAGTTGCCCAGGTTCGCCGCGGCCTTGTGGATGCCGGTGCGGATCTTATCCATGGGCAGCAGATGGCCGATGATGCCGGTGGACGAGGGCAGGAACTGAGGAGCGTCCGCGTCGACTTCGGCGGCGGCGAGCTGGCACATCTCCAGGGCATCCTTCTCGCCCTGTTTGCCGGTGCAGGCGTTGGCGCAGCCGCTGTTGACGACGACGCCACGGATCTTGCCGGAATGGACGTGCTCTCGGCCGACCTTCACCGGGGCGGCGAAGACCTTGTTGGTGGTGAAGACCGCGCCGGCGGCCGCGATGGTCTGGCAGACCAGCAGGCCCACGTCGGGGACGTTCTTGGACTTGATGCCGGCGTAGACGCCACTGGCCCGGAAGCCAAGCGGAGAGAGCAGATGCAGTTCAGCCATCGGAAGATCCTTTTGTTAACGAAGCAGACTCAGCGTATCGCACTGGGGGGCGATGGTAAAGCAGGACGGTTCGGCCAGGACCATGATGGCACCCAGATACAGACACCAGGCTGGCTCCCGGGCGACATGGGCGAGCCAAAGGCGATTGCCGCAGGTTGCCTCCGTGGCGCACGTCTTTGACATGCGATTCCCCTGTCCCGCCCGGCAGGTGGCGGCTCTACGGTCCGGAATTTTGTTTGCCTGAGTCCGCTTGGGTCGTCGAATCGGCGGCGCTATCGTCTACCAAGCTCGTGATCCAAAGACACCGGAAGGTGAAAAAGGATTCATGAGTGAAGACACGGCCCGGCGAACGTCCGAACGGACAAAAGTTCACCGGGTCGCGGCTTTTTTTGGAGTGCGGGCTCCCTGGGCGGCCGTGGCCGACGGGTCGGTCGCTATGGAAGTAGTTTCAGGCGGTCAGCGGAGCGGGGGATGCCGGCTTCGCGCTGACGACGATTGTCCCGGTCTCGGTGACATACCGGAGTACCTGGTTCATTCGAGGTATTGCAGCGCATAAGTTACAAGTATCAAGAGGACCTGAGAGGCTGGAAGAATCGCCCCTGCTCAGGTGCGGGGCTTCTTGACGAAGCGGGATTCAGTGCCGGCGCGGAGGCGGGCGATGTTGGAGCGGTGGCGGTAGACGACCATCGCGCCGATGAGGGTTGAGAACAGGAGCAGGGGAAGCTGCGTGGTGAAAGGGTGCCAGTCGCGAGCCAGACCGATGGCGACGTAGGCGATGGGGAAGAAGATGGCGGCGATGATCGAGGCCAGGCTGACGTAGCGGGTGATGGCGAAGAGGATGCCCCAGAGCAGCAGGGCGGCCAGGCCCGGGATGGTGAAGAAGGGGTAGAAGCCCAGGGCCACGCCCGCGCCGCAGGCGACGCCTTTGCCGCCTTTGAAACCGATAAAGATGCTGAACATGTGGCCAAAGATCGCCGAAAAACCGACGAGCAGGTGGAGGATGACCTGGACGGTAGAGCGGGTGCCATCGTACCCGTGGCGGGTGACGACCCACGATCCGATCGCCGTGGGGATCGCGGCTTTGAGCAGGTCCAGCAGGAAGACGTAAAGGAAGAACTTGGCGCCCAGGAGGCGGCCGACGTTGGTGGCACCGATGTTGCCGGACCCGGCCTTGCGCGGGTCCACGCCGTTGGCCAGACCCACAATCAGCCCGCAGGGGATCGAGCCCAATAGGTAGGCGATCGGGATCAGGGCGATGAGATCGATTTCAGCGGAGGTCATTGGGCGATTTCAGGGTGAGGGAGGATCTCAACGCGTCGGCCGACGATTTTGAGGCGGTCTTGGGCGAAGAGGGTGAGGGCGGCGGGGTAGGCGATCTTCTCCTGTTCGAAGACGCGGACGGCCAGTGCGTCGGCGGTGTCGCCTTCGACGATCGGGCAGGTGCGCTGCACGATGACCGGGCCGGTGTCGTAGGCGTTATCCACGAAGTGGACGGTGCAGCCGCTGATCTTGCAGCCGTGGGCCAGGACGGCTTCGTGGACGTGGTGGCCGTACATCCCCCGGCCGCCGAAACTGGGCAGCAGGGCGGGATGGATGTTCATGACCCGCCCGGTGTATTTCCGCGGGATGTCCAGAAAACAGAGCCAGCCGGCAAAGCAGACCAAGTCGGGCCCCGCGGCGTCGATGCGACGGAAGACTTCGTGGCTGAAGGCGGCGACGTCGGCAAAGCCTTTGCGCTCGACGACGGCGCAGCGCAGGCCGGCTTTCTGGGCGCGCTCGATCCCCTTGAGCCCCGGGCGAGAGCCGATCACCAGTTCAACGCTGGCGTCGAGGGTCCCCGCCGCGATGCGGTCGACCATGTTCTGAAGCGTGGTTCCGGAACCGCTGAGAAGGACCGCGAGTTTGAGGCGTCTTCCGCTCATTCCAGAAAAGAATAATGGGGAACGGGGCAATGGTCCACACGCCCGAAGATCTCGGGCGTGCCCGAAAATCCGGGCAAGTGCCGCCGGTGCACCCACCGGCGGGCCTCGGCCCATGCCTGGGACCGCCCGCGCCGGGACGCCGCATCGGTTGCGAATACCGCGCTGCCTACGTCGAGACAAACACCCTCAAACGCCATGAGTTGGGTATTGCCCAAGGCGATGCCAACGGCCAATGGCGCGGGCCAAACCTGCCGCACCTGTTTGACTGGCTTCTGGTCATGACGCGCGCCTGAGTGAATCGCGGCCACTTAGGGCGCGCCCGCTCTCAACCGTGCGCGGGCTTTGCAGCAAGGGTCGGCCGCGTATTTGTCGGAGATTGCCCGTCGGCACACCGATGGCAGTTGGGAAGCGCCCCGTGCACCATATCGGCAGGTACAGAACACTCGCAATAGAGAAGCCGGCAGGGCTCCAGCACCCTCCACAAGGCAGCCGTAAGGGCCGGACGATACAGCATCATCCCCGAGCGAAGCGTCAGTTCCATGTTCTTAAGCTGATATGCCACCACGCCCTCATGCACCAGGATCAGCTTGGGACTGGAGACAACATGCCTGCTGAACGCCGGACCGGCCGGCAAACTCCAAACCCCAGTGTTTCCGACCAACAGCGGAATCGCCAGCAATTCGCGAAGATAATCGGCCACCTGTCCAGGGGCGAGCATGACATCCATCCTACCGGGCCACATCCCAGCAAACAGGCCAGCCAATCATTGCTGCTTGACGACATATTGTTTCTTCCGCTGACAAGTCGACGCGGCCTAAACGAGGCGCCACGAGCCGCCGACCTGGGTGACGACGACTCGGCCGCTGGAGCGCCCGGCGATCGCCAGCAATCGCTCGATGGGCTGGCTGACGGGTTCGCGGCTGAGGCGGAAGGTACTGTGATGCATCGGCAGGATGGCATCGGCCTTCACATCCTGGGCCATCTGCCAGGCCTGCTCTGGGGTGGCGTGTCCGGCGACCCACGGGTCGTAGGCGCCGATGCCCAGCACAGCGAGGTCCACACGGCCGACCTGGCGGAAATGCGGGCCGAAGGCTGAGTCGCCGCCGAAGAGAATGCGCCGGTGAGCGCCTTCGATCACGAACGCACAGACTTGGCGATGCGTGTCGTGAAAGGTGCGGGCACCCCAGTGGTTCACTTCGGTGGCACGGACGACGAGGTCGCCGAAGCGGCGCTCTTGGCCCCAATCGAGTTCGGTGACGTCGGTGAAGCCAAGGTCGTCCACCAGGTCGCGGGTGTTTTTGGCGAGCACGATGGGCGTGTGGCGAGGCAGGCGGGCGAGGGTCGGGCGGTCAAGATGGTCGTAGTGGGCGTGCGACACCAGGACGACATCCACCGGCGGCAGTTCCTTCAGAGAGAGCGCCGGGGCGACGAGTCGGCTTGGCCCGCCGGTCATCAGGCCCAGGCCGATGCCAACGCGGTTGCCCAAGACGGGGTCGGTGAGGATCGTCTTGCCGGCGATACGGAGCAGGACGGTGGCGTGGCCGATCCAGACGGCGGCGAGGTCGTGGTTCTGCCAGTCGGCGAGGTCGGGCTTGATGTCAGTCGGTGCGGCATTGGCGAAGCGGTCGAGCCAGCGCGCACGGCCTTTGCCCCGGCCAAGACGGTCGGCCAGACGCATCGCAAGCGCGGACCGCTTGCTGAGATCGGTTAGATGACGCCAGGTTACCACAGCCACGAACTCCCAATAGCCATCAGTCAGTACGCGCGCCGGTCAATTGTGGTTCTTTGAGGCGGGCTCGTCCAGAGGCGGGCGGGAAAGGCGAGCAAAAAACATAGAGCGTAGAACGTAGAGCGTAAGCGACTTTGGCGGTCAGCCGGCAGGCAGATGCGCAGATTTTCAGGGGAGGGGGTGGGGTGGGGCGCGGGGCCTTGTCAGATAAGGAGTTGCGCGCCGATTGAGGGGGCAGATGCGCAAGTTTCACGTTGGGGAGCAAGAGCGTAAAACTACCGCCGCCAAACTCGGATATTATCTGACGTTTGTTAGGGGTGGCGGAAATGCTGAATGCTGAATGCTGAATGCTGAAATGGAGAGGGCGCGGCCGGGCGGTCAACGCACCTAACGGGTGCGGTTATTCACTTGACAGAGACGAGCCTTCTAGTGAACGAGCGAAGTCCGGGCCCTGCCGCGAGGGCGGGGAGAGTTACCGGAGCCAATGGGTAACGTGCAAAGGCTGCCAGTAGCGACTGCGGGATGGTTGGAGACGCAGCGGTCGTGAAGGCCCGACACATGACGCGAAGAGACCTGCATGAGACAGCGACGGTCCGAGGCCGGCATGCAGGAGTCAGAGTGTCCATAGTAGCGATGAACCCGGGTAATGCCGGGGGCGCCAAGGGACACAGGGAAGTGGTTGCGTGGAGGAAAGAGCGATGCAAGACCAACCGACAGACCTTCAGGAGCGATGGTCCGGGCTGGACCGGGAAACTCTTGTAGCGGCCCTGATACAGGTGGCGATAGCCCACGGTGTTATGCGACGCCCGCCAGTGCATCGCATGGGTAAACGCCAGCCATCGGCCAGCCCACGCGGCCAACCAAGCGTCATCCCATCGACAATCGACCGCGTCGCCCGCGCGAAACAGCACGTCAAAGACGTGCTCCACGTGCGGCACGTCTGCGACGTGCGAGGGATTCCAAAGGGGACGCAGCCAGGGGGATTCCAAGGGGGCCGCAGCTCGTGGCTATCATGTCGAGAAGGTTCGCCGATGGCGGCAGGGTTTGCCCAAATGCAGAGAGGGCCACCATTGCTGGTGGCCCTCTCTGTTATTTTGCGTAGCGTTGGGGATCAGAAGCGGCCACGGCCGCCGCCGCCGCCACCACCGCCGCCGTAGCCACCACGGCCGCCGCCGCCACCGCCGCCGCCGAAGCCACCACGACCGCCGCCGCCGCCGCCACCGCCGCCGGTGCGGGGTTCGCGAGGCTTGGCCTCATTGACGGTCAAGGCCCGGCCACCATGCTGCTGGCCGTTCAGAGCGGCAATCGCCGCCTGAGCTTCTTCATCGGTGCCCATCTGGACGAAGCCGAAGCCCTTGCTGCGACCGGTGTCCCGGTCTTGAATGACCTCAGCGCTCTCCACGGTGCCGTGGGGGCTGAAGAGTTCCTGAAGCGTGGAGCTATCGACGTCGTAGCTCAGATTCCCGACATACAACTTCTTGCCCATACAGTTCTCCTTGGGAGTTGGGCGTCCAACCTAGTTTTTACTTTCCAGGTTGCACATGAAAGAGGCCAACGTTTCGGCCCAAAAGGCAGGCGAGCGAGTGAGACACAGAGGCGCGGGGCAGTAAATCCTGTCACGAACCAAACTCCTTCGACAGACCGACCTAGGTGAATTATACGCCACTTCTCGCCATTCCGTATAGGAAAATATTGAGTTTTTTTCTGACCGGCCTCGGCAGGGGGGGAAGAGGCGCCTGGGCCCCCCCCTCATTGCGCGGGTAGGGCCTCCCCTAGCAAAGCCGCGAGGGAAGCCAAGCCCCCAGAAAACCCCCTCCCAAAATCCAGCAGGGGCAGGAGAGAAATGCGCGTTCCAGCCCCAAAATGGCCCTCGCCAGAAAAGCCTACACGCGCAAGGGGGCACCTCCCGAAACTACCTCAGCCGCGTGTCGCTATTGCTGATCCCGCGCAGTGCCAGATTCAGGGCGTCGACGTTGCTCGCCAGCCGTTTGGCCTCGGCGACGTCGATGGTCTGCTTCTGGAACAGGTCGGTCAGGTGCTGGTCGAACGACTGGCTTCCCGCCTCGCGGTTGCCCACGCAACCCTTGAGCTTGTCAAACTCACCATCCTGGATGTACTTGCGCACCAGCGGGGTGGTCATCATGATCTCAACCACCGGCACCCGCCCCTTGCCATCGCGCCGTTTGGCCAGTCGCTGACAGCAGACCGAGATCAGGTTGGTCGCGAGCTGTGTCTGCTGCAGGTCCTTCTGGGCCGGGTCAAACAGTGAAACCAGGCGTTCAACCGTCATCGACGCATTGGTCGCGTGAACCGTCGTGAACACCAGGTGCCCCGTGTCGGCCGCCCGCAGCGCCGTGCTCAGCGAAAACGTATCTCGGATTTCGCCGATCAGGATGGTGTCCGGGTCCTGGCGCATCATCTCGCGCAGCCCGTATTCGTAGCTCTCCGAATCCGTCCCCACCTCAACCTGGCTCACCAGGCTCTTGAGATTCTCATGCGAATACTCGATCGGGTCCTCGATCGTGATGATCCGCTCGGCACGCATGCGGTTGATCTTGCCGATGATGGCCGCCAGCGTGGTGGTTTTGCCCGAACCGGTGGTGCCCGAGACGACGACCAGGCCGCGGTTGTGGTCGGCCAGCCCCTCAACCTGCGGCGGCAGGTTCAACTCGTCAAAGTTGGGGATCTTGGTGATGATCCGCCGCAGGACGATCGCGTACTTCTGCCGCGAATGAAAGATGTTGACGCGGAAGCGGGCGCTCTTGTCCGGCATCGCGAACGACACATCGACCGCCCCGCGGTCGTGCAATATCTTATGGTGCTCGGGCTCCTTGATCAGCTCGTTCACATATTCCAGCATCGTCTCGTTGCTGGGGGGGGCGCACTCCAGAAATCGAGCCCGGCCATCGATGCGCACCATCGGCGTCGATTCCGCCTGCAAATGCAGATCTGAACCGCTCAGCCGGATCGTGGTCTTGAGAAAGTCGATCAGCGAGAGTTTTCGCTCCTCGACCGTGATCTGCGGCGCAACAACATCAGACTCATCCGAGGCAACAGGTTCGGCAGACTCCAGGGAACTCATGGAACAACTCCCGGTATGAAAAAACGCCTCCGCCCAGGATCGCACTCACCCGGCCGGATATCGCACATCTCTGGATTATGCCCTGTTCCCGTCCATCGGGCAACCGCCCGGAAATCTGCGAAGCACAGTTACCTCGCACCTCCCGAAACCCATCCCCGCGTCTTGTCCTGCCTCCAGGGCAATCGCGAGTCGCCCTCGTGGACTGGTTGTATGGCCGAAAGCGACTACAGAGTCGCTTCTACGTAGCGGCGACTTGTGGTCGCGGTGCGAACAGCTCCGACTTCCACTCGCTCGCGATTGCCCTGGTCCTGCTCCCATGTCCCTGTGGACAACGGGCATAAAACTGATCAAATAGAGGTATAGTCTTCAAAGGAGCCCGAAATGAGTCAGAATGGATTTACGAGTCGGCCGCGCCCCCTTTCCTACGCAACGGCTGGCACCGGCGCCGGCACTGTCGCTGCCTTCATGAACGCAGTCTACGCATGGATGGGCGTCGGCCTGGGAGTCACCGCGCTGGTCGCCTGGGTGACCAGCCAGAGCGCGGCGATGAGCCAGATGGTGTTTCAGCCGATTACATTCATCGTGCTGATCATCGCCGAGCTCGCGCTGGTCTGGTACGTCACCTCGGCGATCAACCGCCTCAGCGTGGGTACCGCAACGGCACTTTTCATTCTCTATTCAGCACTAAACGGGTTGACCCTGTCGGTCATCTTCCTGCAATACAAGCTCGGCACCGTCGGCGCTGCCTTTCTGATCACTGGCGGCACCTTCGGCATCACGAGTTTCATCGGCTTTGTCACGAAGAAGGATCTCTCCGGGCTGGGCGGCCTTTGTTTCATGGCCCTGATCGGGCTGATCCTCGCCTCGATCGTCAACATCTTCGTCAGCAACGAAATGCTGTTCTGGATCATTAATTACGCCGGCGTCCTGATCTTCGTCGGGCTGACCGCTTACGACACCCAGAAGATCAAGCAGTTCGCCTATCAGACTCAGGGCGACGCCCTGGCCGCCGGGCGCATGTCGGTCCTGGGCTCCCTGATCCTCTACCTGGACTTCATCAACCTGATGATCTTCATGCTCCGGATACTGGGCGGAAAGCGCCGCTGATAGAGCGTGAAACTCAATGAACGCTGGCGGCCGGGGTTGACTCCCGTGCGAGATTCTGCATATTGTTCGGACCTCCTAGGGCAGGCAACGCAGGACCGTATAAGAACTGGCCCCATCGTCTAGAGGCCTAGGACATCGCCCTTTCACGGCGGCGACAGGGGTTCGAATCCCCTTGGGGTCACTGAAAAGCCCGGATTTTCCGGGCTTTTCTTATAGACAAAATAGTTTTGTCCATTGTTTTGTCCACCCCGAAGCCCTACTTTTCAAGCCCTTTTGTCCTCGTATCTGCGACAGGTACAGAAGGTAGACACGGAGATCAGCCGATCAGCCCGCTGCCTGTGCAAGAAAGTTGGGCACAATGATTGTTCGACTTTGGCCTTCGGGAGACCTGTGTACGCCGCACGGCCAGGCATTTTGAGGTACCTTTGATGTGCTTTTGGAACTGAGGGAGCAGGTGAGTTCTCGCCTGCGTCGCCACCGCCTTTGTGTACCGGGGGTGTCGGTGAAGATCCGCTTCGGCTTCTTTCAGATGCGATACCGTCCGGAGCACGAGTTGCCCCGGAAGCCGGCCGGTGACGATGCGAGTTTGCTGCCGGCCCCAGTGGGTAGCATGGAGGTATGACCCACCGGATCACCGGCGTCGTCCTGACTGCCTGTGATGCGGCTTACATCCTCGGCGTGAGCACGGGGGACCTGTCCGTATAAATCATCTTGGCCGCGTGGATATAGTGGTTCTGCGGCGTGTCGAACTGGCGGATGACCGGCCCGTTCAGATGTTCGCTGTCCCGGAAGCCGGACCAGTACTGACGGTAGATGTTGCTTTCGACAGGCGTGTTGAAGTCACCGACCAGCAATACGGGGACTGGGCAGTGGACGGCGAAACGGTTGATGATGTGGGACTCCTCACGCCTCATCTGGCTATTCAACTGCACCTGCCCACCCGCCGTCGGCGTATCCTGCACCACAGCGTCGAAGGACATGTGAGGCGAGGCCATATGGATCTGCGCCAAGCTCAGGTTCTCCGCGACCTGCTGAACATCTCGGGCTTCCCCGTCCCACCGCTGCATGATCCGGTCGGTCTGGGAGCGCAGGAGGGAGGCCATCTCCGGGAATGCCTCCGTGCCAACAACACCGTCAAGAGACTCGCGAGCGATCGAATCCTGCATTCGGATGCTCCCTATAACACTCCCATGCACAAGGCAGCGATACAACGCTCTGCCAATCCAAGTTTAGGCCTGCCAATAGGACAAGTTTGTCCGAGGATTCCACGGATGACTCGATTCAGAACGCCTCGCCACATTCCCGGCGGTGGCACAGCGGCCTGAGAACCGCCGGCAGCGTGCCATCAGCCGCCGAGAGCATATACGTCCCCACCTTGTTGATGGCGATGTCGCTGAACGTCGCCATCCCCAGCAATCATGGCGATGGCCTGCTCCAACTGTGGGAGGCCCCGGCCAGTTTGACCAAGCGGCCGCCTTCCCCGCGGGAATGGCTGCCCGAGAACGACCTGGTATATTTCGTCATGGACGTGGCGGGGCAACTGAACCTTGCGGCGATCACGCGAGTGTATGAGCAGAGCGACCGGGGATTCCCCCCGTTCCACCCCCGGATGATGGCCTGCCTGCTGATCTACAGTTACAGCGTTGGGGTTCGATCCTCCCGGCAGATCGCCCAGCGCTGCGAGCGGGATGCGGCCTTTCGTGTGATCGTGGGCACTGATATCCCTGACTTCCGGACCATCAGCCTGTTCCGCAAGACGCATCTGCAAGCGTTTGCCGACCTGTTCGTGCAGGTGGTGCAGATCGCCAGAGAAGCGGGGTTGGTGAAGTTGGGGCATTTGTCGCTGGACGGCACAAAGATCAAGGCCAACGCCAGCCGGCACAAGGCGATGAGCTATGGGCGGATGAAGCAGGATGAGGCGAGGCTGAAGCAGGAGATCAAGGACCTTCTGGCTCAGGCCCAGGCGACGGATCAGGAGGAGGACGGCCGTTACGGCAAATCTCGCGGCGACGAGTTGCCCAAGGAGCTATCGCGTCGTCATGATCGTCTGGCGAAGATTCTGGTGGCCAAACAGGCCCTGGAGGAGCGTGCCCGTCAGAAGCAGGACGAGGACGGCCATGGCGACGAGCCGGTGACGGTGGATGACAAGGCCCAATACAACTTCACCGATCCTGAGAGCCGGATCATGAAGGCCAACAACAAGGGTTGGGACCAGAGCGGCAACGCTCAGGCGGTGGTGGATTGCACGGCTCAGATCATCGTGGCGGCCGACGTGACGGACCAGGCGAACGATATGAAACAGGCCGAGCCGATGATGGAGCAGGCGCAGCAGAATGCAGGGGAAACGGGCGAGATTGACAAGGTCTCGATGGTGATGAACAATCACTGGCACTTTGTGGTTCGGCCGGAGAAGGATGGCGACCTCACCGCCTTCTCCGGCTTTCCTGGCGCACACCCATGCCATGCGCTGGCTCCTCACTTCGGCGTCGGCAGCACCTTCATCATCGCTACCCGGCTGCCGATCTGGTGCATCCCGTGCCGCAGGTACATCCGCAGCGCCGGGGCGTTCTTTGAATCAACCGCCGTCGTGAGCCGAAGACAGCCCGCCCGCGCGGCCGTCTGAAACGCCAGCCGCATCAGCGCATCGGACAACCCCCGCCTGCGCCCCTCGGGTGCCAGGCCGATGTAGACGAGTTCCATCGCATCCGAAGGCGGTACAGGGCTCAGCAGCAGCACCCCACGCGGCTCGCCGGCCTCCCTCGCCATGAACCAGAATTTTTCGCTGAACGCCCCGGCCGCCTTGTGCCCGGCCATCACATCCTCCACCGTCCGCACCCCGTTGAGCCCCGGACAGTCCAGCGTGTCCCGGTAACTCGCCTGGATCGCCCGGACAAACTCCCCATGCAGCCCGGCCGAATAGTTCACCAGCTCAAACGCCTGGGGCGTCTTGACCTCCTGGTCCTTGGCCCTGCCCTCCAGGTAGACCAGTTCCGCCAGATACGTGAAGCCGCAGGCCTCATAAAATCCGCGGGCCGCCGACTCCGACGGGTCCAGCAGCACCTGCGACAGACGCATCCCCTGCTCCGTATGTCGCGCCAGCAGGGCCTCGATCACCTGCCGCGCCGCCGGTTGCTGGCCTTCGCTGATGGCCCCGGAGAGGTAAATCGCCGTCCGCCCCGGAAACACCACCGGCAGGGCGACCCAGGCAATATGCTGCCCGATCGCCGCCACCAGCATCCGCGCCGGGTCGATCCCCCGAGCCTTTGCGCTCTGGGCAAACGTCACCACCTGCCCATCGTCCGCCGGTCCGGCCGCGCTCGACAGAATCATCCGCAGGCACACCTGAAGCTCCGCCGCCCGCGCTTCACGTACCACCACCGGACCTTGCAGGTCCACGCGGGGTCGGAAAAGGTTTGACAGGAATCCCACGGGGCGTAAGAATAGCCAATTACAGCGCAAGCAGCAAAAGCGCGTGCGTTTATAAAGAGTTACGCTTGTTTCGGCAGTGGAGACCCACCTATGAATGGCACCGTCAGGACAGCTTGTGCGGCCGCGATCGTCTTGGGATTTCTCGCAGCGTCCGCTTCTGCCGAGGCGCCCAAGCCCAGCATCTGCCCCGTCAGTTGGGAACTCAAGTTTGAGCACGCCACGCCTAAGCGCGTTGTCGTGAGCCTGCCGGGAGCCTTTGCCCCGCAACCCTTCTGGTACATGACCTACTCCGCCACCAACAACACTGGCAAGGAACGCATGTTCCTTCCCGTCTTTGAGATGCTCACCGAAGACGGCAAGGTCACCCGCTCCGACAAGCTCATCTCCCAATCCGTTGTGGATGTGATCCGCAAGCACGAAGGCAACAAGTTCATCGAAGGCGGCATGCAGGTCTCCGGTGAGATCCGCCTGGGCGATGACCAGACCAAGTACGGCGTCGCCGTCTGGACTGAACCCATGCTCGAGATGGGCCGCTTCAGCATCTTCGTCGGCGGCCTCACCGGCGAGTTCAAGACCGTCAAGCTCGACGGCAAGGACACCATCCTGCGTAAGAGCCTGCAGCTCAACTTCTGGATCAAAGGCGACGATGCCTACCCCGGCGAAGACGCCGTCAGTCCTGAAAAGGCCGAGACCTGGGTCATGCGGTAACGTCTCTTGAGAAACGAATGAGGCAAGCTGCGAGTTACTCGGTTCTGGGCGGAGTGCTGCTGTCGGGGCTCATCACCGGCGGTTGCGGTAGTTCGCGTCCTGAAACGACGCTGTCGCCTTACTCCTTCCGTGCCGGTCCCGGCCCCACCACGCAGGCCACCCCCCTCACCCGCCCGCGATTCGCCGCCCGCACCGAATTCGTCGCCCCGGCCGCACCTGTCCTCGCGGTGGCTCCCGCTACCCAGCCCCTCCCGTCCACTCGACCCACCGTCGGCACTTCCTCCGGGCAATATCAGACCGTCGGTGGCGTCGTCGCCGAGGTCAATGGCATCCCCATCTTCGCCAACAAGATCCTGCGCACTCTGCGCGGCGAACTGGCCGCCAAGGCCCTTGAGATGGACCCCACGCAGTTCCGCCGGTTCGCCACCGCCGAGATCAACAAGGCCATCAACGGCATGGAACGCGCCGAACTGATCTTCGGCGCTGCCGAGCGAAGCCTCGCCGAAGACGAAAAACGCCAGGCCGAGTTCATGACCATGCAGTGGCGCACCCAGCAGATCACCGAGGCCGGCGGCTCGCCCGAAATGGCTGCCCGAAAGGCGCGCGACGACGGCTTTGAGTTCGACGACCTGGTCTTCGACCGCTATCGCGACTACATGACCCAGGTCTACCTGCGGAAAAACATCGTCCCGCGCATCCAGATCAGCGCCCAGGACATGCGCAACTATTATGCGTCGGTGGTCGAGAAGGATTTCACCCAGCGCGCCGAGGTGACCTTCCGCCTCATCAAGATCGATTTCGTCAAGAACGGCGGCCGCGATGCCGCACTCAAGCTGGCCCAGGGCATCTTCGAAAAGGCAGGGGCATCCCCCTTTAACGAACTCGCCAGCACCATGAACGACGATGCCCGCCTCGCCGCCACCGGCGGCCTGGAAAACCCGGTCGAGAAGAACGCCTACCGCCTGGAAAAGGTCGAGAAGGCCATCTGGGAAACCCCGATCGGCAAGGTCGTCGGCCCCGTCGAGGACGGCAGAGCTTTCTACCTGGCCCTGGTCCTGTCCCGGACAGAAGCCAAGGTCCAGAGTTTCGAAGACCCGATCGTCCAGGATCGCATCCGCCAGGTCCTCTGGTCCCGCCAGTTCCGCGTCCTCACCGATCAGGTCGACGACCGTCTCCGCCGCACCCAGTCCATGGTCCGCGACAGCAAGGAAATGATCGACGCCGCCATCCAGATGGCGATGCAAAACTACCCCCGCTGGGCCCGCGGCGAAACCGAAATGCAGTAGGCGCCCCCGCCTGCGCAGACTCACCGTCCTCGCGTCACCGCGTCCCCTGCGTCCCGCCCTCTCGCTCGGTGGCCCAAGGTTTCCCCGTCTGGAAAGGCAAGCCTCGGCAGGATTGGGGTACAAGCGGCTCGTGTCGTCAAGCGGCTCGCTTTCGTCAGCCCCAACGGGGCGATATTCTTCAGCCCAGAGCAACGCTCTGGGCCCCCGCACTTCAGTCATAGCTGCCCAGACCGCCTCACGTTATAATCTGCCCCTTCGATTCTTCTGGCTTGATTTGAAAGGATGTTCAACGTGTCTACCGCTACCGCCTGTGAAGGCAAAGAATGCTGCTCCTGCTGCTCTGGCCCGGCCTATCTGTTGATTCGCCGCCTTCAGTCGCTTTCCGGCATCGCATTCGGTCTCTATATCTTCGTTCACCTGACCGTCAACGCCACCATCGTTCAGGGCGGTGAGGTTTTCGCCAAGCAGGTCGAGAAAATCCACTCACTTCCGTTCCTCATCGCCATCGAGTGGGGCACCCTCTTTCTGCCTTTCCTCTTCCACAGCATCTATGGCACGTGGATCCTGGTCAACGGCCAGCCCAACGTCAGTAACTACCCCACCCAGCGCAACAGCTTCTACCTCCTCCAGCGCATCAGCGCCGTTGCCATTGTCCTGTTTGTCTTCTTCCACGTGCTGGCACTGAAGTACGGCGCCTTTGACGTCAACTTCTCCTTTGACCCCTACGCCAATCAGGCCGGCACCGTCTCCCGCCACCTGCACATGGGCCCCTGGGTTGTCATCGTCTATCTCGTCGGCATCCTCATGACCGCCTTCCACACCGCCAATGGCTTCGCCAACGCCGGCATCACCTGGGGCGCCACCATCAGTGCGGGCTCTCAGCGCCGCCTGGGCCTTGCCTGCGTCGGGGCATTCTTCGCCCTGCTGGCGCTGGGCTACGTGGCCCTGTTCGCCGCCCTCAATACCACCCCGGCCGACCTGCTCGCGTCCCTGATCAAGTAACAGAAGATTAAGAGATCTCACGCCGAGCGAAGGCGTTTTGGATTTCGATATTCGGATTTCGGATTTGAAAGGTACTCATGGCTGCAAAGAAGCGTGTAATCATTGTTGGCGGCGGTCTTGCCGGTCTCTCCTGCACCATCAAGCTCGCCGAGAGCGGTATGGACGTCGACCTCTTCTCCATGGTCCCCGTCAAACGCTCCCATAGCGTCTGCGCCCAGGGCGGCATCAACGCCTGCAACGAAGTCGCGCGCCAGCAGGGCTTCAGCGAGTGGGAACACTTCAGCGAAACCTGCCTCGGCGGCGATTTCCTCGCCGACCAGCCCCCCGTCCGCGAAATGTGCGAATGGGCCCCCAGGATCATCGACCTGCTCGACCGCATGGGCGTTCCTTTCAACCGCACCCCCGAAGGCCAGCGCGACCTGCGCCTCTTCGGCGGATCACTCTTCAAACGCACCTTCTTCGCCGGCGCCACCACCGGCCAGCAGCTTCTCTACGCCCTGGATGAACAGACCCGCCGCTGGGAAGCCGAAGGCAAGGTCCACAAGTACGAATTCTGGGAATTCCTCTGGCCCGTCCTCCACAACGGCGCCTGCGTCGGCATCGTCGCCCAGGACCTGCGCACCATGCAGATCCGCTCCTTCCGCGCTGATGCGGTCGTCATCGCCTCCGGCGGCAACGGCCTGATCTACGGCAAGAGCACCATGTCCGTCGTCTGCACCGGAGGAGCCGCCAGCCGCTGCTTCCAGGCCGGCGCCCACTACGCCAACCCCGAGATGATGCAGGTGCATCCCACCGCCATCCCCGGCGAAGACAAGTGCCGCTTGATCTCCGAATCCGCTCGCGGCGAAGGCGGACGAATCTGGGTGCCCAAGACCAAGGCCGATAAGCGCGCCCCCAACGACGTCCCCGAGGATGAGCGCGACTACTTCCTCGAGCGCATGTACCCCAAGTACGGCAACATCGTCCCCCGCGATATCGCCACCCGCGAAATCTTCAAGATGTGCCTCGACGGCTACGGCGTCGGCGGCGGCAACATGGTCTACCTTGACCTGCGCGACAAGGTTGCCGAGATCGGCCGCGACGGCGTCCTCAAGAAGCTCGAAGGCATCCTGGAGATCTACGAGAAGTTCGTCGGCGCTGACCCGCTGGCCGAACCGATGAGGATCTTCCCCGCCGTTCACTACACCATGGGCGGCCTCTGGATCCAGTACGCCAAGGGCGGAAAAGTCGGCGGCCTCGAACCCGGCAACCCCAAAAACATGCAGACCAACATCCCCGGCCTGTATGCCATGGGCGAAGCCTCCGTCGCTTACCACGGCGCCAATCGCCTCGGCGCCAACTCGCTGCTCTCCTGCATTTTCGACGGCCTCTTCGGCGGTTCCTGCATTAAGAACTATGCCACCGACGCCGCCCCGCTCGCCGCGGCCGATGTCCCCCAGGCCACCTACGACGCCGTCGTCGAGCAGGAACAGACCCGCGTCAAGACCCTCATCGAAAACAAGGGCACTGAAAACCCCTACGAGCTCTGGCTCGAGATGGGCAAAGTCATGACCGAGAACTGCACGGTCGTGCGCTATAACGCCAAGCTCGAAGAAACCCTCAAGGCCCAGGCACAGTGGAAAGAGCGCGTCAAGAACATCCGCCTCTCTGACACCGGCGCCTGGACCAACCAGAACCTCGGCTTCGCACGCTCCGTCCGCGACATGGTCATCCTCGCCGAGGCCATCCTCAAGGGTGCCCTCCAGCGCAACGAGAGCCGCGGCGCCCACTACAAGCCCGAGTTCCCCGAACGCGATGACGCCAACTTCCTCAAGACCACCATCGCCAGTTTCGACCCGGCCACCACCACCACCTCGATCAGCTACGAGCCGGTCGATGTCAGCCTGGTCCAGCCGCGTGCCCGAACCTACGGCAAGGTCGACAAGAAGTAATCGCGCCGCCTCCGGGCCGGGCGCAGCAGCGGCGGATCGTCAGCGGATGTAATGCCCTGTAAATAAGCGGCTTACGGATGTTCCGTGTTGGTCTGCGCATTGTTCAGACAACGCACAGCCCGCTGCCCGGTAGTATTCAATAGTTGACCGTTTCGCATGCCCTCTGACGGGTTATTGTTGAGCCAGCCGCAACGCGAGGCGGCTCCAGCGAGTATCACTAAGGGATTCAACCGAGGTCATTATGCTCATGCAAACCAGATCCGCCAAACGTCACGCGTTCACCCTTGTCGAGTTGCTCGTGGTGATCGGCATCATCGCCATCCTCATGGGATTGCTCCTGCCTTCCCTCGCCAAGGCCCGCCGCCAGGCCAACACCATCAAGTGCATGTCCAACCTCCGCCAGGTCGGCACCGCGATGCTGATGTACAGCAACAACAACCACGGTTACCTCTTTCCCGCTGATGCCCCCGGCTGGGATTGGAGCACCGATGCCACCACCAATCCCGTCTCCACCGCCGTCAACTCCACGACGCCCCCCGGCGATAGCCAGGAGACCCGCATCGCCAAGCTGTGGCCCACCACTGTCTTCGGCAAGTCCAATCCCGCCGAAATGATCTGTCCCGAGGACGAGGGCCTCATGCCAGGCAACATAGATCCGCGCATCTGGCACTCCTTTATGGTTAACGGCCATCTGACAGAATCCTTCATCGACAGCGCTGGGCATCCGGTCGACCGCCGGATGAACCGCTTTGGACTCGGTGCCGGCTCGCTCTGCGGCAAGAACCCCGGCGACACCATCCTCATCGGCGAGAAGACCCTCCGTGAGGTCGACTTCACGCTGGGAGTTTCCAGCGGCGAAACCTCCGAATACACCCTGGGCAAAGTCGACGGCTGGAAACATGGACGCGACCGCGGCGCCAATTACCTCTTCCTCGACCTGCACGTTGACACCATGCGCGAGCCGCTGGCACCCACGCCCATCGCCCCCGACAAGAGGCCCATGGATCAATGGGACCTGCCGTCACACTAAATTACTAGTGGCAGCGGCGTCTCGCCGCCGATCTCGTCCGCTAAGAGCCAAGCCATCTGAAGCCACGCGACCAGCGCCAGTCAGCCCTCCTATCTCCTCCCCCTTGGGGAGGTTGGGAGGGGGTTTCCGCCGTCGCACCAAGTCGCAATCGGCAGTGCGCTCACGACAATCTCTCCTCCCCCTGTCCGCTGAAACGCCCCGCCCACTGTCGCATCGGCCTCCGCTGACGTACATTGCTCAACCTTGAAAATCGCCCTCGTCATCCAGAACGCCGAACCCCAACGCGGCGGAGCCGAACGCTATACCGTCAACCTGGCGGCCGACCTGGTCGCGCGCGGCCACGAGGTCCATCTCCTCGCCCAGCGTTTCGACCGCAATGTCGAGCCCGCCTTCCAGGTCCGCCTCGAAGGCGCCGCCGGCACCCGGGTCGCCCGATATGAAGCCCTCCTGCACTCGCTGGCCCATCACCTCACCCAGTCCAACTACGACATTGTCCACGCCATGCTGCCTGTCTGGCGATGCGACCTTTATCAGCCGCATGCGGGCATCGAAGCCGAGAACCTCGCGACCGGGCACCTCAAGCACCCCGCCGGCGTCGGCCGCCTCCTGGCCCGCATGGGCAACCAACTCAACCGCAAGCGCCGACTCTTCGCCCAGGCCGAGCACGACATGATCACTCACCGCCACACGCCACTGATCCTCTGCCTCTCCGACTACGTCCGCCAGTCCGCCATGAAGCATTACCCCGGCCAGGCGAGCCGCATGACCGTCCTCCACAACGGCGTTGACCTCTCCCGCTTTGACCCCGCCCTCCGTCCCGATGCCGGAGCAGAACTCCGCAGGCAACTTGGGATCCCCTCCGACGTCGTCGTCGCTCTCATGATCGCCCAGGATTTCCGTCGCAAGGGACTCCGCACGGCCCTTCGCGCACTGGCCGCCCTGGATGCCAAGCCGCAGGCACGCACGATGCTCGTCGTCGTCGGCCGCGAGACCCCCGATCCCTACAAACGCCTCGCCGCCCGCCTCGGTGTCGCCGGCCGCACCATCTTCGCCGGTCCCACCGACGATCCCTACGCCTTCTACCGCGCCGCCGACTTGTTCATCCTGCCCACCAGCCACGACCCCTGCAGCCTGGTCGTCCTGGAAAGCCTCGCCATGGGCGTGCCCGTCCTTACCACAAAGCTCAACGGTGCCGGCGAACTCATCGCCCCCGGGCAGCACGGCCAGGTCATCGCCGACCCCACCGACGTCGCCGCTTTCGCCGCCGCCTGGCGGAGCCTCCTCGACCCCACCACGCTGCGCCTCTCGCGCCACGCCTGCGCCGAACTCCGTCCCCGCCTCGCCCAGCAGCAGCATGTCACCGAACTGCTACGCCTCTACAAAACCATCCAGCCACAATAGGGGACACTATCGACTCCCTGTTGAGGGAGGCTGGCAGGGGGTTAGGATCGGCGCATCAATAACTGGCAGGAATGGCGCGATGATCTTTTCTTACTTCTCTCCCCTGGGGGAGGCTGGGAGGGGGTTGGCCTTTTTGAACCGGACGGTGATTGATGCGCCGGTCCTTAGAGCTTCAACGATGTCCTCTCCAATCTTGCCCGGCGGATCAGACGGATTCCACCGGAAACGGGCGCGTTCGCAGAAATAGTAGTGCGTGGCGTCCCGCCCGCACAGGACCATCCCACCCATTCCTCGCAGATCACGGCCAGTGCGTCGGCTGCACCCATTCCTGGCGAAATTCGTATCACGCGTACCCCTACTCCGCCGCCCCGGCATCCACCGCCGGCATTGCCGGCCGACTGAGCGCTCCGCTGGGCATCGGTTCAAACACCTCCACCGGCCCGGTCTTCTTCTCCACGACCCACAACTCCATCACGGCCCCCTCCGACGCGTAGGACAGCCCTCTGACCTTGCCCACCACCCGCAGACGCGAGTGCACCCACGAAGGGCTCATGTCCCATATCTCTTTGGTGAGGATCATTACGCGAGGCCATCGCTCCATGGGACGCTTCTCCAGAAAGCGGTCCTCCTGCGTGTGCCCCAGCGTTCCGCCCTGGTAATAGTCCATGCTCGGCTCGCGCCAGCCCGTGTTTTTCCACTTGGCGCCGGTTGGGTCCAGGTTGTAAGACACGCACGCCACCTCGTCCTTGCCAGCGCCGTCGCTGGCCAGGGCGCTAACCTCATGCAGCAGCGTCGCCACCCGCTTGCTGATCGACAGATATGGCGCATTGGGAACATACCACCCATAGAACAGGACGATCATCAGCAGGAATCCGCCGCCCATCCACCCGGCCGCCTCGGCGATCCGCTCCCTGCTGAACAGTCGCCACACGCCCAGCGTGTAGACGAACCCCAAGATCGACATCACCACCATCGCCACCCACGGCAGCGGGCCCATGTCCAGGCCTTGCCAGATCGGCAGCGTCTTCCACGCCACCAGCCACGTCGCACTTGGCACGAGCCCCAGGATCACGGCCCACACCAGCGTGGCCCGCTTGAACAGCAGCTTGTGCATCTCGCGATGCTGCCCGCGGATGCAGCGCACGAGTGCGTCTGCCGTCAGCAGCGCCAGGAACGGGAACGCCGGCAGCACATAGTGCGGCAGCTTGGTCTTCATCAGCAGTTCGTGGAATAGAAACGGCCCCAGCACTGCCGCCATCGCAAACCGAATCTCCGGAAGCTTCCGATGACGCCACGCAATCACCGCCGCCGTCGGCAGCAGGAGGCTCCACGGGAAATACGTCCCCCAGACCACCAGCGTATACCAGCCCGGCCATCCACTGTGTCCGTCCACGGCCGTCGCCATGTGCTGCTTGGCGGTGTGGAGCGTCTGCCGCAGCCATTCGGGCTCGGCCTGATAGTTTAGCCATGCCCATGGACCGATCAGCGCCGCCATAACCACCAGACCTGCCAGGATCCCCAGCACGCCCAGCCCCACGCGGCGCGCGGCCTCCCCCGGCCGGGCGGACACGAATCGCGTCCACCGCCGCCAGTCCATCGCCGCCAGCACTATCAGGGTCCCCACCGGGGCGACCAGGACGATTGGGCCTTTGTTGTAGAACCCCATCACAAGCGCCAGGATCATAAACAGCGCCACCCGCGGCGAGCCCTTGCCGCGATAGATCATCATGAGACAGAACTGCGCCGTGGTGATAAAAAACAGCAGCACCGCGTCGGTCAGGCACATCTTCCCCGCCGCGATCGTGAGCACCGAGGTGCCCAGGATCAGCGTCGTCCATGCCGCTCGCCGCGGCCCGACCATTTTCCACAACACGCTGCACACCAGGACTAGCACGCAGATCATGGCAATGGCCGACACCAGCCGCGGGGCGAACTCGCCCGGCCCCAGCAGACGCATCGGCACCGTCTGCAGCCAGTAGACCAGCGGCGGCTTCTGCACGCGCAGCTCGCCACTAAGGTAGCGAGGCACCACGTAGTCATGGTCCAGGATCATCCTTAATGAGCACCCGGCATACCAAGGCTCATCGCGGTCCCAGAAGGCGACGCGGCTATTGCCCACCAGATAGAGCCCGGCGCAGGCCACGATGGCGACAATGGCCCACCGAAACACGGATCGATTCTTCATCGCCCACAACTTTAGAGAAAACCCCCAAACCGGCAAGCGGGACGGGTGGCAGGGCAGTCCTTCCAGGGCACGTCGCGAGCAGTGGAAGTCGGAGGTCTTCGCACCGCGACTACAAAGTCGCGGCTACGTAGAAGCGACTTTGTAGTCGCTTTTCGGCCATACGACCAGGCCACGATGGCTACTCGCGAGTGCCTTGGTAGTCCTCCCCGACCTCGCTGCCCGGCAGGACCATCATCTGGCCTAAATATCTGTCGAGGCAACGGGTGCAGGACATTTCAGACGGAGTATCCCTGGAGTGCGGTAAGCTTCTTCCCGCTTTGCCGAGGCGAGCTTCTCGCCGGGAGGGCGGTGCAGCAGAGCAGGGCATGCATAGTCACCAACTGCGTTCCGCAAGGCGCCGATGTATTCCTCCCGCCGACAAGGTCGGCTCGTCAAAGCTGCGAGAAGCTCGCAGCACTCCAGATCGTCTGGAACGTCCAGATCACCTGGAACGTCCTGCACCCCGAGGCAACCGCCACGCGCCGGAGTCGTTGCATGCGATGCTCCGTTCGAGGACGATGGGCGCAGTCGGAATCTTTTCCGCGGCATCGGCACAGATCATGGCAACCTCAAGTATCCCCAGCGTAGTCCTCGAACCTGCGTCGCAATTCGCGGCCACACGCTGGAGCATCGTGCTGGCCGCCGGCGACTGGCGGGCCGGCACCGCCGCCAGGTGGGCCATGGGCGAACTGGCTCGGGTCTACTGGTTTCCGCTGTATGCCTATCTGCGACGGCAGGGCAATCCGCCGCCCCAGTCAGAAGACCTCGTGCAGGGGTTCTTCACGCGGCTTCTGGAAAAGGACGCACTGGCGTCCGTGGACCGTTCGAAGGGAAAGTTCCGCTCGTTCCTTCTGGCCTCATTGAAAAACTTCCTGAATAACGAGTGGGACAAGACCCAGGCCCAGAAGCGAGGCGGAGGTAAGCACGTGCTGTCCCTCGATGCCCTGGACGCCGAAGCCCGCTATGCGGCCGAACCCATGGACGAAATGACCCCCGATCGCGTCTTCGAGCGCCGGTGGGCCCTTGCGGTGCTGGAACAGGTGCTGACGCGATTGCGCGATGACTATGTCGGCAGGGGCCAGGGGCAAGTCTTCACGGCGCTGGAGCATGTGCTGACCGGAAGCCAGGGCACCGCCTATGCCCAGGTCGCCCAGCGCCTTGGCATGACCGAGCCGGCCGTCAAAGTCGCCGCCCACCGCCTGCGTCGCCGCTATCGCGAACTGCTGCGCGAAGAGATCGCCCAAACGGTCTCGGAGCCGGGCCTGGTGGATGAGGAAATCCGGCAATTGCTGAGGAGCGTGTAGCGCAGAGGGTGTGCCCATAAGTAGCACGTGCCGTCCTCGGCCGTAGCAATTCCGCCGGCGCAGCCGCTTCCTATGACTCGTCCAAGGGCATCAACAGCCGTTATGTCCGCGATTCCGGCAGTTCCAAAAGGAATCGCCACATCGGAACCACATGGATGGTTCCGTGATCAAGTTGAATCTGCTGCTGATCGTTCCTTGTGACAATCGTTCCGGATGACACGCCCAGTTCGGCCATCGCCTGGCTCAAGGCTGACACTTCCCGATCCTTCGCCTGCGGGTTGGCCAAAGAGTCGCAGACCTGAACCAATATTCGCGTGCGATCCTGCAGCGGTACGATAAAGTCAACCTCGCGACCGGTCTTGGTCTTGTAGTAATAAATCTCCGGGTGAACTCGTCGCAGCGCGGTGAAGGCCATATTCTCCAAAAGATGCCCCGAGTTGAGGAGTACCCCTGATGCAACCGAATTGATCATGGCGTGGTCAACGCAGTAGATCTTCTTGGGATTCGTGTGGCTGCGTGCCAGCGAGGCATCGAACAGTCGTACGCTGAACAGAAAGTACGCATCCTCGAACCATTCGAGATAGTCTGACACCGCAGACTTTGGCGCTTTGTTTCCCAGAGATTGCAGATAAGCGGTCAGTCGGTTCACCGAGTAGAGTGATGCGGCGTTGTCGATGAGCCAGTGAGCCAGGTCGGCTACCGCCTTGGGATGGGACACATCGTGTCGTTCGACCAGATCCCGGAAAAGGATCGCGTTGAAGTATTCCTGGTGCGTCTTGATGCGAAGATGACGATCCAGCCCCAACACCTCCGGGAATCCACCGGTCTCCCAGTATTCTCCAAAGGCCTTCTGAACCAGAAGCCGCTTCTTCGTCGACAAGGAGCCCTCGGCTTCGATCCCTCGGTAGTCCAGATACTCCCGAAATGAGAACGGGAACATCTCCCACGACAACGCCCGGCCGCGCATTTGTGTGGCGATCTCTTTTGACAGCATCTGCGCCGATGAACCCGTCAGGTAAACCTGGCATTTTTCCGTCCGCATGAGCCGATCGACGAACGACTCCCAGCCGGGAACCGCCTGGATTTCGTCAAAGAAGGAGTAGACCGTTTGTCTGTTCTTCTTTTCGGGATATAGTGAGTAATATGCCTCGGCCACCAGTCCCAGGCCCTCCTGCCGCAGGCCATAAAGCCGATCGTCAAAGAAGTTCAGGTACAGGATGTCCTCGCGCGGCACCTTGTTGTCCAGCAGCCGCTGTACGATCTGGAACAGATAGGTCGATTTTCCGCTTCGACGCACACCAATGCAGATGGCCGCCTTCCCCGCAATGGCCTGCAGGCGCAATCGACGAGGCACCCCGGATTCCAGCGGCATTTCCTGAAAGTCGAGAATCATGGCTTTAAGGGTTTCGAGCAGTTGTGACATAGTGGTAATAATACTATCCGGCCCGGACCTATACTGGCAACAAATCTTACCGGTATCGGCCGTGGTGTTGCATGGACACTGGTGACGTTTCTCTTGGACGCCCCCGTTTGGTAGCCCCCTGATTCGGTTAACATGGCCCGCATCAGCGCCCGCAGAGAGGCTGGAGACCAATTTCGTCGAGGGAAGCTGTAACCTTTTTCTTCGTTTGCTTTTGTAACCAGCAGAACGACACTGGCAAACGGAGTCACGCTATGAGCGAAACCAACAAATGCCCTGAATGCAAAGCCCAACTGCCGGCCAGCGCCCCAAGGGGGCTCTGCCCGGCCTGCCTCCTCAAACGCGGGCTTGAAACCAACACCCTCGGCTATTCGGCCGACGCGCCCGCCGCCGGCCGCTGGATTCCACCGGGGATCGAGCAGCTCACCGCCCGTTTCCCTGAACTGGAGATCACGCGCCTCATCGGCCGCGGCGGCATGGGGGCGGTCTACCAGGCAAGACAGAAGAACCTCGACCGGATGGTGGCGCTGAAGATTCTCCCGCCCGAGATCGGGCGCGACCCTGCCTTCGCCGAGCGTTTCACCCGCGAGGCCCAGGCCATGGCCCGGCTGAGCCATCCGCACATCGTCACCATCCACGAGTTCGGCCAACTGGGAGCGCGGGCGGCCTCGCCCGCATTCTCCCCCACCCCAAATGCGGCCGAGGACGGCCACGCCCCCGGCCTCTACTACTTCCTCATGGAATACGTGGACGGCATGAGCCTCCGCGGCCTCTTGGATTCCGGCCACATCTCCCCTAAGGAAGCCCTCGCCATCGTCCCGCAGATCTGCGATGCCCTCCAATACGCCCACGACCAGGGCATCGTCCATCGCGACATCAAGCCCGAAAATATCCTGCTGAGTAAACAAGGCCAGGTGAAGATCGCCGACTTCGGCCTCGCCAAGCTGATGGGCCGCACCGCAGTGCCGCCGGTGCCCTCACCGGCGGAAGGGCCAGGCCACCAAACCGCCCGTGAGGCCGCCGGGATGCCCGAAAAGATCATGGGCACGCCGCAGTACATGGCCCCCGAACAACTGGAGCACCCGGCCGACGTGGACCACCGCGCCGACATCTACTCGCTGGGCGTGGTCTTCTACCAGATGCTCACCGGCGAACTACCGACGGGAAAGTTCGCCCCGCCATCGACGAAGGTCCAGATCGACGTGCGGCTGGACGAGATTGTGCTGCGAGCCTTGGAGAAGGAGCCCGAGAAGCGATATCAGCAGGTCAGCGAGGTCAAGACGCAGGTAGAGACGATTACAGGGACCGCGCATAGCGAACAGCACGCGGTAGCACTCCGATATGCTGCGGATGCGCCTGAGCGCCTGTCAGCCTTCACTGGTTCCCCCCGTTTCTCCCGCACCGCTATCGTCGGCGTAGTATGGATGCCGTGGGCTTTCATCTCCTTCCTTTTGATGTTCGTGGAGTGCACCGCAGTGCCTGCGGGAACGACTCCGACTGGACCGAATTGGTTTCAAATACTGGCGATGCTGGTCGTCGGAGGACTGGGTATTACGGCTCCCTTTGGCACGACGATCCTCGGCTGGGTGGCCGTATCACAAATCCGCCGCTCGGCCGGCCGGCTCTATGGATTAGGACTGGCGGTATTCGACGCACTGTTCTTCCCACTCCTGGTGATAGATGGACTCATTTATCCCGGCTTGGGAATGGCACTGCAACGAATAATTAACAACGAATTCCGCGACAGTCGATTTTATGATACGGCCTCTATTTGTTTGTCTTTCGGTCTCTGGGCGATGTGCGCCGTCGTTGACTTCCTAATCATCTGGTGGGTCTGGCGGGCCGTGAAGAAGCCGCTGGACGGGCAAACGCAAACTCCGCGACCACTATCAACGGGGGGTTCCGGCCGACCCCGGCTCTCGACGTCAATCGAGTTCCCTCGCCGTTAGCGTCACCGTCGGTCTCCATCTGGCCGCCATGATTGGCATTCTGAGCTTTTCCTTTTCGCCTATCAGATGCGTTGGGCACCAGGTGCGAAGGTGTGGCGGGTTCTGGTGGTGGCGAGCCTTAACAGGCTTGCGGCGTTTTGGCCGGAATGGTGCGCGTTCCTGGGCGTCGATAGGCCGTTTCTCCTTGCCGCAGAGATGCCTTCGGAAGGTTGAAAGGTGCAATTCAAAGGGGCCTGCGATCGATACAAGCCCCGACAAGCCGACCCTTCTGCGGTTCGATTATCAGCGAAAATCTGCGTAATCGAGGTGTACCCGCCGGGCGGTTAAAACTCTTCTTCGCGTCTTCGCGGTTGGCCTCTGTGTCCTTCGTGTCCTCTGTGGTGAATCCTTCTTAAAAGATACTCCATTGCCGCGATGGCCCCTCAATTCGGCCGGATTACGATCCCTTCCCTCCGGGCAATCTCCAGGATCACGCTCCTGCCGTCGTCTTGCCATTGCCTCTCGCCGCACGGAATCGGCTCGATCCGCGAGTCCGTCCGGCCACGAAGACGCCACAACTGCCGAACCACGCTCGGGTCCACCGGCGGCTCCAGTTGCCGCGAGATGACAACCAGATCAATATCACTCCACGGACCCGCATCGCCCCGCGCCTGTGATCCAAATAAAACCGCCCGCGAAATGGCGATCCCCATCTCGGCGGCAGCGCCAATGTACTCACGCACGCTCTTTTCTATTCCTTCAGCAACCATGCCGCCAACTCCTTGACTCTCCCGACGGCCTCCCTCGCCCCGTCCTTCCAGTACGCAACCTGTGCCGCCGCGTCAATCGCCATGACCCAAGGATACCACCTCTCTCCCGCCAGCGCAAGAAGCCGCCACCGGATACCTCAGGCTCCAACGCCCAAACCCAGTACCCGTAAGCCCTTACAAAACGCGATAATAAACTTGAACAAACACCACCCTCAAGCGTATACTACAATCGAAGCCTTCAGCCCCGCGCGCTGCCAGCTTCCGGCCAGGTGCTAGGCCTGTCTGGGTGCTCATTGACAAGTGAATAATCGCCCCCATCAGGTGCGTTGACCGCCCGGCCGCGCCCTCCCCATTTCAGCATTCAGCATTCAGCATTCAGCATTTAGCATTTAGCATTTAGCATTTAGCATTCAGCATTTAGCATTTCCTCCACCCCTAACGAAAGTCCGATAATATCCGAGCTTGGCGGCAGTAGTTTTACGCGCTCGCTCCCCAAGGTGAAACTTGCGCACCTTGCCGCCCAATCGGCGCATAACTCCTTATCTGACAAGGCCCCGCGCCCCACCCACCCCCTCCCCCAACAACCTGCGACTCTGCCCCTTGGCATCGGGCCGGCTTTCGACTGTCTACTGTCCACCCCCTCCACTGTTCTCGGCGTGCCCAACAATCGAGGTGACGTGCCCCACGTCCGCGCCGCTCCGCATTTGCTGCTTCGAGCTTCCTCCGTTGCCGCGTTGTTTCGTATTTCGTGCTTCGCATTTCGTGCTTGCCCGGATTGTCGGGCACACCCGCCACCGAATCATGGATGCACACTTCGGCCGATCGATCCATCCTGAGCCTTTGTTTAGCCGTCTGCTTCCGCTATCATCCGGCCCTTTAACCAGACAGCTTATGCAACAGGAAAATACCAGCTCCTACGAGCAGGAACGACGTCAGAAGCTTCAGCAACTCCGCGATTTGGGGGTTGACCCTTACGGCGCGCGGACGGAGGGGGTCCTCTCCCTCTCGGCCGTGCGCGCAATGCACAAACCCGAGTTCGGCCAGGATGGTGGCCCCGCCGTCAAGACCGCCGGGCGGCTGGTGTTCATCCGCGATATGGGCAAGCTGGCCTTCCTTCGCCTGCTGGATGACACCGGCGAGTTGCAGGTCGCCATCGACAAGCGCCGGGTGGATGAGCTGTCGTGGAATGTGTGGAAGCTCATGGACCTGGCGGACCAGATCGTGGTCCAAGGCCCGCTGGGCGCGACCAAGACGGGTGAAGTGACCATCTGGGCCACCAAGGTGCAGATGGCGTCCAAGTCGCTGCTGCCGCCCCCCTCCAAGTGGGAGGGGCTGACCGATGTCGAGGTGCGTTATCGCCAGCGATATGTGGACCTGTGGTCCAACCCCGCGGTGATGAACCTCGCCAAGATGCGCATCCGCATTATCGCCGAGATCCGCAATGTGCTTCACGAGCGAGGATTCGCCGAAGTTGAAACGCCCATGATGCAGACGCTGGCCGGCGGAGCGGCGGCCCGGCCGTTTGTCACGCATCACAACGCGCTGGATATGCCGCTGTACATGCGCATCGCGCCGGAGTTGTTCCTCAAGCGACTGCTGGTTGGCGGGATGCCCAAGGTCTTTGAATTGAACCGCAATTTCCGCAACGAAGGCATCAGCCCGCGGCACAATCCCGAGTTCACCATGTTGGAGGCCTATGAGGCGTTCGGCAACTGGGAGACGATGGCCGACATGGTGGAATCGATGATCTGCCACCTGGCCGAGACGATCATCAATCCGGACAAGCCCCAAGCCGAGCGTCTGGTCATCCAGCACAAGGATGCCGAGGGAAATGTCCGCAAGACCATCAACCTGCAGCGGCCATGGCGGCGGGTGAAGATGGTCGACCTGGTCGAGGAGCGGACAGGGTGGAAGTTTGACAAGCAGCCCATCTCAGCCCAGCAGGCCGCCGCGCTGCGGCAGGCCAACCCCGGCAAGGACCTGAAGCTCAAGGGCGCCCCCGCCGAGCAGCTCACCGAGGTCTATGAGAAGCTGGTTGAGCCGACGCTGATCGACCCGTGTTTTGTCACGCAGATTCCGTCGGTGGTCATCCCGCTGGCCCGCGAGAACAAGGACGATCCATTCTTCGCCGACGTGTACGAGCTGGCCGTGAACGGCCAGGAAGTCTCGCCGGGATATACGGAACTGAACGACCCAGACATCCAGGAGAAGCATTTCCGTCATCAGGTTGGCGATGCTGATGAGCAGCAGAAGTATGACGCCGACTTCGTCAACGCGCTGAAATACGGCATGCCCCCCGCCGGCGGCATGGGCATGGGCATTGACCGGCTGATCATGATGCTGACCGGCGCGGAAAGCATCCGAGACGTAATTCTGTTCCCGCTGATGAGACCGACGGAATAGCCAGAGTTGATTGTTGATTGGTGATGGACCGACAGTCAATCAACAATCAACAATCAACACCCGCCCCCATGTACAAACTCCATCTGATCCTCAAGTATCTCCGCAAGCGGCGCATCGCGTGGGTGTCGCTGGTGGCGGTGACGCTCTGCACGACAATGGTGCTGGTCGTCATCAGCGTCATGGGCGGATGGCTGCGGATGTTCCAGGCCAATCTGAAGGGGGTTGCCGGCGATATCGTCATCACCGGCGGCGGCGATCTCAAGGGATTTGCGTACTATCAGCAGGTACTGGAGAAGCTCAAGGACGTCCCGGAAGTTGAGGCGGCCGTCCCGACCATCAAGACGCTGGGACTGGTGAACATCGGCGGGCAGATGGCCAGGGGCCTGCAGGTGTATGGCTACCCGATGGACCAGATCGGCAAGGTCACCCGATTTCCGCAGTCGCTGTACTATGAGTACAAGCGGTACATCGACGAGGCGGCCGCCCCGGGGACGTCGCCCCAGAAGCGCAGCGAGCTGCTTAAGGCGGCGGACGCTTCGGCGCAGAATCTCAAGCTGGAGAAGCTGTTTCCCGCGGCGGTGTACGACGAGCAGGTTGCCAACAGCAGTTCGTGGCCGGGCATGATTCTCGGCAACGGCGTGCTGGGGATCTATAGCAACCTGGATGGGGGGCAGGAGGGGCGGGACGACTGGAAGTATCTGCTGCCGGTGACCATGGCCGTGAAGGACGTCAGCGCGCGGTCGCTAACCGAATCCGGGGCGATCACCCCCCGCTCCTATCGGATTGTCGACGACAGTCACACAGCGGTCTACCAGATTGACGCGCTCAGCGCGTACGTCTCGTTTGATCTGTTGCAGGCCGACCTGGGGATGGATGCGCAGGAACTGACTAACGAGGTGACGGGCAAGACCATGACCCGGCCGGCCCGGGCCAACGAGATCCAGATCAGGGTGAAGCAGGGTGTCTCGCTGGAGGTGGCGAAGCAGAAGATCGCCGCGGCAGTCAATGAAGTGTTCGAGGCGGCCGCCGCCCGCGAGCGTGCCCAGAGCCTGCCGGACTGGTCGAAGATTCGGCCCACCGTCCAGACGTGGCGCGAGCATCAGGCCAAACTGATCAGCGCCATCGAAAACGAGAAGGTGCTCATGATCTTCCTGTTCGGCATGATCAGCCTTGTGGCGGTGTTCCTGATCTTCTGCATCTTCTACATGATTGTCGCGGAGAAGACGAAGGACATCGGGATCATCAAGAGCGTCGGGGCCAGCGACGCCGGCGTGGCGGGAATATTCCTGGGCTATGGGCTGGCGATCGGGATCGTCGGCGCGGGAACCGGCACGCTGATCGGGTACCTGATCGTCCACAACATCAACTACCTGCACCAGAAGGCGGGAGAGGTCCTGGGCATCAGGGTGTTCACGCCGGGGTCGTATGCCTTTGACAGTATTCCAAACCAGATCGACACGACCGAGGTGACGACGATCGTGGGCATCGCCGTGCTTGCGTCCGTCCTGGGTTCGCTACTGCCGGCCTTCCGAGCATCGCGTATGCATCCGATCCGAGCCCTTCACAATGAGTGAACCGTGTACAAGCTTCACCTGATTCTCAGATATCTTCGCAAGCGGCGCATCGCCTGGGTTTCGCTGGGCGCGGTGATGCTGTGCACGACTATGGTGCTGGTAGTGATCAGCATCATGGGAGGGTGGCTGCGCTCGTTCGAGAACAAGGCTCAAGAACTGTCCGGCGATCTTGTGATCTCCTCACACGCGTTTGGCGGCTTTGCGTATTACCAGCAGGTGCTCGACAAGCTCAAGGGAGTGGACGAGATCGAGGCAGCCGTGCCGGTGATCAACTGCTTCGGCATGGTCAGCATCGGGCGGGACACGACCAAGGGTGTGCAGATACTGGGCTATCCGATCGATCAGATCGGCAAGGTCACGCGGTTTCCCATGTCGCTGTACCGTCAATACCGGCAGGTGATTCAGGAGGCCCAGGACCCCAATACGCCCCCCGAAAAGCGTCAGGCTCTGCTGAAGCAGGTCGCGATCGCCGCGACCCAGCCGAGTTTTGACAAGCCCCTGTCGGCCGAGCGATACGACGCCCGCGTCCCCAGGAGCGGCCGGTGGCCGGGGATGATCGTGGCGACCGGCGTTCTTAACATCAGCAAGTCCGCCGACGGCCGGGATATCGGCCGGGATGCCGAGCAGTACCTGCAGCCGGTGAAGCTGTCGGTGATGAACGTCAACTCGCAGAAGGTCTCAGACGCCGGCGCGGTGACCAGTTCGCCTTACTGGATTGTGGACGATAGCCACACCGGCACCTGGCTGAATGATGAGACCAACGTCTACGTCCCCTTTGACATCCTGCAGCGGAATGTCGGCATGGACGAACTGGTGACGGCCGACCCGCAGTTCGGGCACCTCGTGACCCGCCCCGCCCGCACGCACGAGATTCATGTTCGCGTGAAGCCGGGCGTCGGGCTCGAACTGGCGAAAGTGAAGGTCGCCGCAGTGGTCAATGCCATCTTTGACCAGCGCAAGGCCGGCGAGTCGGCCGGCGAATCCGGCTGGTGGCCCACGCGGCCGAAGGTCCAGACCTGGCGCGAGGCCCAGAGCGACTACATCGACGCGGTGGAGAAGCAGAAGGTGCTGGTGGTTGTGCTGTTTGCGATCATCAGCGTCGTCGCGATTTTCCTGGTGTTCTGCATCTTCTACATGATCGTCGCCGAGAAGACGCGCGACATCGGCATCATCAAGAGCGTAGGCGCCAGCGACGGCGGGGTGGCCGCGATCTTCCTGGGCTACGGTGCCGCCATCGGCATCGTCGGCGGCGGACTGGGGCTGCTATTGGGCTACCTGATCGTCCACAACATCAACTTCATCCACGCCATGCTGGGCCGGTGGCTGGGCATCGCCGTCTGGAAGCCCGAAGTCTACATCTTCGACACCATCCCCAACCAGATCGACCCGCTGGAGACCAGCATCATCGTGACAGTAGCGATCCTGGCATCGATCGCCGGCGCGGCCGTCCCCGCCTATCGGGCCTCGCGCATGCATCCGATCGAAGCCCTGCGCTGGGAATAGCACCGGGCGGGTACGCCGGGCGGGTGCTGTTCTCTGACATCGGGGGCCATCGGCCAGTTGCAGCGGCTGGTGCCTTTGCCGGATTAAACGGACCGTCCAACCGTCACCATGTGGAGATCTGGTCCGCCTGTGGTGGGCTTGGACAGGGAGATGTCAGCGATCCGGATTTGCACGTGCCCCGGCGGCCTATGCTTCGGCCCGATGTTCCCGGGTCATCAGTTGGGTCAGCGCTTCGCGCGGGGTGACGTTGTCGAAGAGGATCGACGAGACGGCGGCGGTGATGGGCATCTCGACTTTGTGTTGGCGGGCCAGTTCCATCACCGACTGGGTCGTCGGCACGCCCTCGACCACCGAATCCATCGAAGCCAGGATGTTGGGCAGCTTCATACCCTTGCCCAGCATCTCGCCGACCCGGCGGTTGCGGCCTTCGGGGCTGGTGCAGGTGGTGATCAGGTCGCCCAGGCCAGTGAGGCCGGTGAACGTGGCTTCCTTGGCGCCCATCGCCACACCCAGGCGGCCGATCTCGACCAGGCCGCGGGTGACCAGGGCCGCCTTGGCGTTGTCGCCCAGGCCCAGGCCGTCGACGATGCCGGCCGCCAGGGCGATGACGTTCTTCATCGCCCCGGCCAGTTCAACGCCGATACAGTCGGTGTTGGTGTAGACGCGATAGTCGCCGTTGGTGAACGCCTGCTGGACGCGGCGGGCGATGGTTGGGTCGCTGCCGGCGGCGACGGCGGTGGCCGGCAGGCGGCGCGCCAGTTCGCCGGCGATGTTGGGGCCGGACAGGACGGCCAGGGGGCGGCGGGAGGCGTCGGCCGACCCGTCCAGCACCTGGGCGATGATCTGGCTGGGGCGCATCAGCGTCTTGTTTTCGATTCCCTTGGTGATCGACACGATCGGCAGGTCGGCCGGCACGTGAGGCTGCAGGCGTTTCCAGACGCTGCGCACGTATTGCCCCGGCACGGCCGAGACGGCGAGGGTCGCGCCGGCGAAGCACGTGGCATCGTCCGCGGTGATCTTCACCCCGGCCGCCAGGACGGCATCCGGCAGACGCCGGGGGTTACCGCGCAGGAGCCTCAGTTCATCGACCGCATCGGGAAAGGCTGTCCAGAGCGTGACGTCGTGGCCGTTGCGCGACAGGATCATCGCGCAGACAAGTCCCATCGCGCCATCGCCAATAATCGTGATCTGCTGTTTCATTGTTCCAGCCGGGCCTTGATGTTGTCCAGGACGTTCATGAAGTTGATGTAACTGTCGTAGGGGCTCTCGTACGGACTGAAGTACTTGTGGACCTCCCCGTCTGACCAGTACTTCGTGCACATGTAATAAAAGTGGTCGCTGCAGGTAAGCATGCGCCAGTCGGCCAGCAGGTCGGGATCGCCGTGCGCCTTGAGCGACTTCTCCAGCTTAAACAGCTCGTGCATGGCGTTGGTCTGCATCGCATTGCCCAGCCAGGCCGAGAGGTCCCGTTCGGTATCGGCCCAGGAGATCGCCTCGGGCACGTCGATCTCGCCGATCGCAGGGTAGCGGGCGATCACCTGCGAAGGGGTCAGAAAATCGTTGTATGCCTGGGCCAGCACATGCCTGGGAAGATACTTGAGGAAGTCGAAGATCCCCGTCTCGGCCCACTGGTGTTCACCGAACGTCTCAAGGTCCATGAACAGGTTGCACACGTTGCCGTTGCCGTGGATCTGGTTGACGCAGGCGGCGAACTTGTCGGCCGTCAGCGGCCACTGGTCCCACTGGTGATTGCTGAAACGGAAGGCGATGTCGTCGCTGAGGCGGTAATTCTTCAGCAGGACCTTCAGCCCCTTGGCGCCCGGCGCGCTATAGAGGAGGTTGCAGCTTCGGTCCTTGAGCACCTGGTCAGCGCCCTCGGCGAGAACGCCGTCGTAACCCATGTTGGCGGCGAAGCGGGCCAGGTCATTGTTGTAGACCAGTTCCGTGTTGCGAAAAACGCGGGGCTCCTGGTTGAACAGGCGTTTCATCGCAGCGCGGTGAATGTCGACCTGGTCGCGAAATTCCTGGGACGAAAAGAGAAACGCCAGCGAGTGGTAATAGGTCTCGCTAAGAAACTCGACGCAGCCGGTGCCCGCGAGTGCCTGAAAAGCCTCAATCACCTCGGGCGCGTATTTCTGGAACTGCTCGATGGCGCAGCCGGTGATGGAGAAAGCAATCCGGAACCGGCCGGCGTGCTCCTGGATCATCTCCAGAAGCAGTTTTGTGACCGGGACGTAACACCTGGCTGCCACCTTGCGACAGATCTCCGCATTGCGGAAGTCGTCGAAGTAGTCGCGATCAGTGTCAAAGACGCTGTAGCGCCGCAGCCGCAGCGGCTGATGGACCTGGAAATAGAAACACACGGATGCCATATTGCAGCCTTACTAAGCAGCCTTACTAATAAGGCTTAGGGTATTCTACGCGACCCGTGCAGCCGGTCTACGGGGGAAGCGGCGGGAGGGCGAAAGCGGCCGGAGCGAGAGAGAGTGCCTGCCAAGTTCTCGTGCCAGCTTTGGCGGCCAGTCGCGTTCAAACCGGAAACAGAGACGGCTGAGATGCTGTGGAATCCATGGGCCCAGGCGTGAGGCTCACGCGCCGTCTCAGGCGATCCACGACATCAGCGAGGCCGTGAAGGCGTCGATAAACGTCTGCGCGCCTTGGGCCGGGAACGTCTGCTTGCGCCAGGTGAAGGCGAGATTGGTCTGCTCGCCCAAGGTCGTGGGCGTCACCACGATAGGCAGGGTCGGGCCAGTCGGCGAAATGCGGAAGAACTCCGCGATCTCATGGGGATGGTGGCGCGCGACCCAGCTCTCTCTCAGATCGACGTTCGAAACGCCGGCGGAAAGAGGCAGGCGATTGCGGTAAAACTCTCCGAGCGAGCGGGAACAGATCAGCCGCCCCACGGCCAGGCCCAGACGTATGTCCAGAGCGTTGGCATGGCGGCCCACTGCCAGGCGATGGCGGCGGTGCTCGGCGACGATGGTCGCCAGGAGTTGCTGACGATCGGCCACGCTGGCGGCCGGGCAGATGACCTTGGCAAACCCCAGGCGCACGCCGAAGCGAGCGAAGTCGGGAGGCTGGTCGAAGGCCCGGGTGTCGCGGATGGTCCCGATCGCCACGTCAGGGCGGCAGGCGCGGGCCGGCGGCATCGTCAGATGGACGGCGTTGACCAGTGCGTGAACCAGCAGATCGCCGACTTTACCGTGGTGATCTCTCGCGGCCAGTTGAAGCTGGTGGGCGGTGCCATCGGGCAGGCGGCGGTAGCCAAAGCCGACGGACAGGTCCACCGCGGCGACACTGGGCACCCGTCGCACCCGTTTGGAGCAGGCGTTCCATCGCATCAGGTCGACGGCGGCACGAACCCAGCCGGCCGGCGAGCCGGTCCGCTCGGGACCGAGAAACTCCATCGCCGACCGCCGGGCCAGATCGGGATAGAAGCAGCGGTAGAACCACTCGCGCAGCAGCAGGCGAATTGAAACGCTGTCGGCGACGCAATGGTGATAGAAAACGCCGATGCACGTTCCAGGGCCGCTGGCGACCACAAACGGGCGAAACGGCAGGTAAGGCACGCCCGGCCGCATTTCGAAAGGCCGGTTCAACTCGTCGGCGATGAAATCACCCAGCGCGTCAGCGGATGGGGGAGCCAGGAGCGTCTGTCCGGCGTCCGGTGCGAGGTGTCGCAAGCGGCGGCCGGAAAACTCGCTCTGGCCCATCTGCATATCCTGGAGCATCTCATTCCACGCCTTGCGCGCGAGATCCGGGCTGAGCGGCAGGGCCAGTTGCATGGCCTGCCCAGCGTTGTAGGGATGCAGCCGATCCCACTGCAGCATCATCCGTTGAAAAAGACTCAGGCTCTGGGACGCCATTCAGACTCTCTCCGTGACAAAGGGGGTAAAAGCCCGCGGCATGAAGCCGCCCACAGCGCGTAGATAGCGGGCGTAGATCTCGCCGTGAACGCCCAGCAGATATCGCTCCTCACGGCGGGCTTCCCATCGCACAAAGGCGATGTGGATCACGCCGCAGACAAACATCGCCGGCGAGGGCGCTGCCACCACGCTGGCGACCATCAGCAGCGTTGAGAGGGCGTAGATGGGGTGGCGGACGTACGCATAGGGACCGGTCACGATCAGTTGCGTCTTCTCGTTGGGATTGATGCCCATGCGCCAACTCCTGCCCATGCGCTGCCAGCAGATCCATGTGAGCCCGAGGCAGAGGACGGCGACAGCGGAGGCGGCGATGGCAAGGGCCGGCTGGTTCCACACAGGGCGCAGCACGCCGGAAGAATAGCCCAAGGCGAGCAGCAGCGGGAATATGATCCAGCCGCCGACGACGGGAATCCACAGGATGCGAAGAAGGCGTCCGAGTTTCTCGGGCGGAAGGAAGTTGGCCGACTTCCCGGTGCGCCGGCGAGTCTTGACCACCAGTTGCAGCACGCGCGCCCAATAGACTGTGACCACCAAGGCAACAACAAGAGTCGGGACCGAATTCTCGTTCATCTACAATCCACCTGATTCACAAGGCCCGCCCGTGTCACATGGCCAGTCGCGCCACTCGCGATCCTTCCGGGTCAGGGCCTCAGTTCCATAGCCGCCGTGGCGCGTTCGCCGGAGGGCGGCCGAAGCTTCTGGGCGTAGTCCGGCCTCACCGGACACACCTCCATCACTTCACGTATGATAGCCTGACGGACCTTTTTATTTGCATCAATGTTGAAATGATTTGTCAAAGTTTCCCGAAGCTCAGGATGGTCGTTCAAGTTGTAGTTGGCGACCTGCCCGGTCGCGCCGGGCTCGGGCTTCAGCGGAATGCCGCGCAACACGGGAATCAGCCCGACCACCGGGACTGAACGATAGAAGTCCACAGCGCGGTTGACGTTGCCCGGCACGGGATCGGCATTCACCGGATCAACGGCGACGATCAGATCGACCTTGACGCCGGCGGCGCGGAGCTGCTGTGCGATGGCGACGGTGTCGTCGGCACCCAGTGAGTGTCCGACCAGCACCAGGGGCTCACGCGGCACCTGTCGATAACGCTCGATAATGACGCGGGCTACGTCGTCATTCTGCGTGTGCTGGTAGACCACTGAGCGCACGCCGGCAGCGTCGAGCTCTTCCTGAAGGCCGTCCATCCCGCGCGAGAAGCAGCCGAGGAGCCCACGCATGATGTAGACGTTACCCTGGTGCGGCTTGTCGGAAAGGGGCTGGATCGCGGTCAGAGAACCGCCGGCAGGCACAAGACACCCACCCAGCATCCCCGAAGCAGCTAACACTACAACCAAACAGATGTATCTAACGACCGATTGCACGATCACACCTTTGACCCCTGCTGCACGGCTTAACGTGCTGGCGGCCTCCCTCCCGGGTCAGGCGGCCTCTCCAGTACTATTAAAGCCATTGAGGGGGGAGATATTCTAGCGTACTCAGCCGGCATGTCACGGTTCATTGCTGCTTGACGACACAAACAAGCCAGCCTTCTGTTGGGCCAGCTCCAACGAACAAACAATCCGTCGGAAACTCGGCGGGCTGTCGCGGTGGACGTGTCGTAGCTCGGCGCAGCAAAGACGGTTTTGCCCGATGTGTCTGGCGAACAGGTCGGGCTAGAACAGCGCGATACGCGTGGCGATGTGACATGGACGGCCAGGGCGGTAAAGCGCATTCGCCTGGAATGGACGAAGCGTGATCGCGGCCGGTCCAGACGCAAACGCCCGAAGAAGCAGGAGGCAGGCAGGTGATCGATCATCGCCTCCAATAGATATGGAAAATGTGGGATGTCACCTTACCTTTCCTTTCCTTCCTCCAATAGATATGGGAAATGTGGGATGTCACCTTTCCTTTCACACCTTTCCTTTCATCACCATTATCCCACAAAGCCTCGCGCTACCCCCCCCCCCACCCCCTCCCGCGAAAACGTGCGCATCTGCCCTGTCACCGACGCCCAGAGACCCCGCACCTGTTACCGCCGACGTCCCTCACATCGTCAGAGGCGTTGCATCCATGGGGAGTTCGGCCTTGATGCCAAACTTCTCCTGGATCAGTCGGGCCAGCGGGAGTCGGCCGCGGCTTTCGCCGTGGGCGAGCGTCAGACGCGGGTGAAGGGGGGCGAAGGAGCTGAACCACTGGACCAGTTCGGTCTGCCCGGCGTGGGCACTGAATCCGCCCAGGGAGCGGACTGTGGCGTTCACGGCGATGGATTCGCCGAAGATGCTGACGGGGTTCCTGCCTTCGAGCATGTTGCGCCCCAGCGATCCGGGGGCCTGGTAGCCGACGATGATCACGGACGTCTCGGGCTTCCAGAGGTTGTGCTTCAGGTGATGCAGGATGCGGCCGGCGTTACACATGCCGGCACCGGCGATGATCATGCAGGTGCCCTTCACATCGTTCAGAGCCTTGGATTCGTCCGCCGTCTGGCAGGTCTTCACGGTGCCCAGGTATTTCTGCAGGTCGCCGCTACTGATGATGGCGGCGGCCTCGGCATCGTAGAGTTCGCGATGCTTGAGATAGACCTCGGTGGCGGCGATGGCCAGGGGGCTATCGATGTAGATGGGGAATGGCGGAATGCCATGGTCGCGAATGAGTTGGGCCAGGTGATAAAGGATCTGCTGGGCGCGGCCGATGGCGAAACTGGGAACGAGGATCTTGCCTTTCTTCTCAACGGCGTGGCGCACCAGGGCGGCGAATTCCTTGATGGTTTCGTCCAGCGGGCGGTGATCGTGGTCGCCGTAGGTGGATTCCATGAAGACCCAGTCGGCCTTGGTGAGCGTCGCCGAGTCTTGCAGGATCGGCATGTTGCGCGGGCCGAGGTCGCCGGAGAAGACGACGGTGCGCATCTTGCCCTGGTCCTGCACATGCAGTTCAACGCTGGCCGAGCCCAGAAGATGGCCGGCCTCATGCATCGTGGCGGTGATATCCGGGGCAACCTGCGTGGCTTTCTCGTATGGCATGGGGCGCATGAGCGCCAGCGTGGCGGCGACATCATCGGCGTCGAAGGGCGGCTGAATCAGAGGCTGTCCGGCGCGCATGCGCCGGCGGTTGATGCGGTCGATGTTCATCTGCTGAACATGCGCCGAGTCGCGGAGGATCAGGCCGGTGATGTCGATGGTGCCCGGAGTGGCGTAGATCGGGCCGTGATAGCCTGCCTTGATCAGTAGCGGCAGGCGGCCGGTGTGATCGAGGTGGGCATGGGTGAGCACGACCGCTTGGATATGGCGTACGTCCAGGGCGCGGGGGACGGTGTTGCGCAGCTCGCTGTCGCGCGAGCCTTGAAAGGCTCCAAAGTCCACCAGCACCGATGCGCGATCGGTCGTCACGTGGTAGGACGAGCCAGTTACTTCGTCGGCGGCGCCGTACAGGGCAACTTGCATGGTTTTAGGCCTTCTGTCTGTAAATGGTGAACTGGTCGGTCCAGACGGTGCCGTCGGCTTTCTGATAGGTGAGCAGGAGGCGGATTTCGCCTTCGCCGTCAAAGTCCCAGTAGTACGGGTCGGTGTCGGAGAAATAGTCGAGGTAGATCGGCTCGGCCGAGTGAGTGGTGATCGGATCGGGCACGGACGCCGCCGTGTCGGGAAGAGCCGAGGAATCCCGGCGGGCCTGCATGCCAAACATGAAGCCGCCGGACGGGGCGGTCTCAAACCGGGGGCGAAGGGGGGGCAGGATCAGCTTGATGAAGGCGTTGGGGGCGATCGTCTGCGAGCGGAGGGGATGGCTCTGGCCTTTCTGGTCCACCACGGTGCTCTTGGTCCCGAGTAGTTCGACCGGATCGCTCAGCGTGTTCTTGACGGTCAAGACGAGGCGGTTTTCCTTCACGAGCATGCCGTAGATCAGCGGATCGATCTTCAGCGTCGTCTGCGTGTCCTTATTGACCCGCTGCGAGGGGTGGGTCGAGTCGGTGACGGTGTAGTTGTAGCTGGTGCAGCCAACCAGCAGCATCGATAGACAGCAGATCGCGAGATAGCGAATCATCATGATGTATTCCATCTCCGGCCGTCAGTGCGGATTGGCCGGTGCGAACTCGATCACCCCTGCGACGCCGCGCCGCCCACCGGCCGACCGGCAGCGGCAGCCGAATCAGACGGTCATGATTTCCTTGCTCTTGGCATCCACCAGGTCCTCGATCTTGGATTCGTAGGTCTTGGTGAGTTCCTGGATCTGTTCTTTGCAGCCCTTGACCTCGTCCTCGGTCATCGTGCCCTCTTTCTCTTCGGTGTCGGCGAGTTTGTTGGCATCGCGGCGATGGGCGCGCAGGCCGATCTTGGATTCCTCGGCCAGCTTCTTGCATTGGGCGGCCATCTGCACGCGGCGTTCCTGGGAGAGGGCGGGCAGGGTCAGGCGCAGCGACTTGCCGTCGGAATGAGGTGTTAGTCCGAGCTTGCTGTCGCTGATCGCGCGCTCGATGGCCTTGAGGTCGCCGGGGCTGAACGGCTTGATCATGATCTGGTTGGACTCGGGCACGGAGAGCGCGGCGATGGATCGCAGGTCGGTCGGTGCGCCGTAGTAGTCCACCTTGAGGTGTTCCACCAGTGCCGTCGAGGCCCGCCCGGTGCGAATGCCGCGAAACTCGCTCTTGAGATGCTCGGTGGTCTTCTCCATCATCTCTTCGCATTCCAGCAGAATATCGTCGGTCGGCATGGCGTTCTCCTTCTTCCTTTGGGTACTTGGTCCCTGATGTACGGAATCGATTATACAGATGAGTCGCGAGCGGGACAGGGGAAATGGAACCGCAGACGAGTTCGCCGCCTGTCGTCGATTGGGTCGCTGTGTTCTGGCATCATCGGCCAGTGCCTGGATTCACCGCGATTCGACAGTTGCCAGTTCGGCAACGACCTTGCCCAGGGACTTGGCGCGGACGCCTTCGGCGAGAGCGAAATCGGCCTGTAACGGGCTCACCACCGGCAGGGAGTCGAGTTTCAGTTAATCGACGGGATCCAGCCCCATCTCCCGGCAGTACATCCGAGCGAGCGTGGTCTTGCCGACCTGACGCGGCCCGAGCAATGCGACAACAGGACCGATGGCGAATCGCTCATCCAGTTCGCTGATGTAAGTAGCTCTATCCACGAAAGATAGGAGAGTTCATGAAATTCCAGCGGTCAACGCTGAAATTTCATGAACTCTCCATTCATCACGGCACAACCCGCGTGCCGACGTTCTCGCCGCGGATCACGCGGCCGATGTTGCCGGGCACTTTGGCGTTGAACACAACGATGGGCACTTTGCGTTCCATCGCCAGGGAAAAAGCCGCCTGATCCATCACCTTGAGCTGCCGGGTGAGGCACTCGTGATAGGTGATCTGGTCAAAGCGCGTGGCGGTGGGATCCTTCTTGGGGTCGGCGGTGTAGATGCCGTCCACCTTGGTGGCCTTGAGCAGCACATCGGCGTGGATCTCGGCCGCACGCAATGCGGCACAGGTGTCGGTGGTGAAAAACGGATTGCCGGTGCCGGCGGCCAGCACGATCGCCCGGCCTTTTTCCAGGTGGCGGATCGCCCGGCGGCGGATGAACGGCTCGCAGACGCTGGCGATGTTGATCGCCGACATGACCCGCGTCGGCTGGCCGAGGCCTTCCATCGTTTCTTGCAGCGCCAAGGCGTTGATCACCGTGGCGAGCATGCCCATATAGTCGGCCGTCGCCCGCTGCACGTGCGGGGCCTGGGTGAAAGTCGATCCGCGGATGAAGTTGCCCCCGCCGACGACGATGGCGAGCTGGACCCCCATCCGGCAGATGTCAACGCATTCCTGAGCGACGGCTTCGAGTTCAGGGCCGCGGATGCCGAAGGATCCTTCTTCGCAGAGGCCTTCGCCGCTGACTTTCATCAGCACGCGTTTGTATTGAGAGGCCGACGCCGCGGTGGTTGTGGTGTTCGATTCTGCCATGTCAGGGGCGATTATACAGAGGACTTGCGGAGGCGACAGGGGGCTTCTGTTCACATCATAAAGGCGCTGGCTGAGCTCGGGGCAAGCCTGCATCGCAGTGGCGCCGGATGGCAACAGGCGGTTACGCGGCCGGGGCGGGTGACTGGTAAACGACAAGACCCCGGGAAACCGGGGTCTTGTCACTTCCTGTTCGCTTCCTGCAAACACTGGTCTTGCAGGAAAATGGGCCCGAGACGATTCGAACGTCCGACCTCGTCCTTATCAGGGACGCGCTCTAACCAACTGAGCTACGAGCCCCAGCTTGGGGGTTCCCAAGCGAGATTCGGCATTCTATGGGCGTGAAAGGGTCTGTCAACACTCCGGCTCCTTCTACCGCCGGCCGGCATGTGCGGGAGTTTCCCGTCTTGAGCCAACCCTTGCGGCACAGCCTGCGGAAAGAGCACCGCTCAAGAATAATCCCATGAAATGGGATGGGAACATCGCAATATGTTCCCGATATCGATCTGGAGAAGGGGAAGGCTACGTGTCAGATCGGCAAGGCCCTGGATGTATTGCAGTCGCTCGGGTTCGTCTTGGAGATCGGCCTTCCTGGCGGCCAAGCGTTGGGAGGTGAACGGCGATGAAGCGACTCATTGTGCATCTGCACGGGCACCCGGTCGGCAAGCTCGAGCAAGACGACAGCGGCCTGCTCAGGTTCCCGCGATTGGTGCAACTGCTGAAATAGATGCCGGGGCTGCGTCTCGGGCTTCCGCTCTATGCCACCGCGTACTCGGCTGGGAGGCGGCCGCCTTCTTTGAGCGAGCCGGCCATGAGGCGGATGCGTTTGGTCATGCCTTCCAGGCCGCTGCGGCGGCCCATGGAGAGGTGTTTGTCCAGGCCGACGCGCCGGAGAAAGCTGTCGAAGTCAAAGGCGAGGATCTTGTCGGCCGGCTGGCCGGAGTAGACGTGCTGCAGCAGGCCGACCAGGCCGCGGACCAGGTGGGCATCAGAGTCGGCCAGGATGTCGACGGCATCAGTGGTTCCGGGGCGTTTGCGGCCGACCATGTGGACGGTGCTCATGCAGCCGTGAACGCGGCACTGCTCGACCTTCAGCTCGGCTGGCATGGGTGGGAGTTTCTCGCCCAGTTCGAGGATGAACGCATCGCGCTCCTCCCAGCCATCGAACAGGGCCAGATCGTCGGCCATTTCCTCGGCGGCGGCTTCGGGCGAGTCTGCAAAGGGTTCGGGCCATTGCAGTCCGGCTGACATGGCGGATGGGACGGTTGCCAGGGCGCGGCGTTTTTCCGTGGCCTGAAGTTCCAGCAGCGACTCGGCCAGGCGGTCGATGTCGGCCGGGGTGTTGTAGAAGGCCAGGGATGCCCGGGCGGCGGATTCGATCCCCATGCGCTTCATCAGCGGCATGCAGCAATGGTGGCCGGTGCGGATGGCGATGCCGGCTTTGTCCAGATGCGCCCCGATGTCGATCGTCGCCACGGGCGGATCTTCCATGACGAAAGACACCACGCTGCTCTTATTGTTGGCGGTGCCGATCATGCGCAGGCCGGGCACCTGGCGCAGGCGGCTCTCCGCATACCGCAAGAGCCCATGTTCGTAATAGACCAGGTTCTCAAACCCGATCCGGCGAAGGAAGTCGACGGTCGTGCCCAGTCCGATGGCATCGGCGATGCTGGGCGTGCCGGCCTCAAACTTGTAGGGCAGGTCGGCGTACGTGGTATTCTCAAACGCGACGGTTTCGATCATGTCGCCGCCGCCTTGGTAGGGGGGCATGGCCTCCAGCAACTCGGCCCGGCCATAGAGTATGCCGATGCCGGTGGGGGCGAACATTTTGTGCCCGGAAAATACGTAGAAGTCGCAGCCGATCTCCTGGACATCGGTTGGGAAATGCCCCACCCACTGCGCGCCGTCGACCAGCACCTTGGCGCCGTGCTCATGGGTGATGCTGGTGATCTGCTCGACGGGGTTGATCGTGCCCAAGACGTTGGACAGGTGGCTGACCGCCACCAGTTTGACCCGCGGGCTGAGCATGCGGACCAGTTCATCGATCAGCAGTTCGCCCTGGTCGTTGATCGGGATCACCCGCACGGTGGCGCCGGCCTGCTGGGCTGCGATCTGCCACGGGACGATGTTGGAATGGTGCTCCATCGCCGAGATCAGGATCTCATCGCCGCTTTTGAGAAACCTGCGGCCGAAGCTGCTGGCGACCAGGTTGATGCCATCGGTGGTCCCGCGGGTGAAGATCACCTCACGCACGCTGGCGGCATTGATGAACGATCGCACCTTCTCGCGGGCGGCCTCATATTCGGCCGTCGCGGTCTGGCTGAGCTGGTAGACGCCGCGATGCACATTGGCGTGCTCGCTCTGGTAGTAGCGGGCGAGGCGATCGATGACCACGCGCGGCTTCTGGGTGCTGGCGCCGTTGTCCAGATAGACCAGCGGCCGGCCGTTCATCTGCGAGTGCAGGATCGGGAACTCGCGACGGATCGCGGACGCATCAAAGGTGCGCAGACAATCATCGCACCGCTTGGGAAAGTCGCCGCACGCCAGGTTGATCGCCGATATCGAACGCATAGTTATCCGCTTATCCTCGAACCGCCTCATCATGCGCTGCCGACTCTGTAATCCGCAAGTCCATGGGCAGATCCTGCTGGGCTGCAATGTAGTCTTCTATTCGGCGACGGATGGCTTCGATGCGAATCCGCCGCGTGACGTCCGCCGCGAAGGCATACGTCAGCAACGAGCGGGCCGCCTCGTGGCTCAGACCACGTGACCGCAGGTAAAAAACCATCTCTTCATCCAGCGGGCCAGTCGTCGAACCGTGCGTGCATTTCACATCGTCGGCGTAAATCTCCAGCGCCGGCATCGATTCCATCCCTGCTGAATCGCTGACCAGCAGCGTCTTGTTGGTCTGTTTCGCGTCGGTTTTCTGCGCGCCGGGGCGGACCAGTATCTTTCCCTTGAACACGCCAAACGCCTTGTCGTCGATCACGTGCTTGTACAACTCATGGCTGGTGCACTCGGGCTGCTCATGGCGGATCAGCGTGTGGTTGTCGCAGAAGTGCGACCGGGTCAGCAGCACCGCGCCGTTGAGGGTGGCGTGCGCGTGATTGCCGTCCAGGCTGATCTCCAGGTCATTGCGCGTCCATTTGGTATCCAGCGTCACTGCATGGGTGACGAACTCGGCCGCTCGCCCCAGCGACACACCGGTGGCCTGGACGTGATAGGCGCTGTCACCCTGCACGTTCACGCTCACGTGGTCCAGCACGGCATCCTGGCCCAGGATGATCTCGGTCACCGCATTGCAGAAAAAGTCGCCGGTGGTGCTGCTGGCGTAGGTCTCGGCCAACTGTGCCGAAGCGCCTTCATCGAGTACGACCAGCAAGCGTGGATGCACCATGCATGGCTGCGATGCTGTCGCGATCGCCAGCACGTGGATCGGCCGGTCGATCGCCGCGCCTCGCGCGACATGCACCACGGCTGGGTCACCCAGGAACGCCGCGTTCAGTGCGATGAACGGAGTCTTGGCAAGACGCGTCTGGCTGCCAATGGACTCCGCGAGTCGTGGCATGCCCGACAGCGGCCCCACATACAGCCCTCGGGGCAGGACGCCCAGTGCCGACAACTGAGGAGCAAATTGGCCATTCACGAAAACCAGTTCGATGGCACCGTACTCCCGCAGGCTGTTGGCTGCCAGAACCGCATCGGTGGCAATCCCCGCGCTGGCCGATGCCTCACAGAGCACTGCTGAACCGGCCGCCTGGATCAGCGGGCCGATATTGGTGAAGCGCCACTCCTCGGCGTCCAGTTCCAGTCCGGCATCATCAAACCGCTGCCGCCCGGCCGCCTGGAGCGTGCGCAGACCTTCCACTTCGCTCGCCTTGGCGAACCGGGTCCATGTCGGAGTTTCAATAATCTCAGTCATTGCATCCCTTGCACGCAGCTAATGCGTCCGGTACTCATCTTCACCACAAAGGCACCAAGGCACGAAGCCTCACAAAGATCGTCCTGTCGGCTGTTGCCGTTGGTTGTTCTGCTCCTCGCCGTCTCTGTCTCCTCTTCGTGGCACTTCGTGTCTTTGAGTCTTGGTGGTGAAAGAGAACACCACACATTCAGACCGCGGCCGCCGCTTCCTTCTCCAGCCAGTCGTAGCCGCGCTCTTCCAGCACCAGGGCCAGCTCTTTGCCGCCGCTTTTAACAATCCGGCCGTCGATCATCACGTGTACTTGATCCGGCACGATGAAGTTCAGCAGCCGCTGATAATGCGTCACCAGCAGGATCGTCTTGTTGGGGTCCTGCTCTTTCACCACGTTTACCCCATGGGCGACGGTCTTGAGAGCGTCAATGTCTAGCCCGCTGTCCGTCTCATCCAGGAGCGACAGGCGCGGGTTGATCACCGCCATCTGAAAAATCTCGTTTCGCTTCTTCTCGCCGCCGGAGAACCCTTCGTTGACCGCGCGATTCATGAAGCTCTGGTCCATGCCCAGCAGCTTCATCTTCTGCTTGACCAGTCGCAGGAACTCCGCCGCGTCCAGTTCCTTCTCGCCACGATGTTTGCGAATGGCATTCACCGCTGCCTTGAGGAAGTAGCTGGTGCTGACGCCCGGGATCTCCACCGGATACTGAAACCCCAGGAACAGCCCCTCGCGGGCGCGCTCCTCGGCCGACAGGGCAAAGAGGTCTTTGCCGTCATAGGTGACCGAGCCGCCGGTGACTTGGTACGCCTCGCGCCCGGCCAGCACCTGACACAGCGTGCTCTTGCCCGAGCCGTTCTTGCCCATAATCGCGTGCGTCTGCCCCGAATCCAGCGTGAGGTTCACGCCCTTGAGAATGGCTCGGCCGGTCGGCCCGGCCACCTTCGCGCACAAGTCTTTTATTTCTAGTAATGCCATAGTCTGCAGTTCTCGTTTCTCACCACGAAGCGACGAAGCAACGAAGCGGGTACAGAAGCCAAGCGTAAGGTCCTCTGCTTGCTCGCATCGATCTTCACGCCGTTGCGGTTCATCTGCTTCTGTCCTCGTAACAACTTCGTGCTTCTTCGTTGCTTCGCCACTTCGTGGTGAAACAGCCTACCCTACGCTTCCCTCAAGACTCACGCCCAGCAGCTTCTGCGCCTCGGCGGCGAATTCCATCGGAAGTTCTTTGAACACTTCCTTGCAGAATCCATTGACGATGATGTTCACCGCATCCTCCACGGCAATCCCGCGGGTCTTGCAGTAAAAGAGCTGATCTTCGCCGATACGGCTGGTGGACGCCTCATGCTCGGCCCGGCTGCTGGGGTTGCGGACTTCCACATACGGGAACGTATGCGCCCCGCACTTGTCGCCCAGCAGTAGCGAGTCACATTGTGTATAGTTGCGCGATCCGGTTGCGCCCTTGAGGATCTTTACCAGCCCGCGATAGGTGTTCTGGCCCACGCCGCCGGAGATACCCTTGGAGACGACCGTCGACCGGGTGTTCTTGCCGATGTGGATCATCTTGGTGCCGGTGTCGGCCTGCTGGTGATGATTCGTCAGCGCCACCGAGTAAAACTCCCCGACGCTGTTGTCGCCTTGCAGGATGCAGGAGGGATATTTCCACGTGATCGCCGACCCGGTCTCCACCTGAGTCCATGTGATCTTCGAGTACACGCCGCGACATGCCCCGCGCTTGGTGACGAAGTTATAGATGCCGCCCTTGCCATCCTTATCGCCGGGATACCAGTTCTGTACGGTAGAATACTTGATCGTGGCATTGTCCAAAGCTACCAGTTCCACCACGGCCGCATGGAGCTGATTCTCATCGCGCATCGGGGCGGTGCAGCCTTCGAGATAGCTCACATACGCGCCCTCTTCGGCGATGATCAGCGTCCGCTCAAACTGCCCGGTGTTGCGGGCGTTGATGCGGAAGTAGGTCGACAGTTCCATTGGGCAACGCACGCCCTTGGGGATATAGATGAAGGAGCCATCGGAAAACACCGCGCTGTTGAGCGTGGCGAAATAGTTGTCCGAATATGGCACCACCGAGCCCAGGTACTTCTGCACCAGTTCAGGATGGTGCAGCACGGCCTCGGAAAACGAGCAGAAGATGATCCCCAGTTCCCCCAGTTTCTCGCGAAACGTGGTGGCAACCGACACCGAATCAAACACAGCATCAACCGCCACGCCCGCCAGGATCGCCCGCTCCTGCAGCGGCACGCCCAGCTTCTCGTAGGTCTTGAGCAGTTCCGGGTCCACGTCGGCCAGGCTCTTGGGCTGGCTCTTAGGCGCCGAGAAATAGATGATTTCCTGGTAGTCGATTTTCGGGTACTTCACGTGCGGCCAGGTCGGCTCCTTCATGGTCAGCCAGTGGCGATAGGCCTTCAGCCGCCAGTTCAGCATGAACTCCGGCTCTTTCTTGATCGCAGAGATCCGCCGGACCACGTCCTCGCTAAGCCCTTTGGGGATCGTGTCGGCCCCGATATCCGTAGTGAACCCCCAGCGATACTTCTGGTTGGCAAACTCCTCGATCTGTTCTGTACTGGTCGGCATAGACGCCTTGGGTAAGCGACCTCAAGCTGTACCGCACTCGTTGAGACTGAATCTCAACGCCACAAGTATACCGGTCTGGCACCGGTTTGTCATCCGCGAGTTTCCGACTTTTCCCGGCACCGCCCTATCATAGGATGCTGGCGAACGAGTCATCGTCGTGGCGACGATGGAGCGGCGCTTGACAGGGCATGGGGCCAACGCGAGGTGATTTATGTCGTCGGATGAGGACGCGGGAAAGCCGATCGATTGGTATCGCAGCCCGCTGAGCCGGGAATTGATGAAGTCGCTCAACACGCGCAGCAATGCCTTGGGGCTGCTGCAGGCCGGCGGCTACCTGGCGATCCTGCTCGTCACGGCTTCACTCACCTGGTACTCCGCATACCACTGGCCGCTCTGGGCGACCCTTCCGCTGATCTTCGTGCATGGCACCTGCTACGCGTTCCAGATTAACGCCGTGCATGAGTTGGGGCACAAGTCGGTCTTCCGCAATCGAGGGCTCAACAGCCTCTTTGAGCACCTCTTTGCCTTCATGGGATGGATCAACCACCGCATGTTCTGGACGAGTCATCTGCGGCATCATCGCTATACGCTGCATCCGCCGGATGACCTGGAGGTGGTGCTGCCAATCAAACTGACCCGCGCAGACTTCCTGAGGAATGCGATCGTGAACCCGCTGGGATTCTGGTGGACGCTGAAGCAGACGTGGCGCATCGCGGCGGGGCGGTTCAGCGGGCAGTGGGAACTGAAACTCTACGCGCCCGGCGAGCAGCAGAAACGAAGAGAAGCCGTGGCGTGGGCCAGAACAATCCTGGTCGGGCACCTGCTCATCGCCGCGGCCGCCGTCTGGTTCCACTGGTGGATGCTGCTGGTGCTGGTGACCTTCGCGCCATACTACGGCGGATGGTTGCAGTTTCTCTGCAATAACACCCAGCACGTCGGCCTGCGGGACAACGTCCCCGATTACCGGCTGTGTTGCCGCACGATCCGCCTGAATCCACTGCTCCGGTTCCTCTATTGGCACATGAACTATCACACCGAGCATCACATGTACCCCGGCGTTCCCTGCTACCGGCTTGGGACGCTACATCGCGAGATCTCCGCGGATCTGCCGCCGACCAAGGGCCTGATCGGCACCTGGCGCGAGATCGCCGACATCCAGGTGAAGCAGCGCGTGGACCCCGACTACCGCTACGAGGCCCCGCTTCCGGCCCAAATCGCCGACGCCACCGCGCGACAGCCGGCTGGCTGACTCTTTACATTGCGCCATACCGATGCGCTGCCTGATACATCGCTACGACATTTACCACCGGGCGACCGCCCCATGCGTGTGTCATCAGTAGAGCGCAATCGCCGACATCGCGGGCATGGCGACTGATGACTCGGCGGGTTGGCCATTCCCAACGCCATCAGTTCACCGGATGAGAAGCAGCGTCGGATCTTGGAACTGCTGCAAGTGAAGCTGTAGCCTGACACGTGAAAAGCGAAAATCGCTTTTCAATGCGGTGGTTGCAGGGCGAAAGCGCATTCAGGGGGTAAATTACGTCAAGAGCGATCTGAATCTTCGGCCGATCCACCACCAGATTCAGCATCGGGTGGGAGCGTACATTCTGGTGGCGTTTCTGGGGGTACTGCCTGACGATGACGTTGAAGATGAAGCTCAAGGTGTGTGCTCCGGGCCTGACGTCGCGGGCGGTATTGGCGAACCTGTCGGCCATCAAGCTGGTGGATGTGGCGGTTCCGACCACGGATGGGCGCTGGCTGATCCTGCCGCGGTGCACGGAACCGGAGGCTCAGCAAATGATGATTCTGGAGAAGTTGAGACTGGAGTTGTCCGTCCACCCACCGCCTCGGATCCGAGGCGACAAGATCGAACTCCCAGCCCAGACGGCGACAGTCTTGTAGTGCAGACCTTTGGAGTCAAAACGCCTCTGGCGCTTCCGCCAAGGGCCTTCGATGTGACGAAGTGCGAAGGTGGGGCTAGTGTCGGGTGGCCTGCCTTGCGTTGGCCGGGCATCCGGGGCACACTTGGCAACGAGGCATCATGCAGAGTGTCAGCCACTTTTTCGCGGTTTCGCCGCTTGCTTCCAAGCGGCTGTCGGTGCGCGGGCTGGGGGTGCTTGAGTCGTGCAGGGCGTGCATAGTCAACCGGCCGCGGGGCAGCGGGGATTATCTACTGAGCTATTTCTATGATCCGGTGTGGCTGGCGGCCAGTGAGTTGCCCCGGCCGTATCCGGCCGGCACGCTGATGATTTTCTCGCCGGGGCGATGGCAGTACTTCGGCAACCGTGAGGCACCGTTCCGCTACAGCTACCTCCATGTCGATGGTGAGATATTCCGCTACCTGATCGGCGAGTATCGCCTGCCGGTCGATGAGCCAACATCGCTGGACAGTGGGGAGATCATCGAGCGGGCGCTGGCCGGGATCAATGATGAGCTGAGCGACCAGCCGCAGGCGGACATCATGATCGTGCGCAACCTGCTGGACACGATGGCCCGGCGTATTGCCCAGAAGCTGCAAACGCAGTTGGCGCAGCGGCAGATCCCCAAGGCGTTTCTGGTCGTGCGCAGGCAGATTGAGCTGGAGTACAACCGAAAGCTGCCGATTGCGAGCCTGGCGGCACAGACGGGGCTGTCGGTGTCTCGATTTGGCCAGCAGTTCCGCCGATATTTCGGGCTGCCGCCGCATGAGTACCAGTTGCGTCAGCGTCTGCAGCGGGCGGCGTATCTGCTGGGAGACCGATCGCTGACGGTGGCGGCCGTGGCGCGGGCGGTGGGGTATACGGATGTGCCGTCGTTCTCGCGGCTGTTCAAGCAGCAGTTTCGATTGACGCCAAGTAAGCTTCGCGCGAAGGATCCCGACGGGCACTGAGCGGCACCCGGTGGCCAGAGTATAGGGTGTGATCCGCGGACCAAGCGTGGGATGCTCCTGTGCGGGCGAGGACGCCACGCACTACCGAGAGAGTAGTGCGCGACGTCCTCGTCCGCACATGAATACCCCGTGCATCATCAGCGAGACAAACGCCCCAGCCATCCAAGCCATCACGCAAGCCTGAACGTTTGTGGCCTGCCTGTGCGGGCGAGCACGCCACGCACGACCGAGAGAGTAGTGCGTGGCGTCCTCATCCGCACATGAATACCCCGTGGATCATCAGCGAGACAAATGCCCCAGCCATCCAAGCCATCACGCAAGCCTGAACGTGTTTGGCCTGCCTGTGCGGGCGAGCACGCCACACACGACCTTTCGCGGCGGCTACCTGAAGAGCCTGGGGCTTGGTCAAGCTTGCGTCGGCGATTGAGTCCGGGCTGACGCGGACGGGCGAAGTTGGTGTCGAAGATATGGATCTTCTGCCAGAACCCCTTGGGCCACGATGTCGGTCTGGTCGGTCGCAAGATACCAGGCTCCTTTCCATGCCTCTCTCAAGACTATCCCCGGCGCCCGGTGCCGTGGCAGCGGGCGCAGTCGAAGGCGGCGGTTTCATTCGCCGATGCGTTTGGCCAGGAGGTCCAGCATCAGGTCGTCCAGGCCCAGGGTCGCGGTGACGTGGTAGGTGGTGCCGGGATGGTGGACCTGTGCCGCGGCGGCCAGGCGGGGGATGTCGGACGTCCAGTGTTTGCCGGGGCCGAGAAAATAGGGACAGATGATCAGGTGGCTCGCCCCGCGGGCAATGCAGCGGTTGTAGGCGGTGGCGATCGAGGGCTCGGCGATGTCCATGTGGGCCGGCTCGACAATGGTGAAGCGGTCGGGGAAGCGCCGGGTGAGGGCCAGTGCCACTTCGTCCAGAAGCGCATTGCTCTCGGGCAGGCGAGAGCCGTGGTCGACGAGGATGATGGCGCTATTCACGGTGGTTATGGTAGCGCGTGAGGCGGCGGGTGTCCAAGGGCGACATGGTGTGTGCCGGAAGACGAGGCATATCCGGGCAAGCACGAAATACGAAGCACGAAATACGAAACAACCGGAGGAAGATCGAAACAGCAAATGCGGTGCGGAACGGATATGGGGCAAGTCACCCGCATTTCTGGGTACGCCCCTTCATGCGACACTGAACTTTCACGCGCATTGCCCAGCGCGGTGCGACAGTTATGATGCGACGATCGTACAAAAGGAGGCAGACATGTCGGGTCTTTGCGCGCCGTCAAATCTTCGTGCCAATTACACGGTCAATCCAATGGGATCGATGATCCTTCGCCGCTGCTTTCGTGGTGGGTGAGCGATCCCCGCCGCGGGGCGAGGCAGACGGCGTATCAGATCCGCGTGGGGACGAAGGCGGGTGCGGCCGACCTGTGGGATAGCGGCGAGGTGGCCGGGAACGTGACGAGCCCCTCGCCTATGCGGGCAAGCCGCTTGCAGCGGGTCAACGGGCGCTGTGGCAGGTGCGGACGTGGGATGTGGAAGGACAGGCATCGGCCTGGAGCGAGGCGGCATTCTGGGAACTGGGGCTAACGTCTGGCGAGCAGTGGAGGGGACAGTGGATTGCGCTGGAGGAGGAGAAGCATGTGGTGCCGGGTCCGGCGACGCATCTGCGAAAGGGTTTTGTCACCAAGGGAGGGATCGCGCGAGCCAGGCTGTATGTGACGGCGCGCGGCGTTTACATTCCTTTTGTGAATGGCCAGCGCGTGGGCGAAGACCGCCTCACGCCCGGCTGGACCGACTACAACATCCGCATCCGTTACCAGACGTATGACGTAACAGCGCTACTCGCCAGCGGGGCCAATGCCGGCGGGCACGATCACGGGGCTGGTCTTTCACTCCGCCACGCCGCCGACCGGTGAGTTTGAATGTTCGCATGCCAAGCTCAATCAGTTGCAGCACAACATTGTCTGGGGCCAGAAGGGCAACTTTGTTGAGGTGCCCACCGACTGCCCGCAGCGCGATGAGCGGCTGGGGTGGATGGGGGCTGCCCAGGTGTTTGTGCGCACCGCGTGCTTCAACATGGACGTGGCGGGGTTCTTCAATCGCTGGATGCTGGATGTCGTCGACGCCCAGTTGCCCGATGGGGCCTACACCGATGTCGTGCCGGACATTCTCAGCAATCGCAAGATGGGCGCCTGGGGTTCCGGAGCCCCGGCGTGGGGTGATGCGGGGGTCATCGTCCCGTGGACGATCTATCAGTGCTACGGCGACAAGCGGCTGCTGGAGCGATGTTATGAGTCGATGACGCGATACATGAATTATCTTGAACGCCGCTGCCGTGACGGCATCCACCCCGATTTTGGTTACGGCGACTGGCTCGCGATGGGCTCTGACACGAGCAAAGAACTCATCGGCACCGCCTACTCGGCGTACAGCGCCAGCCTGATGTCGCGGATCGCCCGCGTGCTGGGTCGACTGGGCGACGCGGCCCATTTCGACCTGGTCTTCGACCGCTTCAAGGCCGCGTTCAACCGCGAATTTGTCACGCCGGGCGGAAGGCTCACCAGCCAGTCGCAGACCGCGTGCGTGCTGGCACTGCGGTTTGGCCTGCTCAGCGAGCCACCCCGCGCCCATGTCGCGGCGTGGCTTGGGCGCGACATCGAGACGCGCGGCGTCATCACCACCGGCTTTGTCGGGTGCAACCTGATCCTGCCCACGCTGTCGCAGATCGGGCGAGACGACCTGGCCTGGAAACTGCTGACCAATGAGAAGTTCCCCTCGTGGCTGTTCTCGGTCAACCAGGGAGCGACGACAATCTGGGAACGCTGGGACGGCTGGACGCCCGAGAAGGGGTTCCAGGATGTCGGCATGAACTCGTTCAATCACTATGCTTACGGGTCCTGCGGGCAGTGGATGTATGCCCGCATCGGCGCGATCGACCTGGCCGAGACCGAGCCGGGGTTTGCCCGGTTTGTCGTCCGCCCGGTGGTGGCGGCGGGACTAGATCACGCTAAGGCTTCGCTGGATTCGATGCATGGACGGATCGAGACGCAGTGGACTCACCAGGATGGCGCGATGACCCTGCGGGTGCTGGTGCCGGCCAACACGTCGGCCGATATTTATCTGCCCGGCGAGATCGTCACCAGCAATATCGCTGAGAAGCCCGAAGTGCAGTGGCAGGACGGCTGGTGCAAGGTGCAGGTGCCGGCCGGACAATACGAAGTGCAGTGCAAGGTGACGGCAGGCGCACGGATTCACGGATAGGCGCGAACGGGCGTGCCTGGCAGTCGCTCCCGAATCATCGGGCACGCCCGGCGAAGATTGGCCAGCTTGCCGTCCCGTCGCCAGCGCGTATCGTGTCTGCATGGAAACTTCGCCACTGCCAGTGCCGCTCAGCTATGCTGCTGCGCCCAAGAGGGGCCGCTCTCTGGCTTGGTCCTATCAACTGCTACTGAGCACTGTCGTGGTAGTAAGCCTTGGCGTATTTTTGGGGTCGCTGTTCGTCGTTCCCCTTTTCGTCTCGATTCTCAAGGACTTCAAAACGGACGTGCCCATGCTCACCAAGGGCTTCATGCAGTTCTATTGGTGGCTTGATGCAGCAGGCTGGGGTTGGTGCCTCGCCGTCTTGTTCGCCATGGCGATCGTCGTGGCCGGCATTGTAATCGACGCGACTGCGACCGAGGTCCGTCCCATCCGTCGTTACGCGATCACGATGACCATTCTGCTCCTGCTGGCCGACGTGCTATGGGCCGGGCTGGTCGTCATCGCCATGTTCCTCCCGATGTTCACCCTCCTGCAATCCGCCTCTGGCTCAAAAAGGTAGAGCCTGCTTGAATCGCCCTCATCTGTCCGCGATGATCGCCGTCACGATGGCGTTGGACGATGAAAAACGTGATGAGGCTGCCAAGGCGACCTGGTATGCCGATGGGCTGCACTTTCAGTGTACGGCCTGCGGGAACTGCTGTACCGGCGGGCCGGGGTATGTGTGGATCTCCCCGGTGGAGCTCGGCCGGCTCGCGAAACATCTGGGCGAGAGTGTCGATGCGGTGGCCGAGAAGTACTGCCGGAAGATCGGGGCGAGATTCAGCCTTAAGGAAAAGCCGCAGAACTCACGCGGCGAATACGACTGCATCTTCCTGGAAGAGCAGGAGACCGCCGACCCATCGGACGGACAGACGGTGAAGCACCGCAAACGCACCTGCTCGATCTACGCGGTCCGCCCGCTGCAATGCCGCACCTGGCCATTCTGGTACGGCCTGCTGACCAATCCCAAAACATGGGATGAGGCGGCCAAGCGATGCGCGGGCATCAATGCAGGCGAGTTGCGCTCGCTGCCTTACATCCTGGCCCGGCGCGATGCTACCGACTGGCCGGAGTGATCGCGGTCACTTGATCGCCGTCACTTGATCGCCCAGTGCCCGATGTCGGTCCGGTAGTGCATGCCGTCAAAGTGGATCAGCTTCATCGCCTCGTACGCCCGTTTCTGGGCCTCTTTGACCGTCTTGCCGACGGCTGTCACGCCCAGCACGCGCCCGCCGGCGGTGACGAGCTGGCCATCCTTCATCGCGGTGCCGCTGTGGAAGACTTTGACATCGGGCAGCTTGTCGGCTTCTTCGATTCCCGTGATCACCGCGCCCTTGGTGTATTCGTCGGGATAGCCGCCGCTGGCCGCCACCACACAGATCGCGGGGCGCGGGTCCCACTTCAGTTCCACCTCGTCCAGCGTGCCGTCGATCACCGCCAGCATGATGTCGATGATATCGGTCTGGAGCCTGGCCATCAGCGGCTGGGTTTCGGGGTCGCCGAAGCGGCAGTTGAATTCCAGCACCTTCGGGCCGGCCGCCGTCAGCATCAGCCCGGCGTAGAGCACGCCCTTGTACTCGATTTCCTCTCGCGCCAAGCCGCCGACGATCGGGACCAGGATGTCTCGCTGGATGGCGTCCATGAGCTTTTCGGTGACCACGGGCGTGGGCGAATAGGCGCCCATGCCGCCGGTCATCGCCCCGGTGTCGCCATCGTCCACCGGTTTGTGGTCCTGGGCGGTCTCCATGATGTAGATCGACTTGCGGTCGACGAAACAGAGGATGGAGCATTCCGGGCCGGACAGCAGTTCTTCGATGACGATCTGGTTGCCGGCGTCGCCAAACGCCTTCTGCTTCATGATCTTGTCGATGGCTTCCATCGCATCCTCCGTGCGATAGCAGAGCGTCACGCCCTTGCCCTTAGCCAGGCCCGTGGCCTTGATCACCAGCGGGCTGCTGCGCATCTGCACGTATTCCTCGGCCGCCCATGGATTGGTGAACACCCGGGCCTCGGCCGTCGGCACGGCCTGGTGCCGCATCATTTCCTTGGCAAACCACTTGTCGGCTTCCATCCGGGCCGCGGCTTTGTTGGGCCCGAACACCTTGGCGCCCAGCGCCGTCAGGCGATCGGCCAGACCGAGGGCCAGCGGATCTTCCGGCCCGATGATGACCAGGTCGATCTTCTCCCGCTTCACGAATGCCTCAATGGCTGGGAAGTCCATCTCGGACATGTCCACGAGCTGGGCATACTGCGCCACGCCGGGATTGCCCGGTGCGGCGAAGAAATGGGTCACCTTCTTTGAGGCGGCGATCTTCCAAGCCAAAGCATGTTCGCGTCCGCCGCTGCCGATCAAGAGCACTTTCATGGGATATTTCTCTCTCCGATTTACCGTTGCCGACGTTCCAAAGCGCCGGAGTCTACCCGCCGGGCGCGAGGGACACAAAGGAGGCGGCGAACGGGAACCGTAGAGGATGAACGGCAGACAGGAGCAACGCGGCCGGATACCAAGGGGCAGAAGCACAGGTTTTCTGGGGCGGGGGCGGGGGCGGGGGTGGGGGGTATCGCGAGGTGTTGTGGCATAAGGAGTTACGCGCCGGTGGGGTCAGATGCTCAGGTTTGGCTGTGAAAATTGAGAGCGTAAAACTGCCACCGACAAGATAGGACATTGTCTGAACTATGTTAGGGTAGTAGTCACTAGTCATCAGCAATGATGGCTGGGTGGCTGGTGGGTGGAGGCTGGGTGATTCACAGCGGCCGGCCGCCGCATAAATTGCCGCTCAAGTGCGGCTAGTCAGTTGTCAACAGAGCACCACGGTTGGCGCGCACGCTGGGCGCTACGGCTAATGGTTGTCAGTATAAGATAGGAATATGGACGGGTCAAGTCCAATCTGCGGCATGTGCCGTTTTTCGGGCCGGTGCCCCGCCCGGCGGATTGGATCGGGTGGATGCGGTAAGGAGCAAGAAGGAGCCAACGGTCACGCTGGGTCCTGAGCTCAAACCAGGATTGAACAGGAGCAAGCAGAGCAAGCAGAGCAAGCAGAGCAAGCCAGCCAAAGTGGTGGCCCGCGCCGAGGACTATCGCTGGAGCAGGCTCTGGGTGCGGTCACAGGGTATGCCTTAACAGAAGTCGATCCTCAGCCCCTGGCGCACCGGGCGGCCGACGGACTGGCTCCGGCGTGTCAACGCCATCCTGATGCCCAAAGCCCAAAGAGCGTGGCGCCTGGTGATTGAGCCTTGAGCGGAGCCGCCCGTTCGGCGACGATGCCTGGACAATGAAGCTGGTGAGCCAACTGGGGCTCGAACACACAAGTGGCCGGGAAGGTCGTCCGAAACGGGAGAGGAGCGATGTGGAATCATAGAACGAGCTGCGTCGCAGGATCATCTCCGAATCGCGCCCTCTTTGATTTACGCACAGGCAGGCCACAAACGTTCAGACTTGCGTGATGGCTTGGATGGCTGGGGCATTTGTCTCGCTGATGATGCACGGGGTATTCATGTGCGGACGAGGACGCCACGCACTACTCTCTCGGTAGTGCGTGGCGTCCTCGCCCGCACAGGCAGGCCACAAACGTTCAGGCTTGGGTGATGGCTTGGATGGCTGGGGCATTTGTCTCGCTGATGATGCACGGGGTATTCATGTGCGGACGAGG